>JAQBPA010000085.1 GCA_028287765.1 Bacteriovoracaceae bacterium
AGTAGGGTAAGATAATTTTTTTGATGATGCTGAAGTAGCTCAGCTGGTAGAGCAACGCATTCGTAATGCGTAGGTCGTGGGTTCGACTCCCATCTTCAGCTTAGTTTCCAAACTATGCGTTTCTATCGATCTCCTTGTTTCTCAGAGTGAAATCCAGTTAATCTCGTCTGGAATGTTTAAAGAATTTCGACGTCTGTTCATTGTTGGGGTTTTCTCCACGGCTCCTCTTGCTCTTACCATCTACTTAATTGTTCAGATGCTTCGTTGGTTTGATTCGATTTTTCAACCGATCTTGTGGCGACTACTTCCCTTCTACACGAAGCCAGTTCCTGGACTTGGAATCATTATTGGAATTATGTTTATTCTGATTGTCGGGCTTGTAGCTCCGAGTCTTATTGGAAAACAGATTCTCGCCGTTTTGGAGAGAATCGTGGATCGCCTGCCACTTGCAAAATTAATTTACTCGAGCACGAAGCAAATCTTTGATTCTTTTTCGCAATCGGGTCTCACTAAATTTAATCGCGTTGTGTTGATTGCTTTTCCTCATGCTGAGTCATCTTCGATCGGATTTGTTACCCAAGAAATTGAAGCGGGTGTTATTCCGGGGACGAGCGGCCGGCAACTCTCTGTCTTTGTTCCGACGACTCCCAACCCAACATCAGGGTTTCTTATGATCGTTCCGGAGAATAAGGCCGTATCTTTGGACATTTCTGCAGAGGAAGCTTTAAAGCTCATTATTTCATGCGGGATTGTGAGAGGTAGCTTCTCGCATTTAGCCAAACATCCATGATCTAATTCCTAAGCAATTCGGGCACTTAAAAACAATCCCCCTCAACAATGACGCACGACGTTATAATTTAGGTTGGGAGTTCTATCTAATGGCTGGCTTACCGTTTGATCCATATCATCCATCTTTAATATTGAAGGATAAACGCGCTCGAAAAGTGCAGCGCGATGAATCGAATGCTATGGCTAAAAACGATAAGAAAACCGCAGCGGATGCCGAAAAAGTGACTAGCGGCCCAGCAGTTGAGGCGAAAGCCTATCTCGAAAAAACGAGTGATTTAGCTACAGAAATAGAGACGAGGGTGGGAAAGCTCGTTGCTATCGCAAATGACTGCTCTAAGAGCGGAAATAGTGACAGTGAACTCAAAAAGATGAACAAAGAATTTCAAACGACTAAGCGCGAAATCGATATGCTTGCCAAGACGGGCGAGGTCAAAGGAGAAGCTCCGCTTTCCGGAAAGTATGCTCAAAAGCCAAAAATCCTTTCTATGGGAGAAGGCAATTCTCCTGTCGAAATTAAAATTGAGCCCCTTCATGCTCAAGGTCTTGGGATTGATCAGCTCCGTGTGGATTCACTTTCGTTTGGAAAAAAAGCAAAATTGGAACTCGAACGCGCCAAGCAAGTTCTCAATCAAATCCAAAGTGCCATTGCAATGAAGTTAGAAACTATTGCTACGCGAATGTCCTCAATGGCAGTTGAAAATGGAGTTTCCAAATCAACCTTTTCACGTGACGACAATCGTGACAATTATCTAGATCTTAAAATTTCACAGGAGCGGGCCGCTCGGGCCAAGGGTCGAACCTTTGGACTTCTGATCAACATAAAAGCCTGACGTGGATTTTTTTAAATCCACACCTGCTAAAACCCTCTCGATGATTTCATCTACTTGATAAACCGGAATAAGTTCAAGTCCCTCGGTAATGGGCGCTTCTAAATCTGCTTTATCTTTTTCGTTTTCAAACGGATAAAAAATAGTCTTCAGTTGGCCACGTCGTGCGGCAAGAAGTTTTTCCTTTAGTCCGCCAATCGGGAGAACCCGTCCTCTTAATGTAATTTCTCCAGTCATTCCTAGTTCTTTTGAAACAGGAATTTTTAAAATGGCCGAAAGAATGGCTGTCGCCATGGTCACACCGGCCGACGGGCCATCTTTTGGAATAGCGCCTTCGGGTACATGGATGTGAACGTCTTTGGTTGAAAAATAGTCTTCATCAAGTCCGTAACGGTATGCCCGAGATCGGATATAGCTTAAAGCCGCTTTCGCAGATTCTTGCATGACATCTCCGAGTTGCCCGGTGATTTGAACTTTCCCTTTTCCAGCCAAGATGTTGGCTTCGACGGTAAGGAGGTCTCCTCCATAAGGCGTCCAAGCGAGTCCTGTAACAACCCCAACTTCTGGAATTTTTCCAAAGGAGCTCGTTTTAAAACGTGGGACTCCTAAAAGAGACTCAATGGCTTTTTCATCCAGATTTAAATTTTCGTCTTCATGGCCAGTTTTCGCAATTTGCTTCACAAGTTTCCGACAGATCTTGGCGATTTCTCTTTCCAGATTTCTTACCCCAGATTCTCGAGTGTAATTTTGAATAATCGAAATCAGTACTTTGTCGGTTAATTTTACGTACGACTCCGAAAGTCCGTGATCCTTGTTTTCGCGAGGAATCAAATATTGTTTCGCAATCTCGACTTTTTCCGTTTCGCTGTAACCACTGAGCGGAATGATTTCCATTCGGTCTTTCAGTGGCGCCGAAATCGTGTCCAATATATTCGCCGTAGCGATAAACATGACTTTCGAGAGATCGTATTCAAGGTCTAAGTAGTGATCGGTAAAAAATTTATTTTGTTCCGGATCAAGGATTTCGAGAAGAGCGGATCCAGGGTCACCTCGGTAATCAGTACCAATTTTATCAATTTCATCTAAGAGGATTACCGGGTTACTGGTTCCCGCTTTTCGTATGGCATTAATAATTTTTCCGGACATCGCAGCAACATAGGTTCGTCTGTGACCTCGAAGCTCAGATTCGTCGCGGATCCCGCCGAGAGAAATCCTCTCAAACTTGCGGTCGAGTGTTCGGGCAATAGATTTGGCGAGTGAAGTTTTTCCCACGCCTGGAGGGCCAGCAAAGCAAATGATGGGTGATTTGTGAGTATCTGTTTTTGCCCGAACAGCAAGGAACTCCAGAATTCGCTCCTTGATATCCTTCAATCCAAAATGATCTTCGTTCAGAATTGTTTCAGCACGGCTGAGATCGTTCTGATCTTTAGAAACTTCATTCCACGGGAGCTCCAAGATGAGATCTAAATAACTTCGAATGACTGAAGCTTCGGCAGCATGACCATTCGAGAGTTTTAGACGCTTTAGTTCTTTCGTCGCTCTTTCTTTCGCAGCAGGAGGCATATCTTTTTCTGCTAAGCGCTTTTCTAAGGCCTGCATTTCTTCTTTAAAATCGGCTCCCTCGCCCCCAAGTTCTTTTTGGATCGCAGACATTTGCTCGTTCAAAAAGAATTCCTTTTGGGATTTTTCGATCTTCTCTCGAACTTGATCTTTGATTTTGCGATCAAGCTTAATCAGTTCAATTTCAGAAAGAATAAGCGTCGAGAGTTTTTCAAGCCGAGTGATTGGATCCAGAATCTCGAGAATATCCTGACGGTCCTTCAATTTGAGAGAGACTTGAAAAGTCACGAGATCAACAAATTCATGAGTGTCAGTGATACTGCCTAAAATTTCTTCAATTTCTTCGAAGGATCTCGACGTTGCTTTAAAGTGAGCTTCCAAATGTTTTAAAACGGTTGTCATCCATTTGTGCTCTTCGGCATCCGCTCCGCGTATCTCAGGAAGCGGCTCAAAGGCTGCTTCGAAATAAGTGCTGGTTGCAGAGACCGACGTAAGTCTAACGCGCTCTTTTCCTTCAATGAGAATCTTCACGTTTCCGTCGGATAGTTTCGCGTACTGTTTAATGACAGCGCGAGTTCCGACAGAAAAAAAGTCATCTGCCGTAGGATCACTACTTTGACCATTTTTTTGAGTGACCAAAAGTATTTCACCAGAGTACTTCTGACTTTCCTCAATGGCGTTTAAAGATTTTTCTCTGCCAACATAAAGAGGCAAAGTGATATGAGGAAAAACAACGACGTCTCTTAAGGGTACTAACGGTAATTTCTTAAAAGTTTCATTTTTCATATACTGAAACCATAAGTCGTAACCGTAAAATGTCAAAGCCTCCGAAAAAGCAAAGGGCCCAAAAAGGGCCCCAAGCACGGTTAACTCTGTTTCTGGCCTTTATGCAGTCTCGGCAGCCTTTTCAAAGAGGAGAATCGGTTTTTCTTTTTTTCCAATCACGTCTTCATTGATAATGACTTCCTTCACATCCGTTCGGGATGGAATTTCGTACATAATGTCTACCATCGCATCTTCGAGAATCGCTCGAAGTCCCCGAGCTCCGCTCTTTCGAATCAAAGCTTGTTTAGCGACCGCTCTGAGAGCGTCTTCGGTAAATTTCAGCTTCACATTCTCCATCGCGAAAAGCTTTTGATACTGACGAACAATCGCGTTCTTGGGTTTTCGAAGAATATCGATCAAGGCTTCTTCATCCAGCTCGTGAAGAGTCGCGATCACAGGAATACGTCCAATGAACTCTGGAATAAGTCCAAAGCGGAGTAGATCTTGCGGTTCCATTTTTTCTAAAAGCTCGCCAACCTTCCTTTGTTTCTTGGATTCGATCTTTGCACCAAAGCCCATCGAATTTTTACCAATTCTTCGGGTAATGATCTCTTCGAGACCGACGAAAGCCCCCCCGCAGACGAAGAGGATATTGGTCGTATCAACTTTAAGAAATTCCTGCTGAGGATGTTTACGTCCGCCTTTAGGAGGAACATTGGCCATCGTGCCTTCGATGATCTTCAGAAGTGCCTGCTGAACGCCTTCGCCACTCACATCGCGAGTGATGCTTGGGTTTTCGCCTTTACGGGCAATCTTATCGATTTCGTCGATATAGACGATTCCACGCTGGGCTTTTTCGATATCGTAATCAGCATTTTGAAGAAGGTTCAAAATAATATTTTCGACATCCTCTCCCACATAGCCGGCTTCCGTAAGTGTGGTCGCATCCACCATGGTGAACGGAACCTTTAAAAAGCGGGCCAGAGACTGAGCAAGCAGAGTCTTTCCAGAACCTGTGGGTCCGACGAGAAGAATATTACTCTTTTGCAGCTCGACTTCATCTTTGGGATGAGTCTTTGAATTAATACGTTTGTAGTGGTTATGAACAGCGACGGAGAGAATTCTCTTCGCGCGTTCTTGGCCAATGACGTAATCGTCCAAAACTTTTTTGATATCGGCAGGCTTCGGAACTTTTGCCGTTTCATTCGGAAGGTCAGAGCTATCGTACTCTTCCGCAATAATATCGTTACAAAGTTCAATGCACTCATCGCAAATATAGACGCTTGGTCCAGCGATAAGTTTTTTGACTTCGCTCTGGTGCTTACCGCAGAACGAACAACAGAGATCAACTCCGCGGTCATCTTCTTTTCGGCTCATGCTTGCTCCTTATTTTTTTGCGTGCGGATCATCTTTTTTAGCGAAAATATTCTTTTCAACGATTTTATCGACGATTCCATAGGTCACCGATTCTGCGGCGCTCATATAGCGATCGCGGTCCGTATGTACCAGTATATCATCCATTCTTTGGCCTGTATGCTTGGCGAGAATCTGGTTCAAAACTTCTTTTAGCCGAATGATTTCTTTGGCCTGAATTTCGATATCTGAGGCTTGTCCTTGAGCACCGCCCAGAGGCTGGTGAATCATGACGCGAGCATTCGGAAGGCAATATCTTTTATCCTTTGCGCCTGCAGCTAATAAAACAGCTCCCATAGAGGCCGCCATTCCCATGCAGATCGTATTCACAGCAGGTCGCACGTATTGCATCGTATCGTAGATGGCAAGACCAGCGCTTACAGAGCCACCCGGAGAATTGATATAAAGATAGATATCTTGATCAGGGTCTTCAGATTCTAAAAATAGAATCTGAGCCACGATTAAATTCGCGACGTTATCATCAATCGCCGTTCCTAAAATAATAATTCGATCTCGCAAAAGACGAGAATAGATATCGTAAGATCTTTCTCCTCTAGCGGTTTGTTCGACAACGATGGGTACTAAAAGGTTTTGTGTATTCATTCGGTTGCTATTGCCCCTTTAATTTTATGGTAGCCGCAGATAGCGCATAATCAAGCGATTTCTCATCTAGGATATCAATCTTCAAACGATCAATTCTAGAAAGTGTGACGTCTTCGTCTTTTCCTGCGTAATACTGCTTAATCTGTGATAAACTGAACCCAGTTTTCTTAGCCGTTTCTTCGAAACGTTTTTCAATATCTTCTGGCGACACTTCAAAAGATTTATCACGCGAAATTTTTTGTAGAATATAAGAAAGCTGAATATCTCGCTGTGCTTTTTTCATGCTCGAAGCTTGAAGTGCATTGAAATGGTCTTCGTCTTCTTTATGTTCAACACCCATTTTATGCATCATATGGTGAGCTTCTTCCGCAAGACTCGCGGCCATGGATTCGACTTGTCGTTTGCTCACTTCAAACGGATGTTTTTCAACTAATTTATCACCGATTTGATCACGAAGTGTGCTGATCTTCATTCGCTCTCGTTGAGCTTCGAGTTCCTTTCGAATGTCTGCTTTTAAATCCGCGACCGTTTTAAATTCAGGATTAATCGTTTGGGCAAAAGCATCATCAAGTGGCGCGAGAACTTTTTCTTTCAATCCCAAAATTTCGAGATCAAATTTTACATTTTGATTTTTCAAATGCTCAGCGTGATAGTTCTCAGGAAACTTCATTTCAAAAGTTTTCTTCTCTCCCACTTTCATTCCAACGATGGCTGCTTCGAATTCTGGAAGAAACTGCTTATTTCCTAAAACAATTTCATGACTTTCGGCGGCGAGTTCAGGAGATTTAACTCCGTTCAGCGCTCCTTCAAATTTAATGACAACCGAATCGCCGTTTTTTGCGCCGCGGCTTTCTTTAACGTCTGAAAAGGGTGCGTCGGCGTCGCGAAGATTTTCGATCTGATTATTGATTTCTTCTTCAGCGATAGGTTTCGGAGTGACTCCTTCAATTTCAATTCCTTTTAAATTGAGTTCGGGAACCTTCGGTTTGAGCTCAACTTCAACTTCGAACGAAAAATCTTTTGATTCATCGGGAAGATCGGTCGCGAGAAGTCTGGGCGGCATAATGAGTTCAAGTTTGTGTTCTTGGATGGCTTGAATGACGAATTCAGAAACCAGTCTTTCAGCAATTTCTGAAGAGGATTCGGACCCATACATTTTTTTCACAACGTCTTTGGGAGCTTTTCCCGGACGAAATCCAGGAACTCTGGCTTTTTTTGCAAGGCCAGCAAAATAGGAATTCATACGCTCAGAAACTTGAGCTGCGGGAACAAGGACTTTGACCTTAGCGGACGCTGAATTGATGGGTTCTATAGTTATATTCATCTTGTTTTTGACCTCACTTTGTTTCGATATCTTATATTGTTCATCGGCATAATAACGATTGAACAATATAAGTCCGTTTGACCCCAAATGAGAGCGAGAAACAAGTGAGAAGAGCAATATATTGTGGGCTAAAGAGGAGAGGCCTTTAATAGCCGCTCTATTCTAAATTTAGACTATTCGGCGGAGCTATCGCTGAGGATTTTATAAAGTTCTGGCCGTCTATCCCGAAAAAATCCAAATGAGGCACGATCGAGTCGAATTTTTTCTAAATCGAGAGTAGCAGTGACGATTCCTTCTTCGTTTCGGCCAAGTTCAGCGAGTTTTTCGCCGCGATGATCGGTAATAAAGGAAGATCCGTAAAACGTTTGCTCTCCTTCTTTTCCGATTCGATTGGCAGCAATCACAGGAACCGAATTGGATACAGAATGTCCAATCATCGCTCGTTGCCACGGATCTTTGGTGTCAACGGTAGGATCCTGCGGTTCTGAGCCGATCGCAGTTGGATAAAAAAGAAGATCGGCTCCCATCAGCATCATGGCCCTCGCACATTCTGGAAACCACTGATCCCAGCAAATGCCGACGCCAATAGTTCCGTAACGAGTTTTCCAAACTTTAAAGCCAGTATTTCCAGGACGGAAATAAAATTTTTCTTCGTAACCGGGACCGTCCGGAATATGACTTTTTCGGTAAGTTCCGAGAATGCTTCCGTCGGCATCAATGATGGCGACGGAGTTATAATAATGAGGACCTTCTTTTTCAAAAAATGAGGCAGGGATGACCACTTTGAGAGACTTTGCCAGCTCTTGCATCGAAGAAACCGCAGGATGTTCTTTCAGCGATTTCGCTTGAGCAAAAAACTCGTCCCTTTCATTTTGGCAGAAATAAAGGCCTTCAAAAAGTTCAGAAGGCAAAATGATCTGGGCACCTTTGCCTGCGGCCTTCCGAACGAGGTCGGAAACTTTTTCAATATTTCGTTTGAGGTCAGCCGTAAAAGAAGTTTGAAGTGCTGACACGCTCACTTTTTTAATTTCTTCCATAAATTAACTCGGCACCTGCTGAGTAATGCAGTGAAATGCACCGCCGCCTTTTAAAATATTTTTTGCGGATCGACCGATCGTCTTTCGATCTGGAAAATATTGACCAATCATGTTCACAGCCTGTTCATCATAATCCGACTCGTAAGTCGGCACTATGACGGCTTCATTTGAAATATAAAAATTAACGTAAGAAGCTGGCATCAGAATTCCGTCCTCGTCTTTAATTTCTCCAGGCGAAGGGATTTCAAGAATTTTTAGTCGTTCGCCCATTGCGTTTGTAAACGTGGAGAGATCATTTGAAATTTTCTCGAGTGTTTGAGCATTAGGGTCGCTATCTTTTTGAGCACGCATGCAAATCACAAATCCATTCGGAGCAAATCTCGCCAAGGTATCGATATGACCGTCGGTGTGATCGTTCAGAAGCCCGTCCTTCAGCCAAAGAATTTTTTTTACGCCGAGAGAGTCCTTTAATTTTGTTTCGATCACTGATTTTGAAAAGCTTGGGTTGCGATTTGGATTTAAAAGACATTGTTCAGTCGTCAAACAAGTGCCCACGTCATCAACTTCTAAAGAGCCGCCTTCAAGAACCCATGTGTAGGAAACGGTTTTTATATTTTTTGAAAGTGTTTCAGAAATTCTGGACGCGATTTGAGGATCGTGCGGTAAATTATATTTATTTCCCCATCCGTTAAAAGAAAAACGAGCGGCAGCCGTTTTTTGATCTTTTGATTTCAAAAAAAGAGGTGCCGTGTCTCTGAGCCAAATATCGCCGTAAGGAATGGAGAAGAAGTTTGGCGCCAAATCTTTTAGAGTTTCTTTTGCAGAAGCTTCGGCTCTTGAATCGCTCACGAGAATATTCAGTTTCTCACCTTTTATTGCTCGGCAGAACTCAACGAATTCAAGTTGAACTCCATCCAGATCTTCTTCCCAAAGATCACGAGCCGACGGCCAAGCCAGCCAGCAAGCGTCATGCGGAGTCCATTCTGCAGGATAAGAAAACATATCAGGGGTTTTCTACCTTAAGCGAGGCTTGGATTCAATCTAGTGTAGTGTCCCATTTATTTCTTTGCAGATAGGTGAGGCGAATTTGGGCGAGTGCGAGGCGTCGATGAGGAGCATATTGTTACGCTATAAGCGGACTGATTGTCCGACATGTAACGACGAGCAACGAAGCAATCGTCCAAAAGCGCCCTCATAGCTGTAAAG
>JAQBPA010000087.1 GCA_028287765.1 Bacteriovoracaceae bacterium
GGCCATCAGTTTTTAGGAGAACTCAGAAGTAGAATGAGACAAATAACCAGAGGTAAGGAAACCCATGTCTTAGCAGGTGCGGCATAGGTCACCCTACTTTCAACTAAAAAAGGGATTGCACCCCGAAAATGGCTCTTAAAGGGTGTTTATTTTTGGCACGAAGTTTGCATAATATTCGAGTTGATGTATTTGACGGGTGTTTCTTGGAAAGGCCTTTTTTTCTGTGCGGTTAGCCTTATGGTTATTCCGTTCGCAGATTCACTTCATGCCTATCCAATTAATTACGATCTAATAAGAGATAGCGCGGCGGCCGAAAAATCAAAACTCCACCTTCGTCTCCCCGAGCCGGAAGATACTTTAAGTTTATTTAATCTCCTGCTGGATAGTTCTGATTCTGTTTATCTTCAAATTCGCCATCAGTTTGAAGAATTTCGACACAACCCCGATATTTTTAATAGCCACCACTGGAATGACGAAATATTAAAATCGGCCATTCCTCTCATCTCCAAAATTTATGAATACGGCATCAAAAAGAAGGGCTTTTCTTTTGCATTAGCATTATCAACCTGGACGGCAGATCCAGCCACTCCCTTTGAAGACAAAGAAACAATCCTCGACGCGTTGATGGTAGCCAATCGTTCGGAAGCACAAATCATTTACTCGGAACTAAAAATAGATGAGCGAGATTTGCTATTTGGATATTGGCTCAATGAAATGATGAATCAGACAAGTCCGACCAAGGAAATGTATCAGCGGACATTAGAATGGCGTCAAATATTTGAATTGGGTCCCGTAGTCAGTCAAGACTACATAGGTTTTTTGGCGGATCTCATCAACGACTGGCACCTAGCGACGCGCGCATTTGAAATTTCTCCACGAAAATCAACTCAAGAATATTTCAGGCACACAGGCATTCATACCCGAACAAATTTTCGAGCACCCGCAATTACGATGCTAAAGAAATTGCTTTACACAGAACAAATCTCACCCGAACTCAGTGCGCAAGTCTCACGTATTATAAAGGACGCTTTTGAACCCCAAAGGATCTCGCCACTTCGTCGATTTTGTTACCAGATTCTCACCACGATTGGGATTGGTCTTTAATTCGAATCCAAGCCAAATGCCTCGTCGTAAGTGTTGTGCCTAACCGACGATAAGAAACGAACTCGGGCTGACAATAAGTGCAGAGACTTGAATTTTTAAACTCACTTCCCCATTTTTTTAGCTTCGCAATTTGAAACTTCTTTAAATCTAAAAAATATTTTCCCGTCCTTCCAGGAATCGAATATTTTTTAGACTCACTTCCTAAAGCCTCGATCACTTCCTCTCCCACTTCGAAATGCTCTTGGCAGATACTCGGAGAAAGCCAAGCTTCAAACGAAATGGGTTTTATTTCTTCAAACGCCTTTTCAATAATATTTTGGGCTGTTCCCCTCCAGCCTGCGTGAATCGCCGCCACGAATTTTCCGAAAGAGTTTTTACCCGATACTAATAAAGCCGTACAATCTGCCACTTTGATGCCGATGGTGCAGTTTGGATCTCTTGTCCAGAGCCAGTCTGCCTCAAACATTTTGTCGGTTGCGTTTGTAACAAGAACGCCATGACTGCCGTGCACTTGCTTCAAGGTTTTAATTGAAGAATCGGGTTCCTCCGAAATAATTTTAAATCCGGCTTCGGCGCCGAGAAGGTTGATCTTTATCCCTCTGTTCATTACTCGCCTATGTCTCGATAAAGATCTTCAGCCATGCTGGTTTCTCCACTTCAAATTTTAACTTCTCCCCGGTACGCGGGTGAGTGAAACCTAATCGAAACGCGACTAAAGCTTGCCCGTTTAAATTTTCGTAAGCGGCTTCTTTTTTTTCTGACCAATCGAGTTTACGACGTTTGGCATACTCGTGATCACCCAGAAGGCCATATTTTTTGTGAGTGAGATGAACGCGAATTTGATGAGTACGCCCGGTGTGAAGTTTACATTCTACCCACGAATAGCCTTCCTCAAAATATTTGATCAGGCGAGCCTCTGTTTTACTCTCTCGTCCGGCAGAAACAACGGCCATTTTTTTTCGATCGCGCGGATTTCTTCCAATCGGAGCATCAATGATCATTTGAGTCGGAAATTTTCCCCAACAAAGCGCCCAATACGCGCGATCAATTTCACGATTTGAGAACTGCCGACTCAAATTTTCGTGAACCTCGTTATTTTTTGCAATCACCACAACGCCTTCGGTGTTTTTATCAAGACGGTGCACAATGCCTGGTCTAAATTCTCCACCTGTTGTCGAAAGGTTTTTTGAGTGAGCCATAAGGCCATGCGCCAAGGTAATCGTGTCTTTTTGACCCGCGCCGGGATGCATCGAAAGCCCTTTAGGTTTATAGAGAACGATAAGATCTTCATCTTCGTGTAAAATTTGCAGATCCATTTTTTTGGGTTCGAGATTGAGTCTCCTTGGAGCGGGAACAGAGACTTTAATTTTGTCTCCTTCGTGAAGAACAGAACTTCCGTCAATCGTCTCGAGACCGCGTCTAACGCGCCCATCCTGAAACCAGAGCTTAACCTGAGACCTCGACGGTAAGCCCTCTAGTCTGCTTAAAACCTTGTCTGCACGTTCACCCTTCCCTCGAACATGTGAAGCATCTATAATATAAGTGAGGGTTTTAGCTTTCATTAATAATGCCGCCATACAGTTAGGTATTACACAGGAGCGAGTCTTAGTTCTTAATCGCTCTTTTGTTCCCATTCATATCACAACCGTTAAACGAGCCGTGAACCTTTTATGCCTCGATGTCGCTCAAGGCGTGGATGATGAGTACCAAACTTACGCATGGGAAGATCTGATCGAAGGACTCGTCCCCGATGAGAAGAGGGACCACTTCTTTAATATCCGAACCATCGTCCAAGACGTCCCCATTCCTAAAGTTCTCATGCTCCAAGAATTCGATCGACGTCCTCCTCAAACGGTGAAGTTTTCGCGAGGGCAGATTTTTTTACGCGATCGAAATACCTGCCAATACTGCTCAAAAGTTTTACCGAAACAAAAATTCAATTTAGATCACGTCGTTCCTCGAACTCAGGGCGGAAGAACGACCTGGGAAAACGTGGTTGCCAGTTGCCACTTCTGTAATCGAAGAAAGGGCGGAAGAACCCCCGCTCAAGCCGGCATGGCTCTTCTCAACCAACCCCATCGTCCAAGAATTTCTCCGGTGCTGAATCTTCTGACGGAAGCGAATCCTTCGTGGGATAGATTTTTGTTCACAAAATCTTAGAGAGCTTAAAAATAAAGTCCTGGAATCAAATTAAAAATACTCGACGTAAGCCATAAAAAAGCTCCCGACATGAGCGGCAGTGCAAGATTGTCATCTGTTTTTAAAGGAAGAATTTCGCCAATCATTGCGCCCAGTCCACCCAGGATCGAAAAAATAATTCGATCGTCGAGCGGAAGAGCAGAAGTCATATCGAAAAGAAAACTGAGCCCAAACGTCATCACCGCACAAAATAAAAAACAGGCTAAACTTCCTTCGACACTTTTTCGCACATCTTGATTGTGTTTCCAAATGAGGTGCTTACCGAACTTCACACCCGCGATCGAGGCGATCGGATCTCCGTACGCGAGATAGAGAATTGAAAGAAAAGCGATGGAGCGCGGAAAAACAATCGCAGCGATGGTACAGCCAAGGCAGTAATGCGCAAGTCCACTGACTTGAGATTTTTCGCCCACTCTCATTAGAGATCCAAAAAGTTTCATCGTCCAATCGTTGGCACGAGTCCAAGAAAGTCGTACGAGCTCAATTAAAACGGCGATTCCGGATAGCCCGCAAAGGAGCATGACGATCACTTTTTTAGATCCTATGCAGGAAGCGATCAGAACGATGAGCGTTCCACTCAACATATGAAAGAATCGGCGTCGAAAATGAATTTCATTCCGCGATGAGGTAATTTCCATCCTTCGAATCTCCTCATCGAGTGAAATGAAAGCAATCAAAAATTCATGGTTCTAAAGAAAGCCTTTCACAACCCTTGAAACCAAATTAATCTAGTGCTCGTGTCTTTGCCTGAATTTTTAGATCCTGAATATTACGCCATCAGCGGCGAAACTTCTTGGGTCATCATCGAATCGGTCATCCTTGCCTTTTTTATTTCGGGAGCTACCGCGCTTGCATCTTACCGGGTTGCTCTTACCCGACGCTCGACCACTTTTTTTTGGCTGGGCAGCTATGCGCTTGCCTATGGAATTTGGAATATTTTATATTTATCTGCTTATTCAAAGCGCGATATCGAACTCCCATCGGCAACGCTTACAGTCGAATTTGCCCATCGCGCTCATTTGATTATCGGCATTTTACTACCGTATCTTTGCCATCGTTTCCTCTCTGTTTTTTTTCAGAAGCGATATTTTGTAAAGCATCTCCCTTTTTATACTTTTATAGCTTTGACGGGCCTGCTCATTCTTCTTCAGTGGAAATATTATTGGTCACTTCTGATGACGGGTGCTTTTATTTTTGGTTCCTTCGCGCTGATTCTTTGGAATCTCTGGATATTTTACGTTCAAAATGACGACTTAAAAACGAAAACACGAAGTTTTTTCATTTTTGTTGGTCTTTTAATCTGCACCTTGTTTTCTGTGCTCGGACAGCTTCGCTCGGAAAATCTTTTTCCGAATTTGCCGCTTCCGTATATTGGAAATATTTTAACGGCTGTTTTTGTCTTTTTTGTTTATCAGATGAGTTTAAATCCAAGATTACGAGAAGTTCGAGAGCTTATGCTTCGCGGAATTCGCGTTTTAATTCTCGCAGTCATTCTCACCATTATTTTTATTTCGCTCCTTTCTTGGGTAGGTGAAAACAATGTCGAATTGTTTATTTTTAATACGTTCATGGCTTCCTTTATTATTTTAAGCATTTTGGAGCCGCTCAGAAGAGAAATGGATACGTTTTTTCTTAAACGATTCATTGTGGACCGCTATGAATTCGAAGAGCTTCTCAAGAAACTTCCAAAAAAAATTAGAAAATCTAGAAATCTTGAAAGTCTTGCAACCGATCTCGTGAACGGAGTTCGGGAGTCGGGGCGCGTCTATCAAACAGCTCTTTTTCTTTGGGACCCTTCTTCGTCGGAGTACCGACTGATTCCACCAAGTAATTTAACTTTTAAAAATACACTTCCCCTCGATCACCCTTTCGTTATTTCAAGTAAAAAAAATAAAGTGCCGCTTCTTTTGGAGCAGGATCAAGAGCTCGACGATGCTGCACGCGAAGCGCTTCGCGATATGCATTCGCATTTGGTACTACCTCTTTTTAGACAAGATGAACTTTTAGGTCTCTGGGCGCTTCGAAGCTCTCTCAAATCGACGAATCCTTATACAAGTTTTTCAAATGACGAAATTGATCTTTTGGAACAAGTGAGTGTGGAACTTGTAAGTGTTCTCGATCAAATTCAACACTTCGAATCTCAAGAACGCCAAGAACGACTCGCCACTCTTGGAGAAATGTCGGCAGCACTCGCACACGAAATCCGAAATCCACTCGGAGCTGCTCAGGGCGCGACTCAACTTCTTCAGACCTCTCCTACTTTAAAAAATCAGGAAGATATCGAATGCGTTCAAATCCTTGTCAAAGAAATTACTCGAATGGAGCGCACGGTCGACCAGTACTTAAATTTTGCGCGAAAAAACGAAGAGCCGACATCCGTTTCTGTTCCAAGTCTTACTCAGGGAATTATCAAAGATGTGCAATCGAAAGCAAAAAAATCTTATAGTCAAATCCACTTCTCGGCCCCTGATGAAACGCCTACGATCAAAACCGATCCTCTCAAGTTAGAACAAGTCTTGTTCAATATTATTCAAAATGCATGCGAAGCTTTTAGCAAAAATGTTTGGGTGGATATAACAACTACAAAGGAAGCGCTTCAAACTTCGATCGAAATCAACGTAAAAGACGATGGCCCCGGAATTCCTCCTCAGCACTTAAATAATATTTTTACACCTTTGTTTACCACCAAAAAGGCCGGTAGCGGATTAGGACTTCCTATTTGTAAAAAGATTATAGATTCGCTGGGCGGAGATCTCCGAGTGGAAAGCACGCTGGGTCAGGGAACCATCTTTAAAATTATTCTTCCGTTAGAATTTTCTAAAACACCCCTTTGATGCCTCGTTCTCGCTTCGACACCTCGCATAAGAGGCAAGCACCGTGCCGATAGCCCGCTCTTCGATTCTCTTAAGATGGAAAATAGCTTCCTGCAAAAAAATTCGTTATCGTTAGCTATATGGCCAAAATTCTGATTGTCGACGACGAAGAAAGCGTTCGCAGGGTTTTAAGTATCCAAGCGAAACGAATGGGCCATGAACCGAGAGAAGCCGAAAATGGACACGAAGCCTGGGAGCTCATTCAAGCACATCATTACGATACGGTCATCACCGACCTTAAAATGCCAGAGCTTGACGGCCTGGAACTCTTAAATCTGATCCGAAAAAATTATCCGCATATTCCCGTCATTATGATCACGGCCCACGGAACGATCGACACCGCCGTCGAAGCCATGAAGCGCGGCGCTTTCGACTATATTACCAAGCCCTTCAATCAAGAGGAGTTTTTAAAAACACTCGAGCGAGCTATTTTAACTTCTGCCTCTATGTCCAAAGAGTTTCAGCGCTCGCGCACTTTTCTGAGACAAGAAGAAAAAATAATTGGATCCACCGAAGAAATGGAAAAAGTTTATGCGCTCATTGAACGCGTTGCCAATTCCTCATCAAGTGTTTTGATCACGGGAGAAACTGGAACAGGAAAAGAAGTGGTTGTTCGACTCCTTCACGACAAAAGTGATCGAAGAACATCGCCGCTAGTAACCGCGCATCTCTCTGCAAGCCCGCTCGACGAACAGGCAGAACATTTATTCGGATCCGAAGCAAAAGCAGGATGGTTAGAACTGGCGGATGTAGGCACCATTTTTTTAGACGAAATCAGCGCTCTTGATTTAGAAGTGCAGGCAAAACTTTACGAGACAATCACTTCCGAAAGTTTTCAAAGACTAACAAGCAAAATTCCACTCCGCGCCCGAATCATCGCAGCCTCAGACGACAATTTATTAGAAAAAATTGAACAGGGCACCTTTCTAAAAGATTTATTTTACTGCCTCAACGTAGTGCCCATTTATCTGCCTCCGCTTCGAGAACGAACCCAAGATATAGAACCACTCGTCGATCACTTCTTAAAGATTTTTTGTAAAAAATTTACCAAAACAATCACTCGCCTCGACGACGAAGCCCTCTTCCATCTCATTCAATACCCATGGCCCGGAAATATTCGTGAATTAGAAAATTGTATGGAATACGCCGTCAATATCGCCGAAAAACCAATCCTCACAAAAAATGAACTCCCCTCCCATCTTTTTTCAGCACCGCTCTCTCTAAAACAGTCGTGGAAAACCCCGGTCAAAGATATTCTCAAAGGCCGAGTAGAAAATTTAGAAAAAAACGCCATCGTCGAAGCCCTAAAAAGCTCCCAAGGCGACATCCTAAGAGCCAGCCAAAAACTAGGCGTTCCCCCATCTCTTCTAGAAGCAAAAGTAATCGCGCTTAAAATCCCTACATCACATTAATTTTTTTTAGATTTAGTTCCCCAGGCCCCAAGGGATGGCTTTGGGTTCATCGGGATGTTCGTAGGTTCAGAATACGAGCGAATCAAGATGAGGGATTCGAAAACGCCTCTTTGAGCGGCGAAAAAAGTCGAGTTAAGTTTAAAGACAATCCTCGCTCAAAGGAGCCATCTCGACCGTAATCTGAAACCAAAGCAACCCGGGCGATGCGCTTTTCGAATCGCTCATCTTGATTCGCGGCCAACGTAATCGAAGACCTGCGAACATTCCGATGAACCCACAAAGCCATCCCGCCAATTCGACTCCAAACCCACAATCCTAATATCTAAAAACCAAAAATCTTTCCTTAGCTCCCCATTGACGCTCCCTAGAAGGCTGCTTAAGATTTTCATTATGATCAAAGCAAGTCATCTCACTAAGACATACGGACCTCTTACAGCTCTCTCAGATGTTTCTTTTGAAGTGCAAACGGGAGAGATCGTCGGTTTTCTCGGGGCAAACGGTGCTGGCAAGACGACGACGATGAGAATTCTCACCGGCTTTTATCAGCCGACTAGTGGCCAAGCTTGGGTAGCTGGACATTCGGTCACCGAAAATCCCGCCGACGTAAAAAGAAA
The DNA here is from genome assembly GCA_028287765.1 of Bacteriovoracaceae bacterium. GTDB lineage: Bacteria > Bdellovibrionota > UBA2394 > UBA2394 > UBA2394 > JAQBPA01. The sequence continues at coordinate 8,203 of JAQBPA010000087.1, forward strand.
TATTGGTTATCTTCCTGAAACTCCCCCGCTCTACCCCGAAATGACCGTTGAAGGTTATTTACGTTTTGTACTCGAATTAAAAAAGACCGCTAAAGCAGATCGCCCTGAACTTCTCGAATGGGCGCTCGAAAAATGCGGTCTCAAAAATCGCCGAAATTCTATTATTGGAAACTTATCGAAGGGCTACCGTCAACGTGTCGGGCTCGCTCAGGCTGTGATTCATAAACCACCTGTCATTATATTGGATGAGCCTACGGTTGGACTCGACCCCGTTCAAATCATTGAGATTCGAAATCTTATCCGAGAATTTTCTGGCGGCCATACGGTTCTTCTCTCGACACATATTCTTTCGGAAGTAACTGCAGTTTGTCAGCGGGCGATTATCGTGCATCGTGGCCGCATTGCTCATGAACAAACAATTAAGGATCTTTCGGCCAAAAAATCGCTGGAAGAAGTTTTCTTAGAAGTTATTTCAAAAGATGTTTCATTTGAAGATGAGTCCCGAACGTCAAAACTTTCAGTGGCTCATTAATTAGAGAAAGGAATTTTTAATATGTGGTCTGCATGGACAATTGCCAAAAGAGAAATCAAATCTCTTTTTGTATCGCCCGCCGTCTATATCGTTCTGGGACTTTTTGCGCTGCTCTCAGGCGTTCAATTTTTGCTCTCACTTCAGAGATTCGACCAGCTTTTGCAACAGGCGCAAATACAAGCCCAGCTGATGAAAAATCCGGATGCCTTGGCCCATATCAGTCTGAACGTCATGCTCATTTCAAATGTCGTCGCGTTTGCTTTCTTTTTACTTCTGTTCACCGTACCGGCGATCACGATGCGACTTCTCAGTGAAGAGAAAAGTCAGGGAACTTATGAGCTTCTTCTCACCTCGCCCATTACGGCTTGGGATATCGTGCTTGGAAAATTTATTGCAGGGGTCGTTTTCTTTTCACTCCTTCTTGTCACTCACGCTCTCTTTTTAATTGTGATGTTTGGATACGGCAACCCTGAGCCACTTCCGGTACTTTCCGGTTATCTCGGACTTTTTTGTGCAGGCGTTTCCTTTCTCGCGATTGGCCTATTTGCAAGTTCCCTCACTAAAAATCAAATCATCGCCTTTTTTGTGAGTTTGTTTTTAGGACTTGGCCTTTTAATGATCGGCTGGGCGGCTCAAACTCTTTCTGGAAATATTTCTAAATTTTTAGAAGCGGCTTCGATTACTTTTCAATTTGAAAATTTTAACAAAGGACTGATCACGGTTTCGGGACTGGTTTATTTTATAACAGTCTGGATCTTTTTTCTTTCTGCCACCCGAGTTTCGCTTCAGTCACTGACAAGGAGTTAAGAAAATGAAAAAATACGCACGTTATTATGGAGCACTAGGGGCCATCTTCTTCATCTTTGGAGCCATCACCTCCATCATGCTTCAGGGAACGCTTAAATACTTTGGAATTGTCGAATTCCTGGTGGGTTTATTTGGGCTCGCCGTCTTCACTTTTTACTTTATCGGCGAAGCGCTCCGAACGATTTCTCAAAAAAGAGAAATTCTCTTCGGGCTTGTGGGTGGACTTTTTCTTCTTTTAATTTTGATCGGCGCAAACGTCGTCGCCCATTCACAATTTGGTGAGAGAAAATTCGATACAACAGCCAATAAGGTTCACTCCCTCTCTTCTGAATCCATCAACTTAATCAAAAATATAGGCGCAAATATTAAAATCATCGCCTTTTTTACAAAGGGCGCGCAGCAAAAGCCCTTTTTAGATGATCTTGCTCAAAAATATTCTTATCAGAGTAAAAAAATAAAATTTGAAATCATCGACCCGGATCAGAATCCTGCTCAAGTCAAAAATTATGAGGGCGCTCCCGACGAAGTCATCGTGAGAAACGAAGATACCAAAAAATCAATGAAGCTTACGACCATGACCGAAGAGGCTCTCACGTCGGCGATTAAGCGAGTGATGAGTGCAAAAACGAAAGTCGTTTATTTTCTCCAAGGTCACGGAGAAGGAGATTTAGAAGACGATAAAACTTCCCAAGGTCTCTATATCGCAAAAATTCTTCTCGAAAACGAAGGTTATACCGTAAGGGCTCTCAATCTTGCCTCCAAAACAGAGATCCCAAGCGATGCCAATATGGTTGCAGCCTGGGGTGCAACAAGAGCTCTGTCAAAGGCAGAAGTCGACGCGCTCACACGCTATTTTGAACGAGGCGGCGATCTGGTTGTCGGACAAAATCCAATTCTTGCTGCAACCAAAGATAAAATTGTTCCTTCGGGTTTTGATCCTTTGCTTGAACGAGCGGGGCTCGAATTTAAACCTTCGATTCTTCTCGAACAACAACTGCAACTTCTTCGCGGAAATGTAATCAACGCAAAACTTCCGATCACGGATTTTGGAAAACATCAAATTACCGGATCACTCGGAGCTCAAGCGGTCGTTGAAATCTTTTTAGCGCAGCCTGTGCTTCAGAAAAAAGATTTTAAAGATAATAAGGTAACGCGAACCATTTTGGCTTCGACTTCCGATAAGTCTTGGGCTGAATCTGATATTGCCTCGATCTTTATCACTCAAAAACCAACTCCCAAAGGACAACTCCCCGGACCTCTCGCCATTGGAGAAGCGGCTGAACTGACCGTCTCTGATCAGGTGAAAGATTCTCTTTCAAAGACGGGAAAGCTTGTGGCTTACGGAGATGCTAGCTTCGCAACCAATCAACTGATCCAGAGCGGCTACAATCGTGATCTCTTTTTGAATTCTTTTAATTATCTCGGTGGTGAAGACGGAACGCTTTCGATTCGTCCGAAAGCATGGACGTCCTCGACTCTTGAAATCAATGAGTCGCAGAGACTTGTGGTTTATTTTGCCAGTATTTTCTTAATTCCACAGATCATCATGGGTCTCGGAGCGATCATCTGGATTTTTCGACGAAGTCGAGTTTAAGAGCTCGAGACGAAAAAGGAGTTAGTTTATGAAATTAAAATCTCTTCTCATTCTACTTTTCTTAACGGCAGGAGTTTTTTCTTACGTTTACTTTGCTATTGAAAAGCCACAAAAAATAAAAGAAAGCTCGGGCGGCAAAGAAGATAGGCTCGCCGAAGGAAAACTCGATCTGATGAAATCGATTACGATTTCTACCCCAACTCAAAAAGTTGAACTGCAAAGAGAAGCGATCGGCTGGCGACTTCTTTCGCCTGTAAAAGATTTAGCGTCACAAAGCAAAGTCGAGAATTTAATTTCTGGATTAGAGAAATTTAAAAAAACTCGCGTCTTATTTACGCCAGAAAAAATGGCTTCGAATAGTATCGATCTTGCTCAGTACGGACTCAATCCTCCCAAAGTGTCGCTCCAATATAAGACAAGCGATCTCGCAGATCCTGTTTCGATTTCACTTGGACAACAAAACCCATCGGGCTCTGCCACCTATGCTCAAACAAAAAAAGAAGGCGTTGTCATGGCGACTATGGACCTCGATTTTTTGAGCACTCAAAAGGCAGATGATTATCGAGAGATGCGATTTACGACCGTAAGTTCGGCTGACTTTGACGAAGTTGAAATCACCGCCTCGGGCAAAAAAATGAAATTCAAAAAAGACAAAGATCTTTGGACCATGTCGACCCCCTATAGTCTTCCGCTGGATCAAGATTTCGCCCGAAGTTTTATGGACAAAATTGGCTTCGTTCGTGCGAACCAGTGGACGGCGACTCTGCCCACTTCTCTTTCGAAACCGGATATCAAAATTATTGTAGGATTTAAAGAAGGCGTGAAAGATTTGCGATCTTCGGACGCTGATTTAAGACCCAAGGGATTCGAATTAGATTTGAGCCGTGCTTTGAAACCTAAAGCAAAGAACTCTAAAGATAAGGCGGTTGAATATGAATATTTTGCCAAAGGAGATAAAACTCAGGCGGGGTCAATTGCACAATTTCATTATGATAATTTTACGAAAGCACCAGAAGATCTGATCAAAAAAACTTTCGATGATTTTCTGAATGCCGATGTTCAAAAAATTTCTATCACGAAATCGAAAAAAGCAGATTTCCAAATTTCTAAAACGGACAAGGGCTGGATCTCCAAACTGGGCTCCGCTGAGCAGACTTTAGATCCTGAAAAAATTACGAAGAATCTTGACCGTCTTCGCAACCTACGAGCCAATAAATTTTTAGAGATTTCTAAAACCGTAAAAAAACTGCCAGACCTAAGTGTTACGTTAGAACTAAAAGACAAAAAAATAATCAGCTTTGCATTTGACTTTGAAAAAGATGCCACCATGTTATGGACGTCAAATGGTTATTCTGTCTTGAAATACGCACTCGTTAAAGATGCGGTTCCAGCTTCGGAGTACGAGCTTGATGCTTTAAAGCCCTCTTTGACCAAAGATGCTGCAAACCTCACGAAAGAATTACCAAAAACAACCACTGATAATTCAAGTGCTCCTGGAAAAAAGAAACCATGAACGATTCTCAAATGAGCTTTGAAACCTTCATTCTTTCGTTAGGTACCGCGACCTTAGTATCTTTAGGAGAAGTCAAAAATCCTTCTACTGGAAAGGAAGAAAAAAATTTAGTTTCGGCAAAGCAGCACATTGAAATTTTGGATTTACTTGAAAAAAAAACAGTTAATAATTTAACCGATCAAGAAAAGCGCCTCCTTCAGCAAATTCTTTATGAACTTCGACTGAAGTATGTGGCGCAGACAGCAAATACGGAGAATAAAAAATGAAAAAAGTATCGAAACTCAGTCTAATTTTAGGTTTTGTTTCTTCTTCTGCGATCCTAACCTGCAAAATCCATGCGGATCCCATCTGGTCTGAACGGGTCGAAAATGCTCCCGCTTTAGTGAATCTCCCTAATTTTGCCCCCATCAT
>JAQBPA010000098.1 GCA_028287765.1 Bacteriovoracaceae bacterium
CTGCTGGAAACCATTTTAAATCAATTTATATGCCCTCCAAAAATGGAGAATTCGGCGGGTTTTTCAAGATTTTAAATTCTGTAGCCCTTGAAATCATCTTTGCAAAAAAGATGTGGGTAAAAGAAAGGCTTAAAGTACCCGACCCTCTCGGCCCCATTCCTTTGTACGAGCCACTAGAACGATTTAACGTTGCACTACGATCTTATTTTCTTCAGTGATCGTTTTTAACTCAGCAGCGATAGGAGATTTTCCTCGTTGAAGTTCCTTTAGTCGTTTCCAAAACAAAGATTTCAGTTCCGTATTCCCCTTTTCTGACTTGGTTTGAAGGGTCAGTTGAAAAAAAGAATCTTCGCTCCCGTAACGAAGTTCCACTGGTAAGCGCTTACGATCATAAATAATCCAGAAACCCTTCCGCTCTGCTAGGTAGTCGTTGATCGCACTATCTTGTCCCTGCGCTGAGCCCAGGATTGTCGATGAATCAAATGGTTCACCATTAGGGCTGGCATTCCGTTTTGAGAGCCAGGTCTCCACATTTTTGTCAGATGCATCAACTATAAAAACTTTGTAAGTCCCATTCTTTTGCACCTCTGCCCGCAATTTCACAAGCTTCTCGAGACTACGCTCGCACAATCTAGGGGTTGCACTTGAAGAGCAGAAAATGAGAAGAAAAAAAACAGGCAAAGCGGCAATGCTGAAATGAATTCGCGACAGGTTCACTTTGAATATCATATGATAGCGTCTTAACGTCCCAAACTTGCCATCATCCAAGCCACTTACACAAGAACCGTGTGAAGCAATGTGCCTACGATGGCGAGGATAAGGGCTCCAAAAATGGCAGCTCCCCATGAGCGAATTTCAAATCCAGGCATTAGAGCGGCGCAGATTTTTAAAACGATTCCGTTAACAACAAAAGTAAAAAGCCCTAGCGTTAGAATATTCAACGGCAAAGTTAAAAAAATTAAAACAGGCCATATAAAAATATTAGCAAGTCCAATGACGACAGCGGCCATCATTGCAGAAAAGAAATTTTTCACCTCAAATCCGCGTACCAGATAGGCCGTGATAATCAAAGCAACGGCAGAAACAAGCCAATGAATAATGACGTGAACCATCTACTCCAAACTAGCTGCTTTTCGATGCGTGTCACCAAAAAATGAATTAAAGAATGTAAGCGATCTAGAACAGTTCCAAACTCGTCCCTCATCCCTAGCGAAGTCTGCTTTCAAGCAGCATACGCGAGGCAAGCAGTTTCAAAACTGTCTAACCATCCACCTAACTTGACTAAGTGATGAACTAGTGGTACACTTGCTTTAATGCCTACTCTAAAAAAGAGAATTCAAATTCCAGTTGAAGATAAAGTTTATAAAGAGCTTGAGAAACTAGCCTCTAAACGAGAAATTTCAATGTCGTCTCTAGCAATGTCTTTGGTAGAAGAAGCTCTGGAACTTCAAGAAGATATTTATTTCTCTCGAATAGCAGATGAGCGACTGTCGAAGCTTGACGAGTCTAAACTGATCTCTCACAAAGACGCTTGGAAATAATGTATTCAATTTTTTATGCTCCAAATGTGGTCGAACGGGAAATATCAAAACTTCCATCGGGTATTCGAGCGAAACTAAAATCAGCTATCGATAAAAAGCTTACGCTTGATCCCATCGCTTTCGGCAAGCCACTTCGATATTCCTTAAGGGGCGCGAGACGACTTCGTGTTGATGATTTTCGAGTGATTTATAAGGTTTCTGAATCAGAAAAGAAGGTGGTAATTATTCAAATTGGCCATCGTAGAGAGATATATGATGAATGAGGCTGGCGGAGTTCTGGGGGAAACGGTCGACTCAACAAAAGGATCTGTTCAATTTTAGAGAGAAATGGATACCGTGCTTAAGGCCATGCGGAATCATCTATTATTATCCATTTTTAGCTTTTTAATTTTTTCAAGCACAATGGCGGAGGCGCGGAGCCTCTTCTTGTTCATCAGGAATGAAAGCGCTTTGGATGAATATCGACGCGGAGATGTTCAGCGTTCCATAAAAAAGGCGGAGCAGATTGTTGGGAGACTTCTTACAGAGGAACGGCTGATCCAGCTGGCCAAGGGAGAGCTTGCGTTCGCCTATCTTGACGCTTCGGAAAGGTATCGACGCCTGGAAGAACAGCTGACACTTTTTATCAACGCGGAGAAAGATACCATCGAGGGAATTTTTTTACTCGGCCATGGCAATAGCAATTTGTTCCTAACGTACAAAAATAAATTATTTGAAGGGGAGGCACTTGGGCGATGGCTTTTTGATTTAGTTTCGAAATATCGACTGGCTGCGAAATTGCCAGTGTATCTTGGTAGCTGTCATTCGGATTGCAAGACACTTTTTGCGAGAAAGCTTTGAGCGAGGAGTTCTCAAAAGCATTTATGGGGTCAGCTCGAAAGGTGGGAGTTCCGCCGGATTTTCAGCTCTTGATTTTTGGGCACTCAACACTTACGGGCGAGAAGGCAATTACAGAGGCGGAACCCATGGAAAAAAAGATCGGTCGGAATCCTGCGTATTTTTGGATTGATCAGCTTCATTCACGCTTCGTCTTTGCAGGAGTTGACTGGTTTCAATTGGCTTTTTGGAGCACATTCTCGGTTGGGATGCTTTTTGTACGATCTCAGGATTTTCGTAATTATTCTTTTTTTGCCGCAATTCTTTTTTCTGTGATTACACATAAATATCGGTTTACATCGCAACGTCATATCACGAAGCGCGTCTTCAATTATGCTGGGGAGGAGGTTGCTAGTATGCGCGGAGATTTTTCAGATTTCATTCCAGCGCATCTTCCCCGAAATTGCTCGGCTATGTTGAGAGACGTTTTCCAACCCCGTCAGTAAAATCAGAGGTTCGCTTTTTGCGTTGTAGCTCGATACTCAGATGTTGGTGGTTGTGAGTACAGATCGCATAAACCTGATCGGTGAAGAGGTAGTGAGAATTATTTCGGCGCGAAGGGCCACCAGAAAGGAAAGAAAATCATATGAGGAAGGAATATAGTTTTAAAGGCGGAGTTAGAGGTAAGTTTTCTAAACCTAATAAGGTTCAGAAAACGCTTCGAATAGACTTTGATGTTCTGGAATTTTATAAAAAGTTGGGTGCCAAAGAAGGAATTCCTTATCAATCCTTGATCAATCTTACACTGAGGAAATTCGCTGCCGAAGGTGGAATTCTTACGATTTCACCTGCAAAGTAGGAATTTTTTGAGACTTAAACCTCTTCTGATCCAAATCGTTGATTCGATTCGGTGACAAGCTCTTATCTTCCCCGATAATCTTATTTCAGTATGAAAAAAAGTTTTATTTTGGGGCTAACTGTTGGGATTTTCGTTCCATTCATTGGAGCTTTTATTTTTATTGTCAGTGGAAGGATGCCTGTAGCTACTAAATCTCCGCCGCTACCCTTTGAGAAGTTTCTTGCAAACAGTGCGATTCATGCAGCCCTGGAAAACGAGATTGGAAAAAAATCCCCAGTTCCTCTCAGTGAAGTTAATTTTGTTTCCGGAGCAAAAATCTATAAAACGCAATGTCTCGTATGTCATGGTCAGCCAAACTCTCCCGTAAATTTTATTGCAGAAGGAATGTTTCCGCGTCCCCCACAGTTATTTTCATCTGAAGGCAATGTTACAGACGACCCAGTCGGTAATATTTTTTGGAAAATTAAAA
>JAQBPA010000105.1 GCA_028287765.1 Bacteriovoracaceae bacterium
TCGGGTCAAAAAATTAATCCCACCACCGTTACCGAAATTCGCGATGTTCAAAATTATGTCGAATCATTTTGGCCAGCAGTTGTGCTTCCGCGCCATCAAACCGCAAATTGGAATTTTCATCAGTGGAATGAAAATCTCGATCTATGGAATAGTGTGAATGAATGGGAACTTCATTCCGAAGAGTTGACGAAATTTGAACGAAGTAGATCTGACTCCTCCGCCTCCGATGTAAAACAAGCACTCCATGCTTTCGATCAATTTCTACAAAATAAAAATATGTCTTATTATCAGGCAGCGGCGGCTCTTTATTATTTAAGACTTGATCAAATTCTCTCAACTCCGGAATTGAGAGAAAAAATGTCTGTCCAAGATATTTCTGAGGCATTCAATTCAATCGGTCGCTTTAATTTACACGATTTTTATAAAAGCGACGGAAGGTTGTTCTCTGATCTGCGATTGGATCCTCTGTGTGATCCTTTTCTCTCTAGAATCGTAGTCAACCTTGTAGATAAACTTTATGATTTAGGTTTCGAGAGAGCGAAAACCCCTCAAGAAACATTAGAGGTCGGAAAGCTCGAGGTATCTCATTGGCATCACCAACACGAAAAAAGTCTTTCTCGAAACTTTCAATTCATTGTTGAGAAGGGAGATTCAAATTATTTTTGGGTTTCGCAGCTCTACGAAAATATGATCCGCCCTTTTAAATGGTATTTAAATCATCTCCGAGCTCATCCCCTTTTGCTCATTCATGGATTAATTGAAAACATTCCAGCAAAAGAACGCTCGGATGCGACAGTATTTCCGCTGCTGGCGTCCATCGTACTCTATCCTCGATATTTAAATAAAAGAGCAAAATCTCAAATAGCCGACGATAAATATGGAAATACCGCCGCCAAACTTTTCGGAGAAGACATCGCAAGAAAAGCCTTTCACATAGAAACGGTGGGGGCAAAGCTATTTAGAATTATGGCCACTGACAGAGAAGTTTCAGATATCGTGGAAGCCGATCAAAAATTAATTTTACGAACGATCGAATCCCGCCTCAAATCCGGCGCATCCCCCGACTTATTAGGAGATTTCAAACCAAAAATTTTAAATCTTTTACAAACTCAAAAAATCCCACCCAGAGCCTCTTTTAATCCTTTAGTAGTCTTAGCAAATTTCTGTAAACGCAACCGCCGCTAAAAAATATATTCAAAATTCATTGTTACGCCAGGTTCCAAATTCGTCCACTCGGCCCCGAATTTTAGCTCGAATAAGTGCCTCTTTCTAAATTTCTACGTGATTGTCTGGGACGGTTTCGTCAATTGGAGTGAAGACATCCAATGCCTCTTGACCGCCAAATCGAGTAATCGAAGGATGCCACTCTGGGCTTGCATTCTTCTGGCCAGCATCGCGAGCATAACCAAGACTTTCGATGATCAACCAATTGATCTGTTCAATCGAATTGGCACCATGAAAGGGCATTCGAATGTGAAGCATTTGGCTACCTTCCTCTCGATCGAAGCTACGTGAGAGTATCAGTTCATTATTTTTTATTTCGATCTTCATTTTGTACAAGACTGCTGGCGTCGTAAGCGGAATTTTTTTTGTGTAAACCCGACTATAACCTTCACGTAATAGCTTAAGTTCATCTTTTGGAATGGTGAACTCTTCGAACCACGTTGCGCCGGAACCGTCGAACTTGGCTTCTATCGTCAGTGAGTCGAAACCTCGAGTAAAATGGATAGTGGCCTGATGGGTACTCGGCCGGTCTTCCGGTTTTTCAATTTCGAGAAGGCGAATCCAATTTGTCTCTCCTTCAGATCCACGTGATACTCGACCAAATGAAATAGAATCCAAAAACGATTGGGCTTCACTTGGAATCAGTATTTTCTGATCGCCAAATCGTCTCGTTCGAGTAGCTTTCCATCCCCCATGAATCTGAGGACTTTGATCTTCGATAATATACCAGGGAATATGCTGACCCAATATCGCCGTATCTGCCGGAAAAATACGAACGTTTCTATAAAGGTTAGATTTATCAGCACTGTATTCATGTCGGCTTAGATTTTCTGTCACATAATAAAAGACACCGTTTTTAATAAAAGCTGATTGCCTCAATTCGCCGATAATATCGGGTCGAGTTCTTTCGCGGTAACGCTGAATATCTGTCCAGATCTCACCAGCTCTCAGTCGATCTTCCATCCCAAACGGAAGCGTTAAGACATGTGCAATATTTGTATTATAGCCAGTGTCGAAAAAATGGATTTGAGTCGGCGGCTTTAAGTTATTCTGAGCATGCTCAATTTGCTCTCTCGCAGTGCCCTTTCCTTCGGCTAGGGGTGTAACTCTATATCGAACAATCGAAACCGGAGAAGTTTGTTCTGTTCCATTCGCTAATCCCATCCCAAAACTATTCACAAATTTTTGTTCTTTTTCCGAATACTCGACTCCTGCAGGTTGGAAATGTTCGAGAGGCTTTACTCCAGCTAAAACTGGCAACTGCCTTACGCAGTCATTAGCGTAGACGGACGTTAAACTAAGCACGGTCGAGAGACCCAAAAAAAATTTCCTATTCATTACGTTCCTTCCTATGGGTTGTTCAAACGCTTCTGTGAAGCTCTTAAAAGAGTTTTGTAATTCTGTAACGCACTTAATTATTTCCGATAAACCCATCTTTGGTCGATAACTTGGGATCAAGACAGACCTGAAAACGGCTGAAAAGAGCATTTAATTCGGCTGAAGTCTCCTTTTGTAACTGGAAATCACAACCTTTACATCTCGCACTTTGCAGGCGAAGTTTAGCTAAATGAACGCTGATTTCTTTATGTCGAGAGCGCTTAAGCTTGCGGATTCACCAGAAGATTGTCTTCTTCCTAATCCGCGCGTGGGTGCCGTCATTGTTCGTGACCAAAAGATTGTTGGCGAAGGTTTTCATCGCGGGCCTGGCTTTCCACATGCCGAAATCGAAGCCATTAAAAACGCCGAAAAAAGAGGCGTTCGAAAATTTGATCGTTGTGAGATCTACGTCACCTTGGAGCCCTGCTGTCACCTGAAAAAGAGAACGCCTCCGTGTGTGCCCGTTTTAATCGAAAAAAAATTTAAAAGAGTTATTGTCGCTAACCTTGATCCGAATCCGCTCGTTTCTGGAAAAGGTATTCAAGAATTAAAAAAAGCTGGCGTTAGCGTGAACGTCGGAACGCTTGCTTTTGAGGCCATGAAAATAAATCAGGACTATATTAAAAACCAGCAGACGAAATTGCCCTATATTACTCTCAAAATAGCGACCACCTTTGATGGAAAAATGGCGGACGATTTTGGAAAATCGAAATGGATCACAACAGAAGAATCGAGAGCAGAAGTGCAAAAGATTCGCGCTCGAGCGAACGCAATTGGTGTCGGGAGAAACACCATCGATCGAGATAATCCTTCTCTCAATGTAAGACTTTCTAAGAAATCGCTCCAAAGAATCATTGTCATTTTTGGCCGCCCTTCAAAGCCTCTCAACCGACTCAAAGTGACCCGAAAAAATGGAAGCGAAAACATTCACGTCGTTGAAACAAAAAAAGGACTTCAAAAAACGCTTCGCTCTCTCTTTGACCAAGGAATCCTTCATTTAATGATCGAGGGGGGCTCCAAATTGGCCAGCGAATTCTTGAGAGAAGGCCTTATCGACCAGATCCACTTATTCCAGGGTAAAGGCTTTCTGGGGGGCAAAGGACGGTATTCAATAGGGAGTCATTGGGGATTGATGAGACTCGAGAAATCGATTAAGTTTAGCCCCGAAAACGTACGACTTTTAGGGTCGGACGTTCTGATTCAAGGATTTACTCATGTTTACAGGACTCATTCAAAATCTAGGTGAAGTGGTTTCGCTGACCGAAAAAAAACTGATCGTTTCGGGCGATCTCCCTTCGTCGCTAAAAAACGGCGATAGTATTGCCGTGAACGGTGTTTGTCTCACGGTAACGGAAATGAGCGCGCAAAGTTTTTCGGCTCACTTGTCCTCCGAAACTCTCGCACGAACGACATGCTCAAGTTTTAAACCGAAGATGCCTGTCAATTTAGAGTTTCCGATGCTCGCATCCGAGCCCCTTGGCGGGCATATTGTGCAAGGTCACGTCGATAATGTCGGAGAGATCGTCTCGATCGAACCTTCTGGCGATTCCTTTGAAGTCACGCTTTCTTATCCTTCAGAAATTGAATCTTATATCGTCGAGAAGGGATCCATCGCTGTTGATGGCGTGAGCTTGACCGTGAATTCTCTCAAAAATCCGCGGCAACTTCGTTTAATGATTATTCCGCACACTTGGAATCATACGATCTTCAAAACGTATTCGGTGGGCCAAAAAGTAAATCTCGAAGTGGATATTTTTGCCAAATATGTTCAGCGCGCTCTCGGGCAATTTAAAGAATTGAGGTTTTCATGAAAACGAGTCCGGTGCCTGAACTCTTAAAAGATTTAGCCGACGGAAAAATGATTATTCTCGTCGATGATGAAGATCGAGAAGACGAAGGCGATCTCGTCTGCGCGGCCGACAAAATTACGCCAGAAATAATTAATTTTATGGCAAAGAATGGCCGAGGGCTCATCTGTCTTAGCCTTGATCCAAGTATTCTTGAACGACTGCAAATTCCCATGATGGTGAGACAGAATA
>JAQBPA010000060.1 GCA_028287765.1 Bacteriovoracaceae bacterium
GTTATTTCACCCGTGAACGAGCGCGGATACGAAAGAGATTTGAAACTTTTTTTCGACCTTGGTTACATCCAAGTCGTAGAAGGCAGAAGCACATACATTCTCACCCGTGAAGAATACGGGCGTAGGCGAAAAGAAGTCTTAGCTAAGTCGGCCGATTTATCCAATCCCAAGTGACAACTACCCAAGAAAAGATGAAGGAACATATCTTGGTATTTCCGTGAACCTGATGGTAGGTTTTTCTCCAAGGAGAACCCATGAACGAACAATCCGGCGATGAAACAGATCTTCGAGCTGAACTTGAACGATTAAAGGCAGAAAATGCTGCTCTCAAAAATTCTAGTAGTCGCGGTGGCCTTTCTCTCCGAGTGAGTGAAAAAGGGGCACTTTCTGTTTATGGACTCGGTCGTTTTCCGGTTACTCTCTATAAAGAACAATGGCTAAAACTCTTAGAAATTTTCGATGAAATTAAAACTTTCATTCAGACAAACAACTCGAGACTTAAAACAAAAGACTAATTCATTTTTGAATTGCGCTTGGCGAAGCAGCCAAAAAGCAATTCGTGACCAAGAGACAACATGAGCACCCCGAATAATTTACTCCAACTTCAAGGAGCAACTAAATCCTTTGGTACGAAAGTGCTTTTTACGAACGCAACGTTTTCCGTAAACGAAGGCGAACATATTGGTGTCATCGGTCCTAACGGCGCTGGAAAAACTTCGCTCTTTAAAGTTTTTGCTGGAGAACTCGATCTCGATGATGGCGAAGCTGTTCGATCGAGACAACTTTCGCTTGGGTATTTGAGACAACACGATACTTGGAATGAAGCCGACACTCTTGAAGATTATTTATCTGCTAACGAACGAACACCGCTCTGGGAAATGAAAAAATGGGGCCGCGGCCTCGGTCTTTCGGATGAACAGTTTTACTCTCCTATTAAATCTTTAAGCGGCGGCTATCGAATGAGAGCAAAGCTTCTTCATTTGCTAGGTGAGCAGCCAAACCTCATGATGCTCGACGAGCCCACCAATTACCTGGATTTAGAAACCCTCCTCGTTTTGGAAGAATTCCTGCAAGATTTTGAAGGGGCTTTTTTACTTATCTCGCATGATCGAGAATTTTTAAAACGGACGACGGATCACATCTTAGAAATTGAATCCGGCGATCTTATTAAATTTAGCGGAAATATTGACGACTACTTCGAACAAAAAGAAATGCTTCGAGGTCAGCTTGAAAAGCGAGCCATGAGTGCGGCTGCTCGAAAAAAAGAAGTCCTCGATTTCGCAGCTCGCTTTGGAGCAAAAGCTTCTAAAGCGCGCCAAGTCCAAAGTCGCTTGAAGCAAATGAACAAAATGGAATCGATTGAATTAAAACCTTTGCCGATCTCCGCAAAAATTCGAATTCCTCCGCCGACACATACGGGAAAAGTTGCCCTCGAAGTCAAAGATGCTGATTTTGGATATTCGGAAGAAAATTCTATTCTTCATCGAGTGAATCTCAAGATCGAATCGGGAGATCATTTGGGTGTTGTGGGATTTAACGGAGCGGGAAAGTCGACGTTTTTAAAATCGATCGCAAAAGAACTCGAACCCCTTCACGGAGAAGTCGAATGGGGCTATCAAGTCACCCTCGGCTACTATGCACAGCACGTAGCTGAACGTTTGAATCCCGAAAAAACGGTTCTCGAAGAACTGAGCGATAACGCTCACACGGATGTTCGCCAGCAAGAAATTTTGGATCTCGCCGGGTCGCTTTTATTTTCGGGCGATCATGTGAAAAAGAAAATTAAAATTTTATCTGGAGGCGAAAAAGCGCGTGTAGCGCTCGGCCAGATTCTTTTAAAGAAAGCTCCCCTTCTTTTATTAGATGAGCCAACGAACCATCTCGATTTTTACACGGTGGAATCGCTTACACAGGCGCTCGAAAAATACGCCGGTACGGTCGTGATCGTCAGCCATGATCGCGGTTTCGTCAGACGAATCGCCACTAAAATTTTAGAAGTGAAGTCAGGTAGAATTCAACTCTATCCGGGAACTTACGATGAATATGTATGGAGTGTTCAACAACGTCAGCTAAATCCAGATGCAGAAAAATCGGAGCCCGAGCAGCGAGTCACGAGAAAAAAGAAAGAAGAATCCGAAGCGCCCATTCCAGCCCCGAGCAAAATAGTCACTGCTGCACCCGCCTACCTGAGAGAACAAAAAAAGGAGTTAGAAACTCGAAAGCGCGCCCTCGATAAAACTCTGCAAGATATTGACCGAAAAACAAAAATTCTCGAAAGCCGAATGGCAGAACAAGGCGCAAAGCTTGAAACGGCAAAAGATAATGAAGCCGCTGCGCTCGCGCGCGAGCTATCGGCGGCTCAGCGCAAAATTCAAGAGTTTGAGAAAGAGTTCCTAAATGCCATGACGGAGAGAGAAGAGATTCTTCTTCGCATCACCGAATTAGATGGCCATTAGTCGGTGGTTTCCAATTGACGGAGAGCTGTACTCCTTCACAGTCTTTTTTGGCCGCAAGTTTCAGCCATCCTGATCTCAAATTGATAAATAGATTAGCCCTACGCTGACATCGATATTTGATTTAGGCTTAACCAACTAAGATGGCCAAACAATCTGCAATCACTTTTTATCAACTCTCGACCGACCATGTACTCGATGCTGTAGAAAAAGCATTAAATCGAACAGAGTCTGGACGACGCGCAACCGGTTCGGTGCTCGCACTCAATAGTCTCGAAAATCGTGTTTACCAAATCGAATTTGAAGACGGCGTTAAAGTCGTAACAAAGTTCTATCGTCCGAATCGTTGGAATCTGAGCCAACTCGAAGAGGAGCATCTATTTTTAAAAAAACTTCTGGCTGCCGAAGTTCCTGTCGTCGCACCCCTTTCACTTCCGAATGCAAAAGGTTCAACCATCGCTACCTCTTCTGAAGGAATTCACTTCGCGGTTTTTCCGATGGTGAAAGGAAGACTTCTTGATGAACTCACGCCTACTCATCTGCAAATTCTTGGGCGATATGTGGGCAGGATCCACCGCATCGGTGCTACGTTTCAAAAAACACTTCGCCATCGGCTCGATGTAGAGACCTTTGGATGGAATGCCCTCGACTATCTTCTTGAATCGAATTTTTTTGAAACAGATGCCGTAGCTGAACAATATGAAGATACGGTTGTCGGGCTGCTCAATCGAATTGAGCCTATGTTCACTGGTAAAAAATATATTCTAGTTCACGGCGATTGCCATTTGGGAAATACGCTCTGGAATGGAGAACAACCTTTCTTTTTAGATTTTGACGATCTTTGCATGGCGCCTGCTGTCCAGGACATTTGGATGATCGTAAGAGGACGCGACTTGAGTGCAGACAAGGATCGAGAAATTCTGATTTCAAGTTACGAGCAAATGAATGAATTTGATCCTCAGGAACTTTCTCTCATTGAGCCTCTTCGTGCTCTTCGAATTATTCACTATAGTTCTTGGATTGCAAAACGTTGGGACGATCCCTCATTTCCTCGCGCTTTTCCTGATTTTGGAACAACTCGCTACTGGCACGAAGAAATTTCTGAGCT
>JAQBPA010000113.1 GCA_028287765.1 Bacteriovoracaceae bacterium
GAAGATTCGTCGTGAAAAAATGGCGTTTTCCGCTTGAGGAAGCTGTGCTCTACGCAAAAAAGAAGGGATGCAAAACCTCCATCGCTCATCCCGGACAATATCATTTTCGCGAAAAAGAACTTCAGACTTTTAAGGACATCGGAGTCGACGCAATCGAAGTCTATCATCCAAGGCATGCGCCGTCTGATTCTGGCTACTACGATGCAGCAGCCAATCGCTACGGTTTTCTGACGTCGGGAGGCAGTGATTTTCATAGCGCAGATTCTGATGTGCTCGGAGAGCTGCCAAGTTTAGGCCGAAGTTTTTATCCCCTTGATCGAGCAAAGAAATTTTTGGGAGATTTTTTGTGAGTATTCTTGATTACGACCGCAATCTTTTTGGAACAATCGAAAAGTTCATAAAGATCAAAATTCTCGATCAAGAATACGAAATTCCAGATCGACTAGAGCTCCTGCGAGTTTTTCAATTTCTAGATTTCTCAATCGATTACGCAAGACTCTGCTGGAACGGATCATGCAAACGCTGCATCGTTTCATTTGAACAAAAAGGAAAATCGAACGAGGCGATGAGCTGCAGGTTAAAGTCGGCCGAAGGCATGTGTCTAAATAAACTTCCTGCTGCGATTAAAGTACCAAAGCCTGAGGGGTCCGGACAGTAGACGAATTTCCGGGCGGGTGCGGGACTCCGTCAAAATTGAGATCGTCCATTGGGGCTCGATAATTTAGCCGCTATCCATGCGTACTCCTACGCGACAGGCCGTTTTCCTTTCTCACACTTGATTGCGTCGCTCAGAGCTCAATTTTGCCGAAGCCCCGCACCCGTCCTCAATTCATCTACTGTCCGGAATCAAACAAAGGAAAACAAAGCGAACAAAGAGGTCAGAGCAAATTGAGGAGATAAGGGGTCAGAGCAATTTTTTTTGGAAAAAATGATCAATAAAATTAGTAGCTTAGATGGCTATTAAATTGCTCTGGCCCCTTTTTCTCGAAAAGTTGGTGCCAGGCACCCGGCTTGAGCATCGGACTTGGTATCAGTTAATTTGCTCGCTGTTTTCGAAGCCCCAAAATCAGAAGTAGAAATAGAGATATTTCTAGGATCAGCACGTAATTTGGCATTCCAGCGCTTGGATTTAGGCTGCAGCCGCCGTCGTCGTTGCAATTGGTTTGGAGGCTGGGTTGGTTTCCGCAAACAGTGTCGCCCGTGTGTGCGACGATATCGATTCCGCAGTAGGCTTGGTTTGCCGTGAGGGTGAATGTGGACGATGCGGTGAGGGAGTCTGAAAAATTTGAATTTGAAAGGGCGGAGGTGGCGGCGCAATCGGGATTTTTCCAAAATTCTAAGGGAAAAATTCCAGGCGTTCCGAATTGGTTTAGATACGCATTTACGTTGGCGAGACCAAAATTAAGAAATGAAGTTCCGCTTTGGGCGATCATTCGGTATGTGCCCGGTTTCAAACCTTTGATTTGAAAATTTCCGTTATTTTCTGAAAATGTAGAAACGTTTTGAAGACCTTTGGTCATCAGAGTGGGATTTCCGCCTTGCGATAGGAATGTGAATGCAAGATCTTGTTCATCCGTTTTAACTGCGATGACGTGAGCGCCTGTGAAGCCTTGGCTTCCGAGAGTGACTCGCCCCGCAATTTGAGCTGTGAGCTCATCAAAATTTTGGACCGGGTAGAGCATTTCGATCCAAGCAGTATCGTCTTGAGCGAGGGTTCGTTTTGGAGTTCTAAAAACGGCTTTAAGCTCGGCGCTTGTATTTGGTAGAGGAACAGCCGGGTACATTATGGAATCAACAAGAAACGAATGCGCGAGTCCGAAGGCGTGTCCGATCTCATGCGTGATGATTTGCTGAAGGTCGAGCTGAGTAGGATCCGTCGAGGGTGTTGTTTGCCACTGCGAAGTCAGCGTTGGGTTCAAAAGAATATTTGCGTTCACAATCGGTCCATCTGCTGCATTTTTTAAAAACCCATCACCACGCGTATTGAGGAGTGTGTAGGCGACAACATTGACTGGCGCACCGTAGGTTATTGGATTGATATTAAAAAATACAGTGAGATTCGTATCGTTTTGCGGACCTTCTTTAGTCGTTCCCATGAATTCATCTGAAATTTGTGCAGTCGATTGTTGCTCCCATGCTTGAAGAGCATTTTGAATAATCGCCTGAATTCCTGCGGACGCGTTATCCGGATTATATTGCCACCGAAGATGTGGGCGTTGCCATTTGCGTTGGATGCGATCATTGGTCTTTGTGAGATCCCATAAAAAGGCACCAGAAAAAGCGGAGAATGGAAATAAAAATAAAATGAAAAGAAATACACAATTCATTTGGATTAAACCGTCGTGACTCGGTCTCGAAAACTTGCAGCCTCTGCAAAAATTTTCTTCTTTCGATCGGGATCGAGTTTTCTGAGCGCGGGAAGAGCCACAGAAATTCGAGGATTTTCTGCAAATACGTCTTTATGCTTTTCGATGAACGACCAAAAAAGGCCGTCGAGAATATCGCACCAAGGTCCGTCGGGATAATTTCCCATTTTTCGAATATAGGCCGATCCACAGATATAAGGTCTCGTTCCCACTAAACCTCCGTCACTATATTGCCCAAGCCCATAAACATTGGGAACGGTCACCCAATCGGCCGAATCCAAATGCATTTCCGTAAACCATCGAAAAACTTCATGCGGAGAAACTTCGCACAAAAGAAAAACATTACTCAAAATCATGAGCCGCTCGACATGATGATTGTAAGAGAGCCGCTGAGCTTTTTTAATACATTCATCTAGAAAGGGAAGACCCGTCGTTCCGTCGTGCCAGCATGGTTTTAATTTTCGAATATGTTTGAAAAAATTGCTGCCAGGAAGTTCGTCTCCGTAGCCTTGATAAATTCCGCGGATATATTCTCGCCATCCCAGAGTCTGACGAATAAAGGATTCGAGAGACTGAAGAGGAATTTCATTTTTTTCCGCAGACCCTAAAGCCTGGTGAATAACTTCAAGAGGTGTAATAAGGCCGAGATTTAGAAGGGGACTGAGTGCCGAATGGAAAATAAAATCAGAATGATTTGCCAGCGAGTCTTCGTAATCGCCAAAACGGATAAGCCTTTGATTTACAAAATCATCCAGCCACCCGAGAGCTTGTTCTCGAGTTGTAGGCCAAAAAAAATCCTTCACGTCTCCCGGATTTTTTTCAAATAAATCTTCAACGAGCTTCATCACCTCCTGAACAATAACCGAGAGTTTTTGTTCAGGAGGCTCATCTGGTTTGAAATCTCGAGGAAGGCGCATAGGATTTAAATTTTCGTAACTAAATTGCCCTCCTGCGGGTTCTCCTTTTTTATTCGTGAGAATTCTCAATTTTTTTCGTCGTCCTTGATAAAATGTTCTCATAAACGGCCGTCCGCCTGCTTCTTCGACGGTATTCAAATAGGTTTTAAACTCCGAGCGATTCGTTAGGAACATCGGACTGTCTTCAAATTTTAATTTCAGTTTAAGTTCTTTAGAGAGTTCGATTAGTTTTTTTTCTTGCTGACGATTTTCAATTTCAAAAGTCGTGATTTCGGTAATCGAATTGTTATGAACAAAATTCTTTAATTTATCCTCGAAACGTTCGTCTGTTTTTCCGGAAACCTTTTCGTAATGGACTCGAAAGCCCTTCTTTTGAAGACTTTCTGCATAACTTCGCATCGCGGCCAATTCTAAAACAATTTTATGCTTATGAAATTTAAAGCGAGAGAAGTGCGCGATATCCTCAACGATAAAAAATGTCTTTTTGTTGTGGCGCGTCAGGTTTTCGATTGGAAAAAGTTGATTCGGATAAATGATAAACATTTCATTTATATTCTAAGGTTTCATTTGGGAGAGTGTAACCGAAAATATTGCCGATTAAGATCGGCTGCTGTCTGTTAGACTCAATCCGAAACTTATCCAAGCGATCGAAGCGGCGATCGCTAAGCCTGCTAATACGAAGCCAAATAGACCATGAATAAGAGGAAATCGTCCGGCTTGAGAAATGGTACCCGAGATGAGATTAATGACGCAGCAGACGATCAAAAAAATCGATGCAGAAACCGCTTTGGAGCGTCTCTCTCCGGACAGAAGAAGCCCGCCGGAGCTTTGCTTTTTAGAGAGAAGGATTTTTTCTTGAGATTCACTTAAAAGTTTTTGGCTCGATTGAATGAGTCCGATGCTTCCAATCACCATGACGCCAACAGAAATCAGCGCAACGATCAAATGAAAATCAGATTCAGCTGCCTGATTTTTTGTCAGAAAAAGGCCCGTGTAAATATTCATGAAAATACCGAGTAAGCCGAGAAGAAGAAGCGCTACAGAGATCCAGAAGAGAATTTTCATTTGGTAGAATTCTTAATGGCCTCTAAATCCTTTTCGAGTTTTAAAACTTTCTTAAGAAGCATTCCGGTAAGTGCGAATAATAACAAGACGAGTACTGAGTAACCTATAACAAATGAACCATAAGTATCAGGCATTTTTTCCTCCAGATTTGAGAGCTCGACTCAAAAGGTCAGCTTTGAGTTCAGAAATTTTGATGAGTTTATAAAAAAGAACGGTCGTAAGCCCAGCAAGAAGCAAAATAGAAAGCACCATGAGTTCGAGCCCCATTCGATAATTTTCTGGAAGGCCATCTGACTTCTGGATCACCGAGGGATGAACTCCTCGCCAAAGTTTGACACTATAGTGAACGAGCGGAACGTCTAGAACCGCGAGAAGAGCGACGATACTTCCGATGAGAGAGCCGCGATGATTACTCCCTTCACGATCTTGGAACAAAGCTCGGATGAAGCAGTATCCGACCAGAAGAATAAAAACGACAAAGGTGGTGGTGAGCCGCGGGTCCCATGTCCAGTAAACTCCCCAAATCGGTTTTGCCCAAATCGGCCCTGAAATAATCACAAGAATGGAGAAGAAAGTGGCCGTATAAAGACAGGCTCGAGCAAGCTGGTCATAGATTTGTTTTCGTTCAAAAAGAAAAATACCCGAAAGAATGGCTCCCGATATAAGTGCAAAATACATCGCAAACGCTGAGGGCACGTGAAAAAAGAATATTTTTTGCACATATCCCTGGGATATTTCTGGCGGAAGTTCCAGAAAAACATAAAGCAGACTTCCAAGAAGCGAGAGGAAGGTTACAAAATAGAGAAACCAATACTTCATTTACATACTATTCTAAAGCGATTGCGAAAGTTCGTCGAAGAAAAATTCAAAGATGAGAGCACTTATAAAACCTCCCGCGACCAGAAAGCTGATGAGCACATAGAGCCAATTCGTCGAAGCATCGACTAAAGAGAGCGAGTAGGCTGCAAGAACGACGGGGGTGGCGAGGGGCAGATAAATCACAGAGAATAGGAACTCTCGCTCCAATTGAAGCATAAGCCCGAGAAGAGTTCCCATCGGTGCCAAGCATGCTGAAGCTAGTGCGAGGAGTCCCATTGTAGAAAGAAGATCGAGATCTTTCGGAGACCAAAACAGAATGCAAAAAAGAAGATATCCAAGTCCTAATAGGAATGCCGATACAAAATGAATGAGCGCTTGGCTCAAAAAGATTTGGAGTTTGGGAATTCGAAAGGCCGTATAGACCTGAAAGTTATTAAACCGATTTTCAAGACCAAAACTTCGAAAAAAAAGGGAGGTCGAAGACAATAAAAATGTAATCCAGAGGGCTGAGCGCCATGAAATTTTTTCTGCTGAATTGTCCTGAGTAAAATTGAGAATAAGAAGAAGGGGAATGCCGAGAATCAGGGCCGGAGGAAACGCCCAATGAGCATTTCGAAAATCTTTTGCAAGAAGTGCTCTCATAATTCAAGCACCTGAATCGGCTTTCCAAAAAGATCTTCTTCGAAATGGGTCGTCATCAAAACAAAACTTTTCGCCGCAGCCTTTTTCACTTTTTCAGCATAAAATTCACGCTGAGCTCGATCGAGCGGACTTAAGGGCTCATCTAAGAAGAGCGTGGGAAGATTAAAGGATAAAAGAAGGCTAAGTTCGACTTGTCTCTTGAGCCCTTGACTCAAATGATCCACACGCTGGAGTGCTAAATGCGAAAGTTCTGATGGGATGACAGATGAACTTTTCTGCAGGAGCTGAGAAAGCCATTTCGCGTTCTCCGTCACCGTCCAGCTTCCAATGAGAAGGGGTTCGACACCAATCACACCAATCGGAAATTGAAGGCCGACGATTGTTCCCGCGGTCTTTCGAAGTCTACCGAGAAGCGTTCGAAGGAGTGTTGTTTTTCCCGCGCCATTTTTTCCACGGATTAAATGGAGACCCACATCCGAAAACTCTGCGCTTAAAGGACCTAGACGGAAGTCGCCGAGAGAGGTTTCGAGCTGATTGAGGACGACAGACATTTCGATATTATAGAGGGGAGTATTTACTCTGGGCTAGTTAAGTTTCATAAAACGGAATCAGTCGTTCGAGAATTTTAAGACGACGCGCTTGAAACTCACTTTCATCGATCAGAGATTTTTCTCGCATTCGCTTAATAAGAACGATCTTTTTAAGAAGTGCTTTTTTGTTCTCTTCAGAGAGTTCAGGTGAAGCTTTTTTGAGTAGGGGAAGCATCAGAAGCAGAAGTATAAAAAATAAAATGAAGGGAAGAATCTGCGAGCTGCGTATTTTGAGTGGAAGACCGTGGATCGAAAGTTTAAATTCCCTTTCGCCATGAAGGTCTACGGTATAGGTAGGGTCCATTTTGCCGGCGAAAAATTTATCAGCTCCGCGAATGAAGGGGAGTCCACTTAATTTCATCTCATGAGAATCTGTTGCGAGACTTAATTGCTTAATAGGAAGAGAAAACTTTCGTGATAGCTCTGCCGACATGGCTGACCTCTCGACAGAGTATTGAATCGAGAATCGAGTAAATCCGGGAATTAAAGGATGAGATGTGACGATATCATTTCCGTCAAACCGTGTTTCTTTTTCTTCAAAGCCTTGGCCAAATTTTAAATCGTGAGTGCCAGAAGGTAAGCCAATTCGAAGTACTTCACTTCCGATATTACCTCCTTGCTCCGTCTCAACTCCTTTCACGGTAAACTGAGATCGATTTTCCACTAATATTTCTTCATCTATTTTTAGATCTTCTTTGTCTGTGGATAAAAAAAGCCTGAGATCTTTGATGCCTATATGTTCATCCGATTTCACCGTTTTATAAACTTTGATCTCGATCGGCTTTGTTGGTGGGTAAGCTGCGCTAAAGGGTTGTGAGAAATATTGCACGCCTTCGTAAATAGAGCGGATGACCATATTCATATCGCTTTTGGTATCGATCGCAAACTGGGTATGGCCGGCGGAGTCCGTATTTTGCTCCTTATTTAAAAGCTGATCGCCTTCTCGAAATCCAAAGAGTTCAACTTTTTGTTTGGCGACGGGAGTATTGTTCAACTCAATCTCAACCTGAACGTTGGCTCCGATTAAAAAACTGAGAAGTAAACTGGAGAGAATCATGAAAGTTCTTTCTCCAGTTTTTGGACATCTTTTTCCATTTGAAGAAGGATGGGATATTCTTTTTCAATTTTTTCAAGTTCTCGATAAATCACTGAGGCTTCCGAAAGGAGCTGCGACCGTAAGTCTTCATAATCTTTTTCGGCTATCTTTTTCATGCTTCGATCAAGTTCCAGATCCTTTAAGTTATTCAGATATCTTTCTTTCTCAAACACGAGACGATCGAATTCTCGAAAAAAATCTTTAGGTCTCTCCGCCACCGATTTAATTTCAAGCAGCGGCCATAAGATCACCATGGTAGCAGCGAGAGCAATCATGAGACTCAGTGTGATAACGGGAATCATTTTTTCTTTTGAGACCTTAGCGGTGGAAGCATGGCGATCAGAGATCCGAATACAAGAACGAGACCTCCAAACCAAAGAAGAGAGATGAGGGGATTAAGCGTCATATGGATGGTCGTTTTTCCGGTGGCCGGATCGACTTGTCCGATCGTGAAATAAACATCTTCTTTTACGCGAGAATAGAGATCGACTTCTGTAGTGGGTTGTTCAGGTTGAAAATAATAAAAGCGCGCGGGTCGCACTGTCGTTCGATATTGATTTCCTACATAGAGATCGAGAACAGCGTAGGTTTCTTCTTGGTTGGCATTTTTTTTAGTATCAAAGTCTTTAAAGTGAATCGTATATTCCTTTATCGTGGCAGTTTGTCCGGGCGTGAGTTCAAATTCGTAGACTTCTTTATAAGCCGTTCCCGCTACACCAATCAAAATGAGAACAATGCCTAAATGAACAATATAGCCGCCATATTTTCGATTATTTTTAAACGTCGATTTAATGAGAGCCGTCCCCCAACTCTCCTGATGCTGAATCATTCGCGCGAGCGTTCCTCGCACGAACTCCGTAATGATAGTCACTAAAACAAAAGCAGCGCCAAAAATCGTAACGACCACATACCAGTGCGTCACTCGAAGAAGCAGCGTTCCGCCGGCCGCGACAAGGCCACAAATGAGTGGCCATAAAAAATGAAATTTCATGCTGGAGCCGGACGCTTTTCGCCAACCGATGAGAGGTCCAATCCCAGTGAGCACCAAAAGAAGCAGCGCAAAGGGTGCGAGCATCTTATTAAAGAACGGAGGTCCTACAATAATACGAGTGCCAATGATGACTTCACTTGCCGTCGGAAAGAGCGTGCACCAAAGAATAATGAAGGCAATTCCGACAAGAACGATATTATTTAAAACAAAGGCACTTTCTTTCGAAAGAAAACTTTCAAAAATATTTTCACTCTTCAGTTCGTTTCGGCGTTTATAAATCCAGAAAGCAGAAAAAAGCACCACCACGATGAGAAAGGCGACAAAGTAATAACCAATCTCTGATCTAGCAAAACTATGCACGCTCTGAACGATTCCGGATCGTGTGAGAAAAGTTCCAAGGATCGTCAGACAAAAAGAGATCACGATCAAATTCATATTCCAAAATTTGAGCATTCCTCGTTTTTCTTGAATCATGACCGAATGCAGAAAAGCCGAAGCCGTAAACCAAGGCATGATCGCCGCATTTTCAACAGGATCCCAGGCCCAAAATCCTCCCCAACCGAGTTCGACGTAAGCCCACTGTGCTCCAAGTAAATTTCCGACCGAAAGAAAAAACCATGAAATCAGAAGCCAAATTCGCGTGGCGACAATCCAACGCGAATCGAGACGATTGCTAATGAGCGCACTCATTGCAAATGCAAACGGGACTGTCATTCCGACGTAACCTAAATAAAGACTTGGCGGATGAATCGCCATACTCGGATTTTGCAGAAGAGGGTTGAGACCGCGGCCGTCGGGAGGAGCTTGAGGAAACAGCCGAAAAGGATTGTCGCTAAACAAAAGTAAAATCAAAAAGAAGCTAATGATGAAACCAAATGTAGCCATGGCATAGGGAATGAGAGCCTTATCCGATTCACGATGAGTAAAAGTTGCAAGACTTCCGAAGATAGCAGCGATCATTACCCAAAAAAGAAGGCTTCCATCTTGCCCACCCCAAAGGGCCGTACATTTATAGATGATGGGCATCGCTGTATTTGAATAACCGTAAACATAACGAACTAAAAAATTATCGGTGAGCAGGCAATAAAGTAAAATCCCCGCCGCAATCAGAATAAGAAACATGGTGGTATAAAGCGAGCGCTCGGCAACTTGGACCATCCTCCACTTTTTTTGTTTTTCACCAATGACGGCAGTTACGATTGTAAATAAAGCGGTAGCCAGAGCGAAAGCGAGAGCGATCTCTCCTATGTTCGGCCAAAAGGAAGCCCAATTCATAACTCGACCCTACTGAGGACCGATTAAAGAATAAATCAGAATGCTCATAACTTTTATCGAATCGATTTGCTTCGCATCTGTTCAAGCGGCGGAAGACCTCCGGCCTGATACTTGGAGGCGCACTTCGCCATGAGAGATATTGCTTCAAATTTATCATCGAGTCTGCCGCGGCCTTCGACAACGACATCCGATCCGTCCTTAAATGTATCGGGAGCTTGGCCAAGATAAGTGACGCTGATTTCTTTTCCGAGATCTTCGATAACGAAATCATATTTTTCGCCGACACTTTTAAGCGATCCCAATTTGACTCGGCCAGCGAGTTTTAGTTTTTTTCCCTCGTATTTAGGCTGTTGCTGTTTATATTCAGAAGCCGTCATATAGTACTGAATGTTTCCTTCGACACCGTTCAGAAAGAAAAACGCGATCATGGCGACAACGACGAGGCCTGCAACAATCCAACCCCAACGAATTCCTTTTTGGGGGGGGACGAAAGACTTCTCTTGAGACATAGGCCATTAGTATGCCATGACAAGAGGTGATGTTAAAGATGAAGACTCAGCAAGTTTCTAAGGTATTTCCACTCAATCCAAAACTAAAGAAAGAAGCCGAAAAGTTTTTTAAATTGGCGAAGAAAGCTGAGTCCGTTCTGATCTCAAGCACGCTCACTTCGGATGGCGATTCGATCGG
>JAQBPA010000125.1 GCA_028287765.1 Bacteriovoracaceae bacterium
CCAGCCAGCGAGTTCAGTCCAATGGTCGTTGATGATGTCACTGAGAGTGGACAATGCTTCCTTCGCATTTAATTTTACAAAAGCATCAGCAGCAGCTCTGCGCGCTCCTGAATTTTGATCCATTTCAATACCTTTCAAAATATCGGATGCAACGCTTGCGTCGCCGGTATCTCCAAGGGACATAATCGTCCACTGACGAGTGCAAGAGACGTGATGATTACTCTTCACCCGGTCTCTTAAATAATCGATGTCTTCTCGGGTTTTCAGTTTTCCTAAGGTTTGGTCAATTGCGATGTGCAAAGTGGCTTCGCTGGGAGCTGTAGTATTTCCGGCTTGAATAATAAGTCTATCCGCATTCAGACACGAAGCCTGTGCCAAAGTTCCGACAGCGGTGGCGCGGAGTTCTTCTCGGGCTGGTGAATCGGTAGAGTTATTATCTGGCGGTAGCGAAAGAGCGCGGCTGGCAAAATCACAAACCTCTTTGGCTTTAAGTTTTCCTAAAACTTCCAATAATTGTTTTCCCTGATTTTTTTCAAAATCGGTTTTAGCTATCTCTTTCAATAGAGAGGGGATCACTCCTATTTCATTTCGATCCGCTAAAAAGAACATCTTTTCTAGTCTTAAAGTCGCATCGGATTCCTGAAGATAAGATTCTAGAACCGATGGATCGATTACGAAATCTTTTCGGTTGGAAAGTAGAGTGAAAGCATGCCTTCTCAAATCTTTGTCATTATCTTCGACGGAGATATTTAGAATAAAACACGTGGTCTCTTTTTCTTTGGAGACTACGTCGAGTGAGGACAGCGCGTCGTTTCGAAGCTGCTGATTGGCCGCATTTTCTATAATATAAGTATAAATTTCAGTATCAGATTTCTTTTCCGATTCTGTCGCGGCTAACTCCGCCATCCTAAAAAACCCAACTAAAAAAATAAATGTAAGTATTAAAATAAAACGCATAAATCCTCCTTATATTTAAACAAGGCGATTAGCACAGTAGTTTTGCTTTGAACAGAATTTGTCGTGAATCGATGGTGTTTTATAAGGCGATTTTGTTAACGACTTAGACTTATCTACTTACGAACTTGCGTGGCTCGGCAGTTTAGCGAGTCATCAAATTTATGGAGCTCGATCAAGAGGAGATCATTGTTGGCCTTTAATTTGTGAGCTTAGCACCGCGCAGTTGTCTTATTTATCCTGCTCTGCAGGATGTGGACAGCGGAAACGCTCCACCGGAGCCTTTCCGGGGTGCGCATTTTTTTAACACGTACTCCTCAGAGAATTATTCTGCGTATGCAGAACCCATAAATCAGCGCGTTCGAACTTGAGACAAGGCGTTCGAACTGCGATCACAGACTCGATTTCTTGCAAGCAAAAAACAAAGCCAGCACAGGGTACTCAGCTTTTAAAATACCGTTAAAATCTTTTTGATCTAAGCGCCTACCACTAAATGAGATGTCGGCCAGTTTTAAAGATTGAGTGGGAATGGGGTGAAGTTCAATTCCAATTTGGCTTTTTAAATGGATGGGCGAGTAGTCTTCCCGCCTTAATTCCAAGTGTGGTTTACCTGAAAGCGGCACAATAGCATCGGCTGGCAGAGCAATTGCTTCGCCATTGTGAATCAAAAATGGCTCCGGTGCGAAACTCAAATTCTCGGATTGAATCAGCGCAATTTTTAGTTTGCCGGAAGCGTTCGCAAAGGACGCGGATATTGTGCTCTTATGATCACTTAAGAAAGCAGATAAGGTTGGCGGGTTTAGTAGGTGTCGAATGTTTTCTATTGGTACATCTTTTTGCATTTTAAATTCGCGTAAATGCAAATTAGCTAACTGATCGGATTTATCTTTGAGCGAAATTGCATAGTCATTTTCCGTCAATTTCAAATAGCCACTTTTGCCAAAAAACATGGAGAACGCAATTTCTCCAAAATTCGCAAGTTCTACAGACAAGCAGCCCAGGTCTAATCCGCTTGCTGACGTAGAAATATTGTGAAGAGAAAACATGATCGCAGTCTTTTCATTTTGGAAAAGAATATAAGCAGTCTTCGAATCCTTATCGACATAGAGATCGAACTTGCCGTTTTTTTCGGTAAAAAGAAATTTGGATTGAAAAAGCTTAGATTTGTCAGGGGTCGGTTCGTTAAAAGGAATCTCATTTAAATTTTTAACAGAAATGAGATTAGACATTTTAATAACACTGTCATGAAGAGGTGCGCGCTCGAGAATCAGCGGTGTACCTGCGAAATCTATCCAACTGATTCCGCGATTGTATTCTTCCTCTGGATTTAATAGAAGAAGGCGAGTTTTATCTTCTAAAAAAATTCTGCTGGCGCTATGATCATCACTCAATTGGTTAACTTTTATTTCGTAGGATTGAGAGCCGACTGAAATGAAAACGCGAGGCTGAATACCTGATGCAATCCCAGTACTTCTAGACACCCGATAAACTCCCGAAGACTCCACCCTTATTTGAACTGAAGTATGTGGAATTTTATAAAGATAGACGCCTGGAGTAATGGGGTTGTCGATGGATGAAGCAAAATTATTCGCCGGAAAACACAGTAAACAAAAGGTGCATAGATATTTGGCGAGAGTTCGAAACATCCAGTGACTCTTTTCTCCTAATCGCAGTTCTTTTAACAGCACCATCCTGATAAATATATGCAAGTTTCGTGCTCACGTTTTCTCCCCAATAGGTTGAAATTATTGGGATACGCCCCCTTTTATCACAAAAATGGGACACGAATTCCCACTTTACTGGTCTAACCCAGCGTCACTCGGTGGCGCTTTGGGGCACGCCACTTTATTTGCGAGAAAAGCTCATCGTCTTGACGAGTATTACTTTGTAAGTAATACTTTTTATATGAGCACTACGGTCACGCAAAAAGGGCAAGTCACTATTCCAAAAGAGATTCGAGATTTTTTGGGAATTCGGCCGGGCCAAAAGGTATCTTTTCAGATTGAAGGGGATCATGCGGTAGTCAAAAAGGGCGAGCAACCCATAGGGATCGTTGAGAGATGGGTTGGTTTTGGAAAAGGAAAACTTCGTGGATTCAAAAATGTTGATGCCTATTTAGCAAAAACACGGGGTCGAAATAAGCGACAATGATTTCGGCTGTCGACTCGTCAGTTTTGCTAGACATTCTTATTGGAGATGCCCAGTTCTCGAAGACCAGTATGCGGGCAATAGAGCTGATGGGCCGGCGAGGTAGGATTATCGTTTCTCCGGTTGTTGTTGCAGAAATATTTCCGCTTTTGAGTTCTCGAATTTTGACTGAAAAATTTCTTTCAGATCTTTCGATTGAATTTGTTGAATTTGGATTGGAGGCCAGCATTTTGGCCGGAGGCATTTTTATTCACTACAAACAAAACAAGGGTGGAAAAAAACAGGTCATCGCCGATTTTTTGGTGGGGGCACACGCACTAATGCATGCTCAAGCTTTGCTAACAAGAGACCAAGGGTTTTATCGGCCTTATTTTAAAGAATTGAAAATTATCAACCCTGCTCAAGTCTAAGAGCGTTCTTTCGACAGCACAGACTCCAGCGCCGCTTCTAGCTCAGGATAGGTAAACTTAAAATTCGACTGAATCAATTTTTTTGGAATCGCTCGTGTGCTTGCAAATAGTTCTTCTGCTATTTCGCCAAGTAAAAGCTTTAGTGCAAACTTCGGAACTCGTGGGCCAAGACTTCGATGGAGAACTCGAGCCAATGTCTTTGAAAATTCCAGGTTTGTGGCAGGATTTGGGCTGACAGTGTTTACAGGACCC
>JAQBPA010000138.1 GCA_028287765.1 Bacteriovoracaceae bacterium
CCTTATATTCATGCCCTCAGTGATCTTGTAATCATTAGAGGCCCGATCAATCCTACAGAAGCGGTAACCGTCGGAACTCCAACAATCATGATTCATAACGATAAGATTCAAGATTACGAACAAGATTTTTTTGAAGACCTTTCCAAAAATGCTATCAGCACAGGAGCGGCGAGACATCTTCGATCAACAAAAAACTTGTCTTCAGTTGCTGACAATCTCTGGGGTCGAACACCAAAAATTCCACCTTATTTGTCCGCCGTAAATTCGCATGGCACTCCTGCCCTTTCCTTTTTTCTCAGACAACTAGAAGACATCATTCAGGAGTCCCACTGAAATGAACTCGGGAGAACATTGTTCTCCACGTTTCTTGCGCTGAATCCGTTCGTTCACCGCTACATCAATCGCGACTTCATATTTTTTAAAATCGCTTCCAGAGTTTAATAGCGCCGGAAAAACAGCTCTCACCTCCGCAGAAAACTGGAGAACAATTTCAGGACCAACCTCCCCCCGCGACCTCTCGAACTCCAATGCTTATGGGCCCTGACCCAGTCGTGTGCCATTCTTAAAAGAGATTTGATTTCATGCTATAATTGAGGCGATAGTAATAGAAATTCTCAGAGGTATTGTGCTTCGGAGAGTTCCGTAACCAGACCAGTTTTCAACAGGTAAGCCGCCAATGGGTAAACTTTTTGAAGATATAAAGGAGTCAAATTATGTCAGCACGTCGCGATGCGATTATTGCTTCAATCTCAAGACAACCCCGCAAAATTTTAAGACCGACTGATCTCGATGGAAAACCTCTCGTCGTCAGTCAATATTTTGGAAGTTTGACATTTGGTCTCGATCAAATGAAGAGCAAGCTTTCAAAAGATTCTTACCAAGCTCTGCTTGCGATGGTGAATCGAGGAACTCGACTTACTAAAGAAGTCTCAGACGAAATTGCGAATGTTGTAAAAGATTGGGCGATTTCACAAGGTGCTGGCCATTTCTGTCACTGGTTTCAGCCGATGACTGGACTCACGGCCGAAAAACATGACTCTTTTATTCAAACCCGCACGTCAGAAACGGGGCAGACACAATCTCTTGAAAGATTTACAGGCTCAGCACTCATTCAATCCGAGCCGGATGCAAGTTCATTTCCAAGTGGTGGAATGCGATCCACATTTGAAGCTCGCGGATACACTGCCTGGGATCCGACAAGTCCTCTTTTTATTATTGAATCTACGAATGGAAAAACACTCTGCATTCCTTCAGCCTTTTTAAGTTATCACGGACATGCTCTCGATACCAAGACGCCGCTCGTCCGTTCGACCGAAGCTCTTTCAAAACAAGCGACCAAATTTTTAAAACTCCTCGGCGATGTCGATATTACTTCTGTCTTTTCTACCCTTGGTGCGGAACAAGAATATTTTTTAATCGATCGCGCACAATTTAGTTTGCGGCCTGATCTTCTCATGACCGGACGAACACTCCTTGGACGAGGTTCTACGCGCGGTCAGCAATTCGAAGATCATTATTTTGGATCGATTCCGTCTCGAGTGCTCGCCTTCATGCAAGAAATCGAGCAAGAACTTTATAAACTCGGAGTGCCCATCAAAACTCGTCATAACGAAGTTGCCCCCGCTCAGTTTGAACTCGCGCCTGTTTTTGAAGAATCGAATTTAAGCTGCGATCACAACTCTCTTGTGATGGATATTCTGTGTCGAGTCGCTCTCAGACACGATCTCGTTTGTCTGCTTCACGAAAAACCTTTTGCCGGAATTAACGGAAGTGGAAAACATAACAATTGGTCTCTCTCCACTCAAAAGGGTGAAAATCTTTTGGAGCCGGGAAAGACTCCACATCAAAACCTAAGATTTTTAGCAGTCTTGGTGGCGGTGATTAAAGCCGTGCACGATCATGCAGATGTTTTAAGAATCGGAATTGCTTCGCCTGGAAATGATCACCGATTGGGTGCAAACGAAGCACCACCTGCGATCATCAGTACTTTTCTTGGAGAATCTTTAAGTGGAATTCTCAATAAAATCGAAGCGGGAGCTTTGATCGAATCTCCTTCTGAAGAAGCGATTCTCAGTCTCGGCGTTTCAAGACTTCCCGTAGTGGCGAGAGATAATACCGATCGAAACAGAACCTCGCCATTTGCTTTCACCGGAAACAAATTTGAATTCCGAGCGGTCGGAAGTTCTGCCAACTGCGCCGTGCCGATTTCGATATTGAATGCAGCCGCTGCTGATTCCTTTTCGCTGCTCACCGAAAGATTAGAGAAGAAATTGGCTCAGACGAAATCTCGCGATGAAGCTGTTCTTTCTCTTATTCGGGAAGTGATCAAAGAAACGAAAAACGTTCGCTTCGAGGGAAATAATTATTCTGCTGAATGGAAAGCAGAAGCGGCAAAGCGAGGGCTGCCTAATCATATGACAACGCCAGAAGCCTTGGCCGTTTTTCATGATAAAAAAGCCACTGAATTTCTCGTTAAGCAGCAAGTTCTTTCTGCTGATGAAATCAACGCTCGTCATAATATTATGGTGGAGCGCTATATTAAGCAGATCGAAATGGAAGCGGCGACTTTACTTGAACTTGTTCAAACGCATGTTTATCCCGCAGTGGAAGGACAAATCAGTAAGACCGCTCAAATGGTGGGTTATGTTAAAGAAGCGGGTAAGTCGATTTCGACCGATCGGCTCCAGGATATCAACGCTCTTTATGAAAAACTTCTTAAGGCGGGAGCCTCTTTGCAAACGGAGTACACGAAAGCGCTTGATTCAAAGGATGAGCATCAAAAATCAACTCTTCTCAGCGAAAAAGTGCTGCCGGCCATGAACAAAGTTCGGGATCTTGCGGATGAAGCTGAGGGTCTGGTCGCCGATGAGCTTTGGCCTCTTCCGAAATACAGAGAAATTCTATTCCTAAAATAGACTGACTTCTTGTTAGACTCACGTGGTGACCTCATCACGTGAGTCTATATCTACGGCTGCTCCTTCTGGATTCAGGGATTTTTTAAATCTCGAGGCAAAACGTCGCGCAAAATTAATTAAAATTATTTCAGATGTTTACGAATCTTTCGGTTTTTCTCCGATTGATACGCCAGCACTTGAGAATTCAAATGTCCTTCTGAGCAGTGGTGGCGGTGAAGAAAATGAAAAGCTTATTTTTAAAGTTTTGAAAAGAGGCGACAAATTAAAGGCCGCACTCGAATCTCAAAATGAAAATGAAATTTCAGATCTGGGGATGCGATTCGATTTGACGGTGCCGCTTTCTCGAGTGGTTGCCAATTACCGAAATGAAATCCATTTTCCCTGGAAGGTCTACCATATTGCCAATGTCTGGCGAGCGGAGCGCGCGCAAAAGGGAAGATTTCGAGAGTTCACTCAGTGTGATGTGGATATCGTAGGCTCCAAATCTCATGCCGCTGAACTCGAAGTGATCCAGGTTGTCGCTCATGCTGTTGCAAAAGCGGGTGCTGAAAATTTTGAGCTTCGAATAAACGACCGCCGACTTCTCTCATCGCTTGCAGAGTATTTTGGTTTTAAAGGAAATCTCATCAATCCCTTTTCAATTGCTCTCGATAAAAAAGACAAGGCAAAGCCGGAAGAAATCCGACGAGAGCTCGACGAGCTATTAGGAAAAAAATGTTCAAACGAAATCGATGAACTCATTTCTGGAAATTTAAGTTTTGAAAAGATTAAAAAAATTAATCCAGAAGTAAGTGGGGAGCTTAAAAATCTGATCGATCAACTAAAGGCTCTTAACCTTCCGCTCTCGGCAATTACTTTTGATCCTTCGCTCGCACGAG
This sequence comes from Bacteriovoracaceae bacterium, assembly GCA_028287765.1. GTDB lineage: Bacteria > Bdellovibrionota > UBA2394 > UBA2394 > UBA2394 > JAQBPA01. The sequence continues at coordinate 3,794 of JAQBPA010000138.1, forward strand.
GTCTCTCCTATTATACGGGCGCTGTTTTTGAATTGAGACATCCTTCTGCTGGGTATTCACTCGGCGGCGGAGGTCGCTACGATCAATTGATCGGCCGATTCTCAAAGCAAGAAATTCCTGCCTGCGGTTTTAGTATTGGTTTCGATCGACTGCTCCTTCTTTTGACAGAAACCGAAAAGGCGAAGAACTCGGTTCTTTTTATTCCCATTTTTTCTGAAGATCTTCGTATTCCATTATGTCATCTGGCTAACGGCTTAAGACGTGAGGGAATAACGGTGGACGTCTATCCCGACGAAGCAAAATTGAAGACTCAGTTTAAATATGCGGCCGATTTGCAGTATCAATGGGTTTTAATCGTGGGTGAAGACGAGTGGAAGACGAAGACTTTTAAATTGAAGGATTTTTCTTCCGGTCAGGAAACCTCTGTTTCTGAGGCAAATTTAATTTCTCATCTTAAAAAATTTACTTTTAAATAATGACAATTTATAAAAAGGAGAGATGGCACGAGACGATCTAGTGAAAGTGGAAGGTGTGGTGACCGATATTGCAGCCGGGGGCATCTACCGAGTGAAGATTGAAATGAATAGCCAAGAGCTGAATGCCAAACTTTGCGGAAAAATGCGAAGGTTCAGTATTAAAGTTTTACCCGGAGACAAGGTGACCATCGGTCTCTCGCCTTACGATCTCACGCATGGCCTGATTCTTTATCGTAATGAATGATTTATCTATCTTTCTGGACGCCGATTTTTACTTTGATTTGCCAGTAAATGCTGATCCAGCGACTGACGAACGAATAATTTAATCACAGCCTGCCGGCTGACATTGAGCTCTTCGGCTGTACGGTCAAGCTCGCCAAGCATCGGCACCGTAAAATCAACATTCACCCGCTGAATCCCAGGCATCATTTTTCCCTTACCAGAAAAATGCATTGAAATATCTTCATTGCGCATCGCTTTTTCGGCAACTCGATCTGCAGATATAATTTTTTGTTTTTTTGTTTTAGATTTTATTTTTTTCATAAAATTTTTGCTCTGGCTTTGATGCCGGCCAAAGAGTTACAAGATGCAAATACTCACCTTCCTCATCGGTCCTGTATTCAAAGATGACAGAAACCAGGCGTCCTCGCACACAACCGATTGCAATCCATTGTTCAGGTAAATCGTTACGTTGTTCGAGATAGTGGTCCTGGTCAAACAGCTCTTGCACTTCTTCAAATCCGATTCGACGCCGCCGATCCCTTCGCAATTTTTCACTTTTTCGTTTATCGAATTTAAAACGCACATATTGATAGTATAACAGTTATACCGGCTGAAGATATCGAAATTACGAGCCAAAAAATGAGAATATTGAGTATTAAGATACGACCTAAGAAATCATGGGCAAGAAGCATGCCATCGGCAGGCCACTCAAAAATCAACGGGCCCATTTTTGTCGCTTTGAAAGCCGCTCTGGGAGCGGTTTGGAGCCGTTTTGTCTTCTGTAGACTTGTGAGACAATTGAGATATGGAGTTCCGTGGCTTGAGAAATCTGGTCAGCGGGGTTTTCCTTTTCGCTTTCTTTGCATTTAATTTATCTGCTCAAGTAGGAGATCCTCTGTCTGGTCAAATCCTTCGTTATCGCTTGGCGCAGGCTTGGGCTCCGACTGCTTTTCATGATACGGCGAGCGAATTTACTCAACCTGAAACCGGGTTTAATCCTATCGATAATCTGGTTGGAATTTTTTACGACGGAAACAAAGACCTTCGCGATAATTGTGAAAATCTGTTTCGACTGAATGTCTCGCAAATCGAAGAGACGAAGCACAATACTCCCGTTTATTTTTCGGTGATTGAGACCGAAAGTCATTTTTATCTCAACTATATGTTCTATCATGCGGTCGATGCGGGTGCGGAGAGCCACGTGCATGACACAGAGAACGTTTGGGTAATCGTCGAAAAAGACGGGAGCCCGTTTGGAAAACTCGTCATGGAACTCACGAATGCACATGGCTTTGGAATGATTTACGGCCCCGATAGAGCGCTCCAACAAACCTGGCGCTCGCACTTACCGGATGATTCGGGCAGAAAATTTTTGGAATATCTAGATCGCTATTCTAAAGACCACAACGAAAAAGGCGAAGCCGAATATATTCAGAGAGAACATTCACAATCATTTAAAATATTTATCGCTTCAAAAAGTCACGCCATTTATAAATTTAATGATGAGACGTGGCGAGAAAGCGAAAGAGGAAGTGGAATCATTTTTGTTCCTGCAGCATGTGATGAATGTATTCAAAGTGCTTTCTCCTACCAAAATGATATTCGTCCTTACTCCTTAGTCGATTGGGACGCGTTCACGGAAACGAATTTGATTACGGCCCAGTTGGACGAAGGACAAAAGGAAGCTTTTTTTAAAATTTTTACAGATCTCGAAACGGACGCAGATTTTAAAAATGATTCTTATCGTCAAAGACAACTCCCAAGTTTTTTAGCGGCCGGCAATCGAGAAGACGAATCACAAGCCAATCTCTTTTACCGAACGAGTCTTCACAGCCCCTATGATCTTCAGGATCCCGTGAAGACACATGAATTCTTTGCTCAAACTCGGACCGGTATTTCTCAGAAATATTTATTCAATACATATCTCGACGAAAAAAAAGCAAAGCCAATGGACCCACGCATTGCGAGTTGGGTTCAGCCATTTCGCCGCGCCTCCATTTTTACGTTAGTGAGCGAGTTGTGGGAGACAAAAACGTATTAAGCAATTCTCTTGCACGACCACTCGTCATCTTGCGAAATTTCTTTTAGGCTTAAAACTATGCTTTGGGTAAAAGCCTTACATATTGTTTTTATGGTTTCTTGGATGGCAGGACTGCTCTATTTGCCACGTTTATTTGTGTATCATGCGATGTGTGAAGATCAGGTGGGAAGAGAACGCTTTAAGATCATGGAGCGGCGACTCTATTATGGGATTATGCATCCAGCACTTTTATTTACTTTGGCGACAGGCCTCTGGATGATTTTAAATTACGCATGGCAAGCCTACGGCAACTCTTTTTGGCTTTTAACAAAACTCAGTTTAGTTTTTTTATTAATCATTTATCATTTTTTTTGCGGACTCTGGCTGCGAGATTTTAAGAATGATAAAAATAAACATACCCACAAATTTTATCGATGGATGAACGAACTTCCATTCGTTATTTTGTTAATCGTCACGATTCTCGTAGTAGTGAAGCCTTTCCAGGCGGGATAAGTTTTTAAAAAAAACTTAACTAAAATCTAAATGCAGAACAGCCGGGACGGAATGGAGATTGAACCGACGGAAATGGCGGAGCTCTGCCGATTCTTTGAGATACGGCCTGGGTTATTTTTATTCAGCCGCTAGAATTTAAAGCCTTCAACCGCTCGCAGACAAGTCGAGCTTCGAAAGTCTGTCGGGGCTCGCTCTGGATCTCAAAGGTATCGACAGATCTCCGCCATTATCCTTCATTTCAATCTCCATTCCGTCCAATACAAATACAAACCCAAAAAATATTAAAAAAAACTAAATCAAGAAAGCTATTCAAAGATTTTTTGTGATATTTGTATTCGTTCTCGTGACCGGGTAGTGGGCGAATTGAGGACGAACGTGAGCGAGGCTTGGCTGAAAAACTCCTGAGGCAGGCAAGTAAGTCATGCGAGAGAAAGAAGACCCATGCCGAGGAAGCATTACACATACTAAGTTCTGTTATTAATTATTCGGCATTGAGCGAGTTTTTCAGCCAAGCCTCGCTCAC
>JAQBPA010000139.1 GCA_028287765.1 Bacteriovoracaceae bacterium
AATTCTCTATCAAAATGGCCCAAATGTTTATACGAGCGTTATTCCGAGCAGTGAAAATTATACGCGGCTTCTTCTTTGGCTTCGGTTTGGAGATCCGAGCCCGACCCTTCCGGTTGTCCCTGGAACGAAGGATCCGAGTCCGTATGGTACGTATTATTCGACTATTCAAAATAACGATGTCGATTTGAATAAAGTGCGAGCGAATGTGGCAGCTATTCACGCGGCTGCACAAGTTCAACTCGGAATCCAAAAAACTTTGGTGCTGAACCCAGATCCCCAAGGAGTGATTGCAGATTGGAGTGTGCGAGATAAAAATACAGCTTCTGCCGGCGAAATTATGCGACGGTTCGTCTCGTATCTGAAAGGCTTAGAAAAAAATTGGATAGATCATCCCGAATGGTTTGCCGATTCCTATGGTCAACGCGATCAAGTGGCCGTCGTCCAGCAGACAAGAGATCGATTTGAGAAAACTCTCGGCATTCTTGAAAGCAAAATTCCAGATAAAGAAAAACTCATCGGAATTTTTTCAGTCATGGATCTTCAGGAACAAGATCAAGTGATTACCGGCCGCCTAAATGAAATCGTTCAGATGGATTTAGAAAAACGACTTCGTCTCGGATTACTATCGGATGCGAAGAACTTAGAAACCACGATTCGACTCGCTACAGAAGATCTTTTTACCTCTCTCTATCCAAATTCGGTTAATTTTCTGACTAAAATAAAAGAAGATTTGGGTGAAGCTGAGGTGATTGCAAAATCGAACCTCAAGAATTTTTATGATTTCTTCAAGGATCCCATTCTTCGAGCGATGGAAGATCTCGCGAAAGACAGTAAGACTTGGGGAGAAAACGAATCGGGTGCTTTTCAGAAAAAAATATCAAAGCTTTGTATTTTAATTCTGAACGCTCCTCAACTCGACGATGGCGACTTTAGTAATCTTGTGAATGTTTGTCGAAAGGCAGAAATGAAAGAGACATTTGAAAATTCAGTAGTGAGCGTTTCGTTTGATCAGCTCTACTCTCACTATAGCGGGGAGCCGGAGAAGCGAATGTGTGCTTATAGACGCTTTAGAAATCAGGTCGATTTAAAGGAAATTCTCGAGCAGCGACCGATCAAGTATAACTCAAGTAAGTGAAGGGGACTGAACAGTCGCTTGATTCAGCCGGAAAAGCAAAATGATATTAATACTTGTATGAACGATCGCCACTAAGAGAAGCGATTCCGAGTAAAAATAGAGCGCTCCAAAAAAGGTTCCTGCAAAAAAGCTGATGAGCGGCCACGCCCAAAGAGATCTTGAAGGCAAAAAATGCGCTACGCTAAAAATCATTGAACTAATGATGATTCCAAAATGATTTAAAAGAATTCCACGAAAAAACCACTCCTCGGTAAAGCCACTTAAAATCGAGAGATAAAAAATTTGAAAATAGGAGAGGGGCGTCATGACTTGGGCAAATATTTTTTCAAGTTCCGTCGCCCAGCTAAACATTCGACTCGCAAGCATCGCTCCTGCGACATAAAAGAAAACGAAGGCGAAGCCAACAAAGATAAAAGACGGGTGCTCGAGATGAGATTCCTTCCAAACCCAAAGAGTTTGATGGTGGGAAAACCAATCTCCTAGGCAAGCAAAAAGAATGAGAGTTCCGTAGACCAAGAAAAGTGATTTTATTTCGAGAGCTCGTTCTTTCTTCATAAGTCGACTAAGAGTAGATTAGCGATAAGTGATGAAAACTTCGAGAAAGATCGTCGTGAGAATATGAAGAAAGTTCCTATGGCTGTGGCCTTAGAAAAAATTCGAAGTTCTTTAATGACCGGTATTGTCACTTGCTGTGGTCTTGGTTTTTTTCCTAAAGGCTCGGGAACGATTGCTTCCTTTTTTGCGACTGGATTTTGGGTGCTTTTACTTGAGTTGGATGTTCCGCGATGGTTCATCATTCTTCTCACGCTGCTCATCACGGTCTTTGGCACTTTCGCCATTCAAGCTTACGAAAAACGAACGAAGACTCATGACGGCTCAGAAATCGTCATTGATGAATGGGTCGGCATGGGGATTAGCCTCTGGTTTATAAAACTGAATCTTCCGTATATTATTGCGGCCTTCGTTCTTTTTCGCCTTTTTGATATTTGGAAACCGCCTGGTGTGAAATATTTTGATGATCATCATTTAAATAGTTGGGGTGTAATGATTGACGATGTGGTCGCAGGTCTTTACGCCACCATTCTGATTGGAGCATATCGGTTGTGGGTAGGGTAATGAGGGAGAGCGCTCCCAAAATTGAAATGGTTTCTACAGGGAACGAACTTTTAGACGGAACGATTTCAGATACGAATACTCAAACCTTAGCTTTAGCCTTAAAACCTTTGGGACTTAAAATTTCTCGAACGTCGGTCGTGCCCGATGAGCGCTCATCGATTGCGCAGGCCGTCGTGGAAGCAGCTGCCAGATCCGATCTCGTTTTTATTTCTGGCGGTCTAGGTCCCACTACCGACGATATGACGCTCGAAGTAGCCGCGCATGCTCTCGGAAAAAAAATGATTTTCAGTTCTGAGGCCAAGCGAAATGTTGTTGTTCGATTGAAGCGGTTTAAGCGAAGGATGATGAATCCTAGTCAACTTAAGCAATTTTATATTCCTGAAGGTGCGGAAGTTTTAGAAAATATCGAAGGCACGGCGCCCGGCATTAAGATGAAAGTGGGGCGCACGACACTCTATTTTCTTCCCGGAGTTCCGCGGGAATTCAGGCACATTCTCGATAAAGAAATTTTGCCTGAGATTAAAGAACTAAGCGCACCCCTTGGCGAATATCTATTTGTTGTAAAGATTTTTGGCAGGCCAGAAAGTGAACTCAATGAACTCATGCAAAAAATTTCGATACCGAGTCAGGTGACCATCGGCTATCGAACCCATTTGCCAGAAAATCATATTAAAATTCAAGTGAGCGCCAAGTCTTTTTCCGCGGCGTCACTCATTGCCAAAAAAATCATCCAACAAATTGAACTCAAACTCGCTTCAAACGGTTTTTTATGGCAGGACTCCTCGTTCGAAGAAGTGATTTTGGCGTCACTTCTTAAGATGAAGGCGAGAGTTGCGATTGCAGAGAGTTGTACCGGAGGACTTGTCTGTTCGATGCTCACCAAAATATCGGGCTCATCTCAGGCCATAGATCGAGGATTTGTAACTTATAGTAATCAGGCGAAGATGGATCTTCTTGGAGTAAAAAGTGAAACTCTAGAAAAACATGGAGCTGTGAGTAAGGAAGTGGCGATCGAAATGGTTAAGGGTGCTCTTTCACGCTCACTTGCGACTCGAGCCATTTCTGTCACAGGCATTGCGGGACCCACAGGCGGAACTCCTCAAAAACCGGTGGGGACGATTTGGATTGCCGCGGCTACTGGGAAAAAAATAAAAACTCGGTGCCTTCATCTCGGACTTAATCGAGAGCTCAATCAAAAATATTCTGCCTACGAAGCTCTTCGGATGTTAACGGAGATTTGATGAAGCCCGTCGTCAAGATTTGGTTTGCGGATATTTTTCCTCGTTGCCGTGAGTTTTTTAAATGGGTTCTCTCTCGAAATTATGAACTCGTGCTCGATTGCGAAAATCCGGATTATTTAATTTATTCGGATTTTGGTGAAGAGAGTTTGAAATACCAAAAGTGTACGAGAATTTATTATACGGGCGAGAATTTGCGTCCCAATTTTCAGGAATGCCAGTTTGCACTCACCTTTGATTATTCGGATAACCCGAATCACTACCGACTTCCTCTTTACGTGCTCGATAATTTTGCACGCTGGATTGAGTACGGCTCGATCGATGCTTGGGACGCCCTCTGTAAACCGAAGCCTTCTCCTTCAGATGTTCTGAAGTCGAAAACAAAGTTTTGTAATTTTGTCGTCAGCAATCCGAATTCAGAAGTGAGGAATAAGTTTTTTGAGCTTTTAAGCCAATATAAAAGAGTGGATAGCGCCGGCAGTCATTTAAATAATATGGGAAAGACTCTTCCAAAAGAAGACCATCTTTTTTTTAAAAGTAAGCTTGAATTTCAGCGCGATTATAAATTTTCGATCGCTTTCGAAAATAGTTCTCATCTCGGCTACCTAACAGAAAAAATTTTGGATCCGATGTTGGCGAATAGTCTTCCGATCTATTGGGGGGACCCTTTCGTCCATAAAGATTTTAATCCCAAAAGTTTTATTAATGCTGGCGCGTTTAAAACCCTCGAAGAACTCGTCGAATGGGTAATCAAAGTCGATCAGAACGACATTCTTTATTTCAAATATACGGAACAACCCTATTTTTACGAAAACAAATTGAACTCAGCGATGAATTTAGATTTATTGCTGGGTTTTTTCGGTCGGATTTTTACTAAGTATAGCGGTTAGAATCGAGCCTTCTCTTCTAAAACCTTAGCAAATGATTGCGCCTAAAGGGGGGCGTAGTTAAAATTAATGAGTGTTACGGCTTTGTTTGTTTTTATCTGTTTTTATTTCTGAAGGCTGCGCGGTCTATAACGGCGGTCAAATTGATGATGACGGTAAAAATGCGCTCGAACGTGGTCTTGAAGGTGCAATGGGTTTGAGAGATCCCGACTCGCCCGAAGAAAAAGCAAAAGCGATCTCTGCGAACCTCGAAAATCTTCCTCCGGCTCCAAAAAAAGAGGCTCCCTCCGAAAAAACACCTGAAATGAAGCCAGAAGCTCAAAACTCTAAGCCAGTAGAGCCGCCACCACCTCCGCCGGAAGCCAGCGCGAGGAAGAAGCCGCCATTTACGTCAGCAGATTTGCCAGAAAAATTTCCTGAACCCCAGTTGCCTAAAGAGGCTCTTAAGAAATATCTGAATCTTAAAAAAGACTCGGACAAAGAAGAGGTCTTGATACCACCCGCCGCTTCACAGCAAACGAGTTCGACGAGTGAGGTGGATATTGGGCAGACTCTTCGAAAAGTGACGATTAAAGAAAAATTTCCCGGTGTCATTATTTATACGTCTCCGGAGACAGATTTTCAAACGAGTAGCCGGGACACATTAGAAAAACTTGCAGATAAACTGATCAAGAATCCTGATCAAGCCGTTCTTTTTCAGGGTCAAATGGGTGAGGGGGAGAGTCTCGATATAATCGATACTCGGTTTCTCGGAATTAAATCTTATCTCGTCGGTCTTCATGTAAATCCTGACCAAATTATTCTGGACGAAAAGCGTACGGCTGGGGACTGGCCTGAGTTTAAAATGTATATTCTCGGCATTTGATTTCAAATGTGAGCACATTCATTCCTTCACGATAGTCGCCCTGTCGCGTATAAATTAGAGATATGTCGAAATCATTTTTCATTACCACCGCCATTGATTACCCGAACGGCTTACCGCATATGGGCCATGCGTATGAGAAAGTCGTAGCGGATCTTTATGCAAGGTGGAACAGACAGCTCGGTACGGATGTTTTTTTTCTGACGGGCACTGACGAGAATGGACAAAAGTTAGTCAAAGCCGCCGAAGCGGAAAAGATTCCGACTAAAGAATACGTTGATGCCCAGGTGAAGGCTTTTGAAAAACTCTGCATTGATCTGAAAATTTCAAAAAACGATTTTATTCGAACGACCGAAGCTCGACATCATAAGACCTGCCAAGAGTTTTGGACAAAACTTGAAGCAAAAGGTGATATTTATTTTGGAGCCTACGAGGGTCAATATTGCCTAGCCTGTGAGTCTTTTTATACTGAGCTGCAGGCTCCCGACGGACTGTGCCCGGTTCACGGAACCAAATTGGATGCCGTTAAAGAAAAGGGCTATTTCTTTCGTTTAAGTTCGTATGCAGATTGGGTTCGATCTTTTATTTCAGATAATCCGAATTTTATTTCTCCCGCCTCCGCGCGAAAAGAAATGCTCAATCGCATTGATAAAGAACCCATTCGTGATCTCTCGGTTTCACGCCCGAATGCGGGCTGGGGAATTCCAATTCCAGGCCACGAAGATTTTGTGATGTATACTTGGTTCGACGCGCTCATTAATTATTTGTCAGCCGTCGCTACTCCGGATCTTTTTAAAAAATATTGGCCGGCAGATATGCATGTGATCGGAAAAGATATCACTTGGTTTCACGCGGTCATTTGGCCGGCGATGTTAAAAGCAGCCGATTACGAGCTCCCAAAACAAATCTACGTTCACGGGATGGTGCTCGGAGAAGACGGAAAAAAAATGTCAAAAAGTTTGGGAAACGGCGTGGACCCACAGACGATCATTTCTAAATTTCCGATCGATTCTTTTCGTTATTATTTACTGCGAGCGATTCCGAGCGGACTCGACGGCGCCTTTGTGACGGCGGATCTTCGCATGCGACATAATAGTGAACTTGCGAACGATTACGGAAATTTACTTATGCGCGTTGTGAAACTCGGAATGAAGAAATGCGGATCGGATTTTTCACCCGAAGGAGTCACGGGGCATTTTAATTTCGAGACACTCGGCGCCAAGATGGCCGAGTCGATGAACGAGAGAGAGCATCATCGAGCACTTGAGCTTTTGTGGGCCTCCATCAATGAAGTGAATCTGTATTTAAATGACAAAGCTCCTTGGAAGTTGGAGGGCGCGGACCCAAAGTTTAAAGAGACTATTTATAATGCTCTTTATGCGATTCATTCTTTTGGCACTTTAATTTCACCGTTCATGCCCGAGGTCGGAGAGAAAACATTATTTTCTCTCGGTACAGAGAACAAAGGAATGAGGGGGCTTAAATTTGGAATTCACCAATTCAAACTCGTCGAGCCACCGGTGTTGTTCCCGAAGATGGACGCCTAAACCACTTTAAAGCCATAAAATCCAAGGCTCGCTGCACATTTCATAATCGTTGCCTTGTCAAATTGGGTTTCGTATAATTTTTAGTTCCTGGGGGATGCGGGCTGGCAAAAATTGTTTTGTTAAGTGAGTTCGACAATTGCATGCGAGGAGGGGACAAAATGAAAACACTGATGATTGAAGAAACGCTGAAGCTTGCTCAAGGCTCGCTCAGTCGAGAAGGCGCGCTTCTCGTTGAAACGGGAAAATTTACCGGCCGAGCTGTCAAAGAGAGATTCATTCCCGATCGAGCAGAAATTCATAACACCATTGCATGGAATACGGCCAATCAAGCCATTTCTCCCGAATTTGCGGTGGAATTTTTTTCAAAACTTGAAAAGAAATTGGGCTCTTTAAAAACATACGAATCGAATGCATTTGTAGCGAGTTTTCCCATTCAGGTGAAGTCGACTTCGGCTTGGCATATCGCGTTTTGCGAAAATATGTTTCGAAGAAAAGCGGGTCCCGTTGGACTTTCAAAAGATCACTCGGCGGTGAAACAAATTAAAATTTTTCACGATCCTTATGGAAAACTTTCTGATCTCGGGCTCAAACATACTTCAGAGACGATCATTATTTTAGATCCTCTCGAAATGAAGGTCGGAATTGTGGGAACGGCTTATGCGGGAGAAATTAAAAAGGCAGCGTTTACTCTCTGTAATTACGCGTTTCCGGAAGTGGGCGTTTTGCCAATGCATGCTTCGGCCAATTGTTTAGAAGACGGAAGTCAGTCTTGCGTTTTATTTGGACTCTCCGGCACCGGAAAAACAACACTCTCCGCAAGTGCCGATCGCTTTCTGATCGGTGATGATGAAATTATCTGGTCCGATAACGGTCTTTCAAATTTAGAAGGCGGCTGTTACGCAAAACTGATCGATCTCACTCTCGAGCGTGAGCCCGAAATTTATCGTGCGGTGAATCGATCAGGCGCGATTATGGAAAATGTTTATTACGATAAAGCGACCAGAGTTCCAGATTTTTCCAATCGAAGTTTAACCGAAAATTCTCGCGGATCGTACCCGATCGAGTTCATTCAAAAAATCTATCGCCAAAGTGCCGAAGCTCACGCGCCGAAAACAATTGTCTTTTTAATGGCGGATGCTTTTGGAGTGATGCCGGCGGTTGCTAAACTCGATGCATGGCAAACTCAGTATTATTTTATTTCTGGCTACACAGCGAAAGTGGCAGGAACGGAACTCGGTGTGAAAGAACCTCAAGCAGCGTTTAGCACCTGCTTTGGAGCACCGTTTATGCCGAGACATTCGGCCGAGTACGCGGAACTTTTGGCGCAGAATGTGAAGAAGAGCGGAGCATCCGTTTGGCTTTTAAATACCGGATGGACCCAAGGTGGATACGGAAAAGGCGAGCGATTTCCATTGGCGGTGAGCAGAAGAATTCTCTCGGCGATTCAATCCGGCGAACTCGCAAAACAGCCGACGCAAAAACATCCCGTCTTTGGTTTTGAAGTCCCCAAAGCTTGCGCTGGCGTGGATCCAAAATATCTGACGATCCCCGGCGGAGAAGGAGTGAGTACGCTTTCACAAAAATTCAAAGCCAATAGTGAGCAGTTTAAATCGAAGCTCGATTCGAGGATTCTCGATTTAGGTGGGCCGGGGTCCGGTCAGTAATCGAATTTCCGGGCGGGCGCGGAGCTCGGTCTAATTTGAGATCGTCCATTGGGGCTTGTCATTTCAAGTTGCGGTCCATGCGATACTCCTGAGCTGGCTGGCAATTTACCTTTCTCACGCTTTCGGAGACCAGCTCAGAGCTCAAATTAGACCGAGCCCCGCGTCCGTCCTCAATTCGACTACTGACCGGATTAAATAAGAATACGAAAAATGGTGCCTGGCACTGCATGTGATGGACAAACTGATTCACACTATGAAAATTTTTTCATAGCTGCTCGATTTTGCTAAATCGGAGCTCTCTAAGATCCTTTGTTTCCTAGAGATTTATGCCTGGAGCTGGGCTTCTCCTCTGGCCTGATTATTGCATATCTAAACATCAAGATGAGCAATCAAGGAATCAGCTTTAGATACCAAACGCCACTTTTAACCCTCATTTACTCAGGGTTTCTGGGCTTAGCAGGTTGTGGCTCTGCAAACGTAACCCCTGCTGCAAAACCGACTGGAATTAATCCTATACAAGCTTCGACAGTGAATACCATTGCCGGCAATCTTCTTGATTTTGGTGGGATGTACTCTACTGGAAATACCACCATTCCTAATCCTCTCACTTCCGGAGCTACTTGTCCTTCTGGATTTACTTCATACCAAATTTTTGGAAACACAACTTCGACAAACGGAATGACCGATCAAAATGTTTTTCTCTGTGCTAGAACTTCAACCAGTAATCCCATCGCTGCATTCGGAGGAATGTATAGTACGGGCTCTGGAAGTTCGGCTTACATCAATCCAATAACGGGAACTCAAGGTTGCCCCACTAGTTTTAGTCAAACGCAAATTCTTGGAAATTCTGGAGATAATCCTCTTTTTTATTGTTACGCTGATCTCAGTACTTCCGTTTCGATCACTGAAAATTATGCTTTCGGAGGAATGTACGGAGATCATTGGAACCTTACTAGTTTTCCGAATGCCGAAGCCTCCTATTCAAATCCCGCAACAGGAAATGGGAGTTGTCCTGCCGGCTTTCAAGCTTCTTTGGTTTATGGGACCGTCTTAAAAGATTTTCCCATTTTTGTTTGCTTACAGGCCACCAACGGTGCAAATCCACTGCCCGCGTCTCCAGCCACATTCATTTCGGTCGGAGTTGGTTTGACCGGAAATTATTATAGTGGAATTAATCCAGGCGTCGGAACACCCGTTTTGACAAGAATAGATCCCACCATTACTTTCGATTGGACTTCGGCTGTAGCAGGAGTCGTGCCGGCAGGACAAAATTTTAGCGCCGCTTGGACCGGTCATATCGTTGTGCCCACCACAGATAATTATACTTTTAGGGTCGTGGTTGATGACAGTGCTCAGGTTTCGATTAATGGACACGTTGTCCTTAGCTGTCCTTCACCCGCCACCTGCACAAGTTCGCCGATCAACTTAGTTGCCGGACAATTTTACACCATTGCGATCAATTTCGTCGGTCTAGGCTATCCAAATTTTATTCATCTAACGTCCGCATCCACAAGCCAACCAACGCAAGTTCCTATTCCAAGCACACAATTATTTCCGAACTAATAAGTCACCTGTCGGGGGGACTAAGTTTTTTTGAAAAAAAACTTAACTAAAAAACTTGGATCGGGGGTCCGGTCAGTAGTCGAATCTCCGGGCGGGAGCGAAGGGCTGTTCGGTGAGAAAACGCGCTCATTGTTGGATTAGTTAATAACAGAACTTAGTATGAGTGCTGCTTTTTCGACGCAGGACTTTCATCTCTCGCATGACTTTCTTGCGCGTCTCAAGAGTTTTTCACCTAACAGCCCTTCGCTCCCGTCCGGAGTTTCAACTACTGACCGGAATCAAAATACAAATACAAAAACTTCAATCAAATACAAAACCAAAATCTCTTTAATCAAAGTAGCCAGAGATTATTTTTTTTAAAAAGCGTGGAGGAGTTGGAGTGAAGGAACTGGTGAGGCGGGCTGGGGATTTTTAGATCCAGAGCGAGTTTCAAAAGTCGGACGGAGCTCGAATTGTCAACGAGCGGGTGAAGGCAGCAAGAAGTACCGAAGAAATATAAAAGACCCAGGCCGTATCTAAAAGTCCCCGGCTCGCCCCACCATTTCCGGTCGATTCAAGCTCCGCAAGGCCGTTCAACTCGGGCGAGTCAAAACGTCTTGACCCTGCCCACGCTCTGGGTGTGACCTTTCCGCTATGGGAGAGCCTGGCGCTTTAAGCCCGAAGCAGTTGGAAGAGAATTTCTGCAAAGATATTCATCCTCCGCTCAACTTGAATCAAGCAAGTATCGAGGCTTCTCGTTGTTATTTTTGTTACGACGCGCCCTGCATTAAAGCTTGTCCAACTGAAATCAATATTCCGAGTTTCATCCGAAAAATTTCTACCGGTAATTTGAAAGGTGCCGCGATCGATATTCTTTCTGAGAATATATTTGGTGGTGCTTGTGCGCGTGTCTGTCCGGTCGAAACGCTTTGTGAAGAAGGCTGTGTTCGAAATACTGCCGAGGATAAACCTGTCGCCATCGGTCTTCTCCAGAGACATGCGACCGACTGGTTATTCGAGAAGAAAATTCAGCCATTTGAACGAAAAAATTTAAAACAAAAACGGATTGCTGTTGTGGGTGCAGGACCAGCGGGACTTTCGTGCGCGCATCGACTTGCCGTGCTGGGTTACGACGTCATTGTATTTGAAGCCAAAAAAAAGCTCGGAGGACTCAACGAGTACGGACTAGCGCCCTATAAAATGGTTAACGATTTTGCTCAAAAAGAAATCGCTTTTATTCTCGAAGTGGGTGGAATCAAAGTTGAGCTCGAAAAAGAATTTGGCCGTGATTTTTCTATGGCAGAACTTCGAAAAGAATTTGAGGCTGTCTTTTTAGGCGTCGGGCTTTCGGGTGTTAATGCACTCAAGCTTGAGAGTGAAAACATGCCAGGCGTTTTGAATGCCGTCGATTTTATTTCTGATCTTCGCCAGACCAAGAATTTATCTGCCGTCGCTTTAGGAAAGCGAGTGGTCGTGATCGGCGGTGGAAGTACGGCGATTGATATTGCGGTCGAAAGTAAAAGACTTGGCGCTTCGTCCGTGACACTCGTCTATCGACGTGGTTTTTCCGAGATGAAGGCGACGTCCGTCGAAATTGAGTTTGCGCAAAATAATGGTGTGCTCATCGAAACATGGGCGCGTGCAAAGAAGTTGATCGGAAACTCGAAAGGGATTTCATCTGTAGAATTTGAAAGAACACAATCGGGCTCATCGGAAATATTTACGCTTCCGTGCGATACACTCTTTAAAGCGATTGGGCAGATTCTCATTCCTGAAAAACTCGGAGACGTAAAAGAATTTCTTGAAATCACGAACGGGAGAATTTTGGTAAACGACGAGAGACGGACCACTCTCAAAAATGTTTTTGCAGGGGGTGACTGCGTGAATGGCGGAAAACTCACCGTCGTCTCCGTTCAAGACGGCAAAGTCGCTGCCGAAGCGATTCATAAGGAGTTATCTTAATTTTTATGGCGGATCTGACATGCAAGATTGCAGGAGTGAAATCGCCCAATCCATTTTGGCTCGCTTCCGCTCCTCCGACAGATAAAGCTTATAATGTGATCCGTGCATTTAAAGCGGGGTGGGGCGGTGTCGTCTGGAAAACGCTTGGCGAAGATCCTCCTGTTGTGAATGTGAGTTCTCGCTACGGTGCTGTCGAATATAACGGTCAACGCATGATGGGATTTAATAATATTGAACTCATTTCCGATCGGCCGCTCGCATTAAATTTAGAAGAAATAAAAGCTGTCAAAAAAGAATGGCCGGACCGCGCACTCATCGTTTCGTTAATGGTTCCGTGTAATGAATTGAGTTGGAAAAATATTTTAAAAAAAGTCGAAGAGACGAATGCAGATGGAGTTGAACTCAATTTTGGTTGTCCTCACGGAATGAGTGAGAGAGGAATGGGATCGGCCGTCGGTCAAGTTCCCGAATATATCGAGATGGTGACTCGCTGGTGTAAGACGCATACGCAAATGCCTGTCTTTGTAAAATTAACGCCGAATATTTCTGATATCCGAAAGCCCGCTCGTGCCGCCAAAGCAGGAGGCGCGGATGCGATTTCTCTCATTAACACAATCAACTCCATCACGCGCGTCGACTTGGATCAAATGGCACCGGAGCCGGTGGTCGATGGGAAGGGAACTCACGGCGGTTACTGTGGGCCCGCGGTAAAACCCATCGCGCTCAATATGGTTTCAGAGATTTCGCGAGATCCCGCGACGAGGGGGATGGCTATTTCTGGAATTGGCGGAATTTCGAATTGGCGGGACGCTGCAGAATTTATGGCACTCGGCTCCACCAGTGTTCAAGTTTGTACAGCCGCCATGCACTACGGATTTAAAATTGTGGACGATATGATCGAGGGTCTTAGCCACTGGATGGACGAAAAAAAATATCGAAAGCTCTCCGATTTTGTCGGAGCGGCGACGCCGAATACGACTGATTGGCAATATTTGAATTTGAATTTTAAAACGATTGCAAAAATTGATCAGACCAAATGCATTGGTTGCGGGCTTTGCTATATCGCTTGTGAAGATACGTCCCATCAATCCATTTCTGTAAAAGCTCAGAATCGAAAAAATATTTTTGAGGTCATTGAAGAAGAATGCGTCGGATGCAATCTTTGCGCGCATGTTTGTCCCGTTCAGGACTGCATCACCATGATTCCGCAAGAATCAAAAAAGCCTTACCTCAACTGGACAGAGCATCCGAATAATCCGCAGTCAAAAATTTAAGTTGCTTAGTCGTGAATGGCAGAAGCCTTTATCAAACATCTTTTCAGAAGATGATAAAGCGGGGATGAAAACTGAATGGGTTTTATAATATGCACGACTTGGCGAACATCCCAACGAAGGAGATGATTTTTTTGATCATTTAGTACAAACCTTAAAGACTTCAAAAAACTGGCTTTCAATTCATAATTCAATTGACCGCGTATAAAATAATTTTTTAACAGATCGAGTGCGGCCTGGCTAATTTCGAAATTTTCGCGCGGTCTCTTTTCTATGAAAGAAATCAAGACTTGCAGATAGGGCACAGGCAGTTTTCCATCCGGCATGCTTTGTTCGAGAGTAAACAGTTCGTTTTGGTAATGGGATAATCCGGGACGTGTCTTTAGAGACCAAAGTCTCGCCTCTGCTTCTTTAAAAGACGGCGAATGAGGAACATTCATTAAAATGAAGAACGTCAAAAATATATGCATTTGCGACTTAGCCTAATTCCCACTTATTTATAGGGGTTAAAATTTGGGTCAAGGGGAATGTCTACATTTTGCGTTAGCACTTTCTTTACTAGAGATAGGGTTTGTTTTATTTTTAGCCTGTATGGATGAAATTGAAGTTCCGATCGAAACAGTCCAAGAACATATGAATGAACACGTCATTGAGCACGGGGGGTCAGGATGGGTTGCCAAAGCAGCGCTTACAGCTGCAATTCTGGCTGTATTCGCGGCTTTAGCGGCATTGCTTGCAGGATATCATGTAAATGAAGCGATGGTGAGTCAGATCAAAGCCTCCGATAAGTGGAGCTATTATCAAGCGAAGGGAATCAAATCTTATGTTCTCGGAGCAAAGCTCGATCTTTTAACAGCTATGAAGCAAAAGACTTCTGAAAAGGATGAAGAAAAGTTAGTCGAGAATCGCAAGGAACAAGAAGAAATTTCGAAGGAAGCTAAAGAAAAAGAAGCTGAATCGCAGCATCACTTTGCCATTCATGAAGTTTTAGCCAGGGCCGTAACTTTTTTTCAGATAGCGATCGCGATTTCGGCCGTTTCGGTTTTGACTAAACGACGAAAGTTTTTGCTTTTAAGTGTTGGATTTGGGCTCGTCGGCTTCTGTTTTTTAGTCTTTAGCTTTCTTAAATAGATCCACTTGATTTTTTAGACATTTGAAAAAGGGATTCATCTAAGATCTTCAGAAGATGATGGGCTTCTTCTTGGGTAATCGAGAGCGGAGGTGAAAGTCGGATGACATTTCCGTAAAGACCGCCGCGTCCAATCAGCACTCCTTTTTCTTTACACAGATCCATCAGCTCTAGCGTCTCTTCGGTAGCATAGGCTTTAGAGTTTCGATCTTTCACCAGTTCGAATCCTAAAAGAAGTCCACGTCCTCGAACATCGCCGATAATGGAATATTTATTCATCAATTGAAGTAGGCCGTCTTTAATCAGTGAGCCCATCGCTTTTGCGTTCTCGATCATCTTTTCTTCTTCAATGATTTCCATTGTGAGTTTTGCTTGCATGGTTTGATAAGGATCTCCGCCAAAAGTATTAAAGAAATATTTTCCTTTCATGCTGTCAGCAATATCAGATTTCATAATCGTCGCGCCAATAGCCGCTCCATTTCCAAAACCTTTCGCCATAGAAATAATATCAGCGTCTATTTTTAATTCTTTGGTCATCAGAAAATTCTGTCCACCGCGTCCTGCGCCCGTTTGAACTTCATCACTGATGTATTTTCCGCCGTAATTGTGAACAATTTTTGCGACTGCATGAAAATATTCGATCGGAGGTGTAATGAATCCGCCGACTCCCATGACAGGCTCCACAACCATCGCGGCAATTTTTCCGCTGGTTGTCGTTTGAATTGTGGTTTCAACGTTATTGGCACATTCAAGCGCGCAGGAATTGGGCGTTTTTCCGAACGGGCAGCGATAACAATACGGCTCAAGAGCCGAGGTGACGGCAGTCACCGGTTGAGCACGAAGTCTCCATGAGTGGTGTCCGCAATTGGCGAGAGTGGTCGCTGTTCCGCCGTGATAGGAGTGACGAAGATTCACAATCGTCGTTTCCCCCGTTGCTTGGCGAGAGGCCATGAAAGCAAGTTCATTGGCCTCTGAGCCGGAGTTTGTAAAGAACGCCCGGTCAATTCCTTCAGGAGCTTCTGCGAGAAGCTTCTCAGCTAGTTCGGTCGGCCATCTCGAAAAATAAATTTGGCTTGTATGTTGAATTTCATCGTCATCCACCATCTTTTTTATGGCGTGCTTAATTTTTGGATGATTATGGCCGGCTGAAATGCAAACAATTCCGCCGAATGCATCCAGATATTCTTTTCCCTTTTCGTCCCAAACTTTTGAACCGCTCGCTTTTACAAGTTGCAGCGGCTCTTTATGGTAATGGTAAGCGGTTGGAAGAAAATTCTTTTTTCGGATCTCGTGAATGGTTTCGTTTTTCATAAAGTCGTTAATGCTCCGTAAGTTTCGGGTCGGCGATCGCGATAGAATTGCCAAAGATCTCGGACTTCTTTGATCTCATCAAAGTTCAGATCGGCGATTAAAAGTTCATCTTTATCTTTAGAAGCTTGCGCGAGGATTTTTCCGCGGGGGTTTACAAAATAAGAAGAGCCATAAAATTCCCCGATATTCCACGGAGCTTCTTTTCCTACACGGTTAATTGCTGCCACAAAATATCCGTTCGCCACCGCATGGGCGGGTTGCTCAATCTCCCAAAGATACTCCGAAAGTCCTGCAACCGTTGCTGATGGATTGAAAACAATTTCCGCGCCATTCAGCCCGAGGCATCTCGCGCCATCGGGGAAGTGGCGGTCATAACAAATATAGACGCCGACTTTTCCGTAAGCCGTATTAAACACGGGATATCCAAGGTTTCCTGGCTTAAAGAAAAATTTCTCCCAAAAGCCGGCGACTTGAGGAATATGATTTTTTCGATATTTGCC
>JAQBPA010000167.1 GCA_028287765.1 Bacteriovoracaceae bacterium
GGGTGAAATAACTGTTTCAAAAGCCTTCAGATTTAAATGTTCAAAGCCGAGTCGGTGAAGAGCGTAAGCAATTTCGTGCTCGTAACCTTTTCCAGTCACTTCGTTAATAAGGTCAAACGAGAGAAACCCAGTGCTCGAACCCATTCTAGTTAAAATGATTTGTCCGAGGCTCTCACGGTTATGTTTTAAAAGAGGAACAAAGCTCAGATATTTCGAAAGCCCAAGTACCTCGAAAGGAAAGAAGCGATCTTTTTCGACAAGAGAAGTTGGACTAGCCAGATAGAGTCGATCGGTTTCGATCAAGGTTCCCACTCTGGCCTGATTGAAGAGTTTAGTATCAACATCGACAGGGTTGCCTAGACGAAGAGTGTGCAATTCGTACGGCTTTTTTGTCGAGGCGCTCGATACAAGTTTAAAAATAGCTAGATTACAATTTGGCTCCGCCGCTTGAGCAAGAAGAGGTGCCAGAAAAAATACGCCCTTGAAAATAACCCTTATCGTTTTCAATCGAATGCACACTAGCCATTTTTTCGGATTATGCACCTGTCTTTTAATTTTTTTTAAAATTGATCTCGAAGACGCCGCCGCTCTTTAAATTGCTGCAAATCACAGTTTAGAAACGGATTCAAACGAAGTTCATCTGCTAAAATCGCTGGCAAAGTAGGCCGGTTCTCCTCTCTTCTGGCTAAGATTCTTTTATGAAAATCCTTTAGCTTCTGACTTTCAGGATCCAAAGATAAAGCAAATCGGCAATTCTTCTCCGTATATTCATGCCCACAATAAATTTGAGTTTTTGGAGGTAAGGACTTGATTTTATTTAAAGACGAAAACATTTGCTCTGCCGTTCCCTCAAAAAGCCTCCCGCAACCGAGAGAGAAGAGCGTATCGCCGGTGAATAATGCTTCTTCCGATTCGAAGAAGTAGGCAATGGCGCCTAGCGTATGGCCGGGAACTTCTAAAATAGTTGCGTTCATTGCTCCGAACTTAAAAATCTCCTGGTCGCTTAACTGCAGATTTATTCCTGGAATTCTATGGGCATCCTTTTTGCCTCCCACAATTTGGCAGCCTGTCATTCTTTGGAGTTCTAGATTTCCGCCCGTATGATCTGCGTGATGGTGAGTGTTTTATATAAAATCGATTTTAATATTTTTCGTTTTAAGAAAATCTAAGACGGGTTTTGCTTCGGACGGATCGATGGTGGCCGTTTTTCCGGAACTGTCGTCGACGAGCAGAAAAATATAATTGTCCGTTAAGGCAGGGAGAATATCAATTTTCAATAAAGCCATCGACGACCTCGAGTGCTATATCGGCTCGATTAAAGGGCGGCATGATATAAGTTCCTTGAACTTCTTTTTTGAATTCCTTCAGAGCTTCACGGGCGATTTTGATTCCTTCAGCTCTTTGCAAATCCGGGGTCTCAGGCCTGGCCATTCTCTTTAAAATTTCGTCCGGAATCTGCATTCCGGGAACTTCGTTGTGTAAAAATTCCGCATTTTTTAAACTCGCCAGAGGACAGATTCCAATCAAAAGCGGAATACGTTTGGAAAGATTTTTATAAGCCTTCAAAAATTTTTCAAAAGTTTTGTGATCATAAACCGGTTGAGTCAAAATATATTCTGCGCCAGCATCTATCTTTTTTTGAAGTCTTTCGATTTCTTCTTCAAAATTGAGACTACCCGGATTACAACCTACTCCTTGAAAAAAAGACGTCGGCTTTCCAATCGGATTTCCCGCGAGATCCATCCCTCGATTTAAACGATTTACGATTCTGGTGAGTCCAATCGCATCCACATCATAGACAGAAGCCGACTCAGGGTAATCACCCAGTTTTGGCGGATCTCCAGTAATGATTAAAATATTTTTTAGGCCTAGTGCATTCGCTCCAAGCAAATCACTTTGCATGCCGAGAAGATTTCGATCACGACAACAGTAGTGAATAATGGTTTCAATTCCGATATCTCGCTCGAGAATGACCGCCATACTCATCGGACTCATTCGTGCTGAAGCTCTTGGACCATCAGCGATATTGATGCAATCGATGCCCGCTTCAAAACATTGCCGACTCGCTTCAAGAGATTTGGCGAAAGCCGTTCCTTTGGGTGGATCAATTTCGACACTGATCGCAAATTTCCCGGAGTGAATTTTTGCACTCAGGCGACTTTTCTTCTCCGCAGGCAGGATTTCGACTTGAGGAATGGCCTTCGAAACTTCTTCCACTTTGATTTCCGTACGCGAAGAAGAATGCCTTGTCGCAATAATGGAATCTCTCGCGCGCTTCATATGCGTTGGCGTCGTCCCACAGCATCCGCCAATGAGATTTGCTCCGACCGTGATAAATTTTTTGGTAAAACTCCCAAAATATTCAGGAGTCGACATATAGATATAGCGGCCACCTACTTGTTTTGGAATTCCTGCATTTGGAAAAGTGGCCAAAAACTTTTTTGTTCTCGGCCTAAAAATTTCTAGTACATCTAAAATGGCGGAAGGACCGTTTGAACAGTTAAGACCAATTACTTCTACCTCAAGTTCATTTAAGGTCTCGATCATCGTTTCAGCGTTTTCGAGAAGTATCGATGTTCCTTCATCGGTAACCGTCATCATCGCCACAATGGGCTTTTTGGAAACCGCTCTCACCCCTTCGACGGCGGCTCTCAGCTGCGTGAGATGAGTGAAGGTTTCGAGCATAAAAATATCCACACCTTCATTTAAAATCTCAGCTTGTTCTTTAAAGATCGCAACAGCTTCGGAGTGCTTCAGCGGCCCGAACGGTTCAGAATTTACGCCGAGCGGTCCCATGCTTCCACCAATCCATGCGGTCTTCATCGTTTTTTCAGAATAGGCAGCGAGCGCTTTTTTTGCATTTTCGATTCCGGCTCGATTGATTTCTTTTAGCTGATTTTCGAGTCCGTGAGTTTTGAGGCGAACTCGATTTGCCCCAAACGTATTTGTTTCCAAGAGCTCGCAGCCGGACTGAAGATATTCGGTATGAATACCTTGAATGAGCGTCGGTGATTCAAGATTTAAATAGTCGTAGCATCTATTTATATAGATACCTTTTGAGTAGAGCATCGTGCCCATGGCGCCATCGCCCAGAACGACTCTTTGACTCATAGCTTCCAAAAACGGGTGCATGAAGAAAGACGGTATTCAGAAATAATCTCTTAAGCGAGAAAAAAAAGACATTGGAGTCTCCGTCAAGTGACCGCTAGAATTTCATGGGAGTCTTTATGTTTTATGTTCTTTCAGTAAATCGCGTTTTAGAACCCTATCAACCTAAGCGGGTGGTAGAAAAAGCGGGGGCAGCGTCAGAGGCGCATGAAGTCCACGACCGCGATCCGTCGCAGGGTCAAAAGAATCTGGCGGAACAAAAGCTAGCGAACAAGGCCTATGAGGAGCAATTGCAAGTCGCGATACCTCAGCATCCTCTCACCGTTGAGCAGATTATGAGCCGGCCAGTTGTGACGATTCACGAGAGCGCTTCGGTCAAAGATTTAAAAGAAATTATGGTCAATTCTGGGTTTAGAAATTTTCCTGTGGTTTCTGGAAATTTACTTGTGGGAATGATTTCAGATCGTGATCTTGTGTCGGCCACGACAGATCAAATTTCAAAACTATTCGCTCAAAAGGTTTTTGCCGTCGATCCTCGTGCTTCCATTCGAAATGCCGTTTCTGTGATGCTTCAGGAAAAGCTTTCTTGCCTTCCCGTGGTTGATTCGAATCGCGTGGTCGTTGGCATTGTAACAACGACCGATATTTTAAAAACGATATTGACCCATACGTCCTTCGAAACGTGGCGATAGCCTCGCAACTTTAATTATCAATCAATAGAGGCCATTACCTAGAATGGGTTGCGCCCGCCCTGGGGGTATCGACTTCATGGGTCAGCGGCCGGACAATAGAGGTGGATGGATGCGTTATTACTCATCGCGGGGCCACTCCTTTTTGTTGGGGGGATCCAATTTATTTTTGGCTTTTTTTGTTTAGTAAAAACTAAACAAAGGAATTTACTTACATTATTCGCATCAGTTTCGGCTTTTATCGCAGCTTTTTATTCATGCACAATCGCAACTTCTTATATCCGCGCGTCCATGTCGCTTGATTACAGTGTCTATTACCGGCTCGGGTGGATGGGTTGGTTTATCGTTCCGTTTTCACTGCAAGTTGTTTACCAATTGCGCGGAAATGTTGGTTGGACTGCCAAAGCTGTTACTTGGTCGTTTCTTTTATTTTGGATGGTCGTCAATTATTTAAATCTCACAACAGACCTAATTGATATCGAGCCAAGTTCGTTTCTGCCTTACATCCATCATGGCGGACCGTTTGAAATTTTTTGTAGGCAGGTGGGCTCAGTACAGATTTTGTGGGCCTTTTATCAGATTTACCGCGCGCGAAAAGAGAGCGTTGGACATAAGCGACAGCAAACCGCCTATTTGTTTTTGGGGACATTTCTTTATGCATTGGGAGGTTTTATTTTTTCGTCAGCACCTCTCGGCCGTCTCTATGTAGACGCAGGTCTTACAAGTTATTTTGGACTGCCATGGATTGCTTTAACGATCTATGCTGTTACACGACATCGCTTGTTTGATATTCGAGTTTTAGTTTCGGGAATTATTTCTGCCTTTATCTTGATCTCCGTCTTCATAGGTATCGATATTGCGGCCTTTCAAGGATTAAAAGAGATCGTTGGACTTGATCTAGCGAAAACACTTTCGACAGTCGTTACCCTGATGATCGTTTTTGCGACCCCCGTCGTTTCGTCTATTCGCCGTTGGATCAATGCGATTATTTTGAGAAAATCAATCGACTATCAAACAGCGCTTAAAAAATCGTCCGAAGCGCTTATCTCGATTCTCAATTTAGACGATTTGCTACGAAAATTTATTGAGATCACAAGACATAGTTTGGGAGTGATTGATGCAGGATTTTATTTATTGAATGGAGATAAATATGAGCTACGTTATTTTTTAGGTCATCATTCGTCCGAAGGTTCGGGGGGTGTTAAGCTAGAGAAGACTGGCGCGCTTATTACCTGGTTGCAGGAAAAGAAACGTATCTTTGTTCGTGAAGAAGAGATCTCTGAAATTTCTAAAAAACAAGAATTCGAGTTCAATTCAGAACTTGCACCGACAAAAGGTGAAGCCGCAGTTCCCGTTTTTTTTTAAAGGCAATTTATGCGGCTTTTTAACTCTCGGTTATAAAACAAATAAGGATGCCTTCATGCAAGAAGACATCGATTTTTTGGAAACACTTGCGTCTCAAGCTGCAGTGGCAATCGAAAATTCCAGACTCTTCGAAGAATCGACTACGGATGGACTTACAGGACTTTATCATCAGAAATTTTTTAAGACGCGATTGCGGGCTGAGTTTGAGCGGGCGAGTCGTCACGATCATATTATGGTCATCCTTTTAGTCGATATCGATCACTTCAAAAAAGTAAACGACGTTCACGGACATCTCACTGGCGATAATATTTTGAAAGGCGTCGCTCGAATCATTCACAGTTCATTTCGAATTGAGGACGTTGTTGCGAGGTACGGTGGCGAAGAGTTTGCTGTCCTTCTGACAGAACCTAATACAGAAGGAGCACGAGATGCTGCTGAACGAGTTCGCAAACGAATAGAAAGTACCTCGTTCGAAAAAGGATTAAAAATTACGGTCAGTGTGGGAATGTATATTTACAATAAGGAGAGCCCATGCACGTCTGAACTTGAGCTGCTTCAGAACGCAGACGACGCTCTTTACAGGGCAAAAGATAAGGGCCGCAATCAAGTCAGCTACTTCGAAGAAATCTCCAAAATCCGAAGAGTAAAATAAATACCAAGAGGATCGTTCTGATCCTGAACGAGAATTAAAATATTTCTTCTCGACTCGTCAAAAGAATTGACATTTTACCCATTACGAAATCAGATGAATTTCGACGAGAGGGGAAATTCATGAAAATTCGTTTATTCGGTAGTTCGCTCATCTTGATATTATTGATGCTAGTTGGAAGCGTGCAGGGTTTTGAAAAAAAAACGATCGGTGAATACTACAAGGACGTAGGGCTTAAATACCGTTCAATACAGGAGAGCCTGACGAATAAATCCTGCTATTCTAGCAAACTTTCTTTTCTGGGATGTGTTGCAGCTGGCAACGCATCGCTTCAATTTGCCGCAACGAATCCAAAAATAAAGAAATTATTTGTTTTAGTCGCCGCAAAACGTCTCACGCCGGAGTCTGGTTTCGGAGCAGTAGAAAAAGACTTTGGGATTTTGAAAGTTGTTGAAGACAAACCAGCGCTGACGGGCGATTTAATCACGCGAGTAAGGACAAAAAAAATGGAGCGGAGTAATAACAATGACGCTCTCATTCGGGCCTATGAGCAAATACTGGAACCGGTAATGGATTTTGAAGCTCTTTTCGCCTGGATTAAAAAAACAATTGTTGATGCATCCGACCAAGAATCTCTGATTACGGGTATGGCTCTTAATGCCGCTATGGAAATTAGTGTAGATCCACACTCGGGCTTTTTTCCAACGCAATATGATCTGGATAGCTTTGCTACCAATACTGAAGAGTTAAGTGGAATCGGTGCGATGCTTTCAGAAATTGATGCCGAGGTCGTTGTGCGGACGCCTATGGAAGATGGCCCTGCTTTTTTGGCAGGAGTTAAAGCAAAAGATATTATTCTGGAAGTGAACGATAAATCCGTTTCGGGAAAAACACTCGACGATGTGGTGCAAGAAATTCGTGGTCCCGAAGGGACAATTGTAAAACTTAAAATAAAACGAAAAGAAAAGTTTTTAACGATCGATATCACACGAAAAAAAATACAGATTCGAAATGTAGAGCCAAAAATTCTTAAAACTAGAAACACTTTGATCGGCTATGTTAAATTACGCGAATTCAATCATGATTCTTGTGAAGAAATGAAAGCAGCAGTGCAAACGTTTAGTCAGGCCCATTCCGATAGTTTGATTTTGGATCTTCGCGACAACCCAGGAGGCGAACTTGCTCAATCCGTTTGCATTTCTGGTCTTTTCGTAGGTCCCGGAAAGACAATTGTTATCGAAAAAGAGCTGGGTAATTCACCCGAGCAAAGGATCGATAAAAGTACGGAGAATAAAATCACTGATTTGCCTTTGATCGTATTGATCAACCCAGAGTCTGCTTCCGCATCCGAAATTACTTCAGGATCTCTTCAAAATCTTGAACGCGCTATCATTGTTGGCGAACGTTCTTTTGGAAAAGGAACCGTTCAAGCCGTTAGGAATGCTTCGTTGTTTTTTCCAGATTTAGATAAAATGAATCTTCACTTAACGATCGAAAGATTTTTTATAACACCCGATCGAACCACTCAAATTCGCGGGATTACTCCAAATCTTGAAGTATATAAAAGTCCAAATCCGAGCGCTGAAGATAAGTTTGCTCTTCGAGAAGAAGATATTTTTACGACCGCACTTCCGCCCGTTGGAGTTGATTATATCGAGACTCGCCCGGCACTCATGAAAAAGTTTTCCGACTGCGTCGATCAGAGTGGAGTTGCAAAGACTCAGTACACAAGCCGTCAAGACGACGCCATTCCACCTGACTACCAACTTTTATACGCAGAAGACGTGGCCGTTTGCCAGTTGGCTGCATCGTCAGGTAAATAATTAGCGCTCGAAGGCTTGGAATCACACTAGACTGCGAGAAGTGGCTCGTTCAAAGTGATGAGCGACGATGATTCCCCTCCGACTTCATAGCGACTTCTCTCTCCTAAAGGCCATGGTCTCGGTTGAGAATTATTGCGAAGCGCTGAAAGCTCTCGGATATAAGGGCGGCGCGCTCACCGATTTTGATAATGCTTTTGGTTGGGTCGATTTTTATTTTCAGATGAAGAAGGCCGGTCTTAAGCCGATTTTAGGAACCACGCTTTCTTTAAATTTGCAATCGAACGTGCAGTTCTCTCCGCAGGTAAAATCTAAGGGGAATTGTACACTTCTGATCACGTCAAAAAAAGGTTACGAGAACCTTTGTCTTATTTTAAGTTCCTATTCGCTTCAGTCCCTCACACTCGATCGCTTGATTCAACTTCAAGACGGACTTCTTCTGCTGATTTCTCCCGACCATCCTCAAATCAATCATGGAGAAAAAGTTTTTTCGGCTTGGACGAAAAAAAATCTCTTTTTTGAAATTCACCGATACGACGGAGCAAAAGGTGAAGACGAAGCGGTGATCGTAGCCGAAAAATACGGCCGCTGTATTGCTACTCAGCCTATTTATTATTTAAAGCCCGAAGATCATTTGGCTCATGAAGTGATGTTAAGCATTGGTGCGGGCACAACCCGAATGCAAGAAGAGCGTCCTCAACTTCCGTCTCGAGACTTTTTTTTAAAACCTGCCGAAGATATGGAAAATCTTTTTCGTGATCACCCTGAATGGGTCTCGCTCACGGATGAAATTTTGGAGCGTGTAGATTTTTCTTGGGAGCTTGGCACTTATCACATCCCCAAATTTGGAAAAGCCAAAGAGGTCGACAAGCGGCTCTATGAAGAATGTCAGGCCGGACTACTCGAGCGTTTTGAACTTTTAAAAACCTATGTTCCGCAAGAAAAAATGGCAGAAGTTCAAAAGGTTTATCGAGACCGGCTCGAAGAAGAATATCAAATTATTTGTAAAATGCGTTTTTCAGATTACTTCTTGGTCGTCGCGGATTTTATTAAATGGAGTAAAGCGAATGATATTCCTGTCGGTCCCGGTCGGGGTTCAGGCGCGGGAAGTCTTGCGGCCTATTGTCTGTCGATCGTCGATATTGATCCGGTTCGCTATAATCTTCTGTTTGAAAGATTTTTAAATCCTGAGCGGGTGAGTATGCCTGACTTTGACGTCGATTTTTGCGTCAAAGGCCGCGAGCGCGTGATCAATTACGTGCGAGAAAAATACGATCTCTCAACAGAAGAGAGTGCAGGTAAGCCGATCGAAGAAACCCTTAAAGTTTCGCAGATTATCACCTTCGGAAAAATGAAATCAAAAGCCGTGATTCGGGACGTGGGCCGCGCTCTCGGAATTCCCTATTCGGATGTCGATGCGATCGCAAAGCTCATTCCGAATGTTTTAAATATTACACTCAAAGAAGCGTTTGAATTGGAACCCCAATTCGAAAGTCTTCGTGCGCGAGATTCAAAAGCTGATCAGCTTTTAGAAATTGCAGAAAGACTTGAGGGGCTCAATCGTCACTCCTCCGTTCACGCGGCCGGTGTGGTGATCGCGGATGATATTTTAACAAAATATGTGCCGCTTTATCGGGGATCCGATAACGAAATTGTTTCTCAATTTGAAATGAAGGGAGTCGAAAAGCTCGGTCTTCTCAAATTCGACTTTCTTGGACTAAGAAATTTAACCGTCATTCAAGAATGCATTGCGCTCATCGGAGAAAAAATTGATCTCCTCAAAATAAATTATAGTGACCCAAAAGTGATGGCGGAGCTTTCAACCGGCGACACGATGGGCGTATTCCAACTTGAATCTTCGGGCATGAGAGATGTTATCCGAAGGTTAAAGCCGACTTGTCTCGAAGATATTATCGCGATCGTGGCTCTCTATCGACCAGGACCTCTTGAAGGAGGAATGGTCGACGATTTTATTTTGCGAAAAGCCGGAAAAAAAGCCGTCGTTTACGATGCGGATGTCCTGGAGCCGATTCTGAAAGAAACTTACGGCGTTTTTGTTTATCAAGAGCAGGTCATGAAAACTGCGAACGTGATGGCCGGCTTTAGTCTCGGTGAAGCCGATTTGCTCAGACGTGCCATGGGTAAAAAAATTGCGTCTGAAATGGCTCAGCAGCGAGAAAAATTTGTGGCGGGTGCAATTAAAAATAAACATCCGGAACATCTCGCGCAGAGAATTTTTGATTTGATGGCAGAATTTGCGAAGTACGGATTTAATAAATCCCACGCTGCTGCCTATGCGATGATCACGGTTCAAACCGCTTATTTAAAAGCTTATTATCCCGAAGCATTTTACGCAGCTCTTCTTTCTTCTGAGTCCGAAGATATTGATAAAATGGGCCTCATCATTCGAAGTGCGACCATGCGCGGCACAAATATTTTGCCGCCGCATGTAAATTACTCTCAGTCTGACTTTGCACTCGAAGAGCATGAAGAAAAAATGGGAATTCGCTTCGGACTTTCTGCGGTCAAAAATCTCGGCGAGGCAGCTGCCAAAAAAATTCCGTACGAGCGCGAACAAAACGGGCTTTTTAAAGACGCTCAAGATTTTTTTTCTCGCGCTCCTCAAGACGCCATGAATAAGCGAGGGTACGAATGTCTAATTCGCTCGGGCTCTCTTGACGGTCTCGGAGCAACCCGTGCAACTCTGATTACTTCGCTTGATTCTCTTATCGGAACAGCGGCTGCACTCGGAAAAGATAAACTCGGTGGGCAGCGAAGTTTATTTTCGGCAAAGCCAAAACTGAAAGTGGTTGAAGAGTGGCCCGACCGCATCCGACTGAACGACGAAAAACATTTACTCGGAACTTATATTTCGGGCCATCCGCTTCGTGCCTTTGAGCCGCTTCTTCAAACTTTTAAGACGAGATCGATTTTGGATCTCCATGAAAAGCCAGTGCCTTCAAAAGAAACAGAAGTCTCGATTGCGGGTCTGGTTATTTCATCCAAAGAAATTATCACCAAAAAAGGATCAAAGATGGCGTTCATATCTATTGAGGATCGTGACTCCACGATTGAGGTGGTTGTCTTTCCAGATTTGTATGAGAAAAAAGGAAGTTTAGTTGGAAAAGATCGACTTCTTCTTGTGAAAGGCCAAGTCGTTCGTGAGAATGAAATTACAAAGATGTTGGCACGAGACGTATCGGATTTAGCAAATGTTCAATTTTCGGAGCTTCATTTAAATATTAAAAATTCTAGTCTGATCGATAAACTCGAAGGATTTCCAGAAAAAGCTAAAAAATATCCGGGCACCATTAAAGTAAAAGTACATATCCCGGTCGAGGGAGAAGCAGCCGGTACAGAACTACAAAAATCTCATGTGACGATGAATCTTCCTTTTGATATTCAAGTGCATCCGGAACTCATGCTCTGGCTTGAAGTTGAGTTTGGCTCTGGATCCGTGGCGCTTCAATAATGAAAGAACGAGTTATTCTTGTCGGCACTTTTAATCCACGCTTAAAAAGTCGTCGTGATTTGAGTGATCCGGATATCGAAGATACACTCGAAGAACTTCGCCAGCTCACTCTTTCTGCTGAAGGCGATGTTGTTGATATGGTCGCGGCTCGGCTAGACAGAATTAATCCGTCAACTTTTATAAATAAAGGTAAGGCTGCCGAAATTGCCGCGAGTGTCGAAAATTTAAAGGCAGATCTCGTTATTTTTGATGATGAACTCTCTCCACGTCAGGCGCGAAATTTGGAAGAGATTTTTATGGTCCGCACGATCGATCGTCGCGCGTTGATTTTGGATATTTTTGCGAAGCGTGCTCAGTCGAGCGAAGGAAAGCTCCAAGTCGAACTCGCCCAGCTCATTTATATGCTCCCGCGCCTCACGCATCTCTGGTCTCACTTAGAGAGGCAGACGGGCGGCGGTATTGGGATGAGCGGACCGGGAGAAACCCAGCTCGAACTCGACAAGCGGATGATCAAAGATAAAATTTCTCGCCTCAAATCTGAACTAAAGAAAATCGAGAACACTCGACATCTTCAGCGCGATAAACGAAAGCGATCTCAAGTGGCGCAGATCGTTTTGGTGGGTTATACGAATTCCGGAAAATCGACTCTCTTTAATAAAGTGACGTCTTCGGATGTGGGCGAGGCAGATAAACTTTTCTCCACTCTTGATCCAACAACCAGACGAGTGGTGCTTCCGAATCATCGCGAGGTTCTTTTTACGGATTCGGTCGGGTTTATTCGAAAACTTCCGCATGAACTCATTGAGGCTTTTAAGGCCACTCTTGAAGAAGTGCAAAATGCGGATCTCCTTCTTCACGTCATTGATTCGTCTGACCCGCTTTGGGAAAGTCATAAGCGAGCAACCGAAGCGGTTTTGCTTGAGCTCGATTGTTTGTCAAAGCCGACTCTCGAAGTTTTTAATAAAATTGATCGGCTTCCGGAGCTGGGCCCCAAATTGGCGCAAAGTACCAGACGGCTTTTCGTCTCCGCGCTTAAGGGGGAGAACTTAGACGTACTTTTGGCGCGAGTAGCCGAAGCTTTGGCCGGAGATTTTAGTCGAGTAAAGCTTCTTCTTCCGCAAGGACGCGGAGATTTGTTGGCTGTCGTTCACCGAGAAGGTAGAGTGATTAAACAGGACTTTAAGGCAGATTATGTTGAGATGACCGTCGATTTGCCTGTAAAAAGAGTAGAGCAATGGAAAAAATTTGGTTTCATCATTTCCGATTACGCACCTTTACCGCTCTAGCGGTCGCCGTTCTTTGTGTGACTCTGCTTCGCGGCGAAGAGGCCGATGTGAAGTCCGTCATTGTGGATGTCGAGACGACGATTGAAGACGGAAATTTAGCTGCTGCGAAGCAAACGGCACAAAAATTAGCTTTTGAGAAAGCTCTCGAGCAAGTGCTTCCTTCAACCATGGACAGCGCTCTCCGTGCTCAAAAGATTAAAAAGGCAGCTCAATCGATCAAAAGTTTTCAAGTCGTGGAAGAAAAAATTGACGGTGCTCTCCTTCGACAAAAATATAAATGTGATGTGATTTATTCTGCCGAAGTCGCTCAAAGTAAACCTGCCGAAGCACTCACCACTTTTGAAATCGCTTGGCTTCCGGATGAAGTTCAATTTAATGCGGTTGATCTCCTTAAATTTGTTTCAGAAGTGCTCGGTTCGCCGGCGAGTTCTGTTCGAATCGGACGAGGTAATGTTTCTTTATCCATTCCTTTAAAAAAATCGCTTGAAGAAACACAGACCCAGCTTGCCAATTTTGTCGGCAGGAGAGGTCTTGTGAAAGTTATTCATCGGGATGAAAACCGAGCTCCTGATATGATTGCGGCCCCGTTTGAAATTCCAAGCCCGACACCGGTGGCTGTTGATCCGATGACGGGTAAGCCACTGCTGCAACCGAGCGTAATTCCTGGATCGAGTCCGACCGTTACTCCTCTCATTCCTTCTTCTCCGGCGCCAACAGAATCCGAACCTCCGTTTATTACCCCCCCTCATTCTGCGCCGGCACCTACATTTCAACCAGCTCCAGGCTCGGTGATGCCGCCGTCCAATCCTATTCCCACGGCTCCTCCGATTCCTGCTGCTCCGCCGACGCTCCCGTGATAATTTAATCCTATTCATGGACGTTGTTCCCAAAATAAAACTCGTGGTCTCTGATTTTCATTTAGGTGCTGGTCACCGAAATAGAGATGGTTCGGTGAATATTCTTGAAGATTTTTTTCATGATCGAGAGTTTATCGAATTTCTTCAGTACTTTAGTTCCGGCGTTCACGAAAATTCGGAGGTGGAACTCATTTTAAACGGTGATTTTTTTAATCTGCTCATGATCGATTACGATGAAACAGATGCCGACGTTTTAACGGAGCTTGTGGTTCTGAGAAGAATGAAAAAAATTATGGATGGTCATAAGGCTACCATGAACGCTCTTAAATATTTTCAATCCCTTTCGGGAAAGAGTCTCACGTTTGTCATGGGAAATCATGATCCAGGAATTCTTTTTCCTTCTGTTCAAGAATTTATTCGCCGTTTTACGGGAGAGGCCACGCGATTTTTTTTAGAATCCTACGAATTCGATGGAATATACGTTGAACACGGCAATCAATATGAAGAAGCGAATCGGTTTGATCGCGAAAAATATTTTTTGACAAAGGATTTGCCGGAACCCGTTTTGAATCAACCATGGGGAACTGTTTTTTTAGTTCATGTGATTAATGATATAAAGAGACGAAAGCCACACTTCGATAAAGTTCTTCCGTTTGTGGATTATATTAAATGGCTTCTCGTTTATGATTTTCGATTTGGGATTCGGGTTGTCGCTCAGATTCTGAAATTCTTTTTTTCATCTCAATTTAGAAACGATCCAAGAAGAAATATGTCTTTCAGGCAAACTTTAAAAGTATTTTTAGAAGCACCCGTATTTCCAGATCTAGACGAATGGGCAGAAAAAATTCTGATGACCCGCGAAGATATTCATACGGTAATTTTCGGTCACAACCATCGCCCCACTTTCAGACGGTTTGCGCCCGGAAAAGAATACGTGAACACCGGCACCTGGAACCAAATGACCCATCTCGAAGTGGATCGTTTGGGCGCAAGGCTCGACTGCACTTTTGCTTTTATCGAATATACTTCGGCAAGAAATCCCCAAGTCTCCTTAAAGATTTGGAAGGGGCGAAGAAAGACGCATCAAGAGGTCGATGTTGCTTAGACAGACGCATCGTCCTTTCATATAAAGTTTGTGGCATCCGTTTTTGAAGGGGTCAGAGCAATTGAAGGAAAAAGTGGGAAAAAGGGGTCAGAGAAATTTGAAATTCCGCCGGATAGATTTTAATTTCGGCAGAAAATTAAACAAAAGTCGGATTTAAAATAGTTTAACCCGCTTGGCATGAGTATTGCTCTTATCTCATGTATGCCTAGAGCGCATCGAATCAGACAATACGAGTTTCCTTATTCAGTGACAACTCGCTGCAATAATCGAAAATTTTATTTGCAAAAAGCCTATGCCTATCAAATTTTCGAAGAAGTATTTCGAAAACTCAAATCACTTCAGGATCGTCAGGAGAGTTCCAACCTGAGGTACCAATTTGAGGTACACCATCTGGAGGTAATGTCGAATCACTATCACCTCGTTCTCTCCGTCAGCTCGAGAACCTCGATTGATCGTCTTATGCAACAAATCAATTCTATGGTGGCACGTGCTTTAAATAAGGCCTTGGGACGGACGGGCCATTTTTGGGAAGGAAGATATAAAAGTAAAATTCTTAATACATTAGATTATCTGAAGAGAACGATTGCTTATGTTTATCAAAATCCGCTTAAGGCGCAGATGACAAAAGATCTCTTTCACTCAGTTCGATCGACCTTCCAATTTTATTGGAAAGAAGAACTTCCTTCATGGGTTACGCCCGATCCTTTTTTGAAAACTGTTCCGCCCGGAGATTGGAAAATAGCCCTCAGCGAATTAGTTTTAAAATGGGCTGTGTAAGAGACCAAATCCGTGCCAAATTATTTTAGAGACGAGCACAAACATTTGCATTTCTGTGTATTTTAGTTTCCGAATATTGCGTTTAAAAATGCTGGTGAGTACTGCATGGGCATTGAAAAAACCGAAATTTTCTTAAAATCACACGTACTTTAAACCCACGATGACTTCTGAATTGTTTACTCTGACCCCTCAGCTCAGATTCCTCAGCTTCCGCAAAGTCGCATTCCATCTACTTTTTATCTCTTTAATTGCAGAATATCGAGAATACGACTCACAAGCACTCGAGCGGGCTGATTCCCATCAAGAGAATAAACAATTCCTTCAGTTCGAAGTTGGTCGAGTGCGGGAATGGTTTCGTCTTGATAAACCTTCCATCTTTTTTCAGCGCCCTCCACACTGTCGTCAGATCTTTTTGTAAGTTTGCTTTCACAGTGGTCACAAGTGTCTAAAACTTTGGGAACAAAGTATCGCGTGTGAAAAGTTGTTTGGCATTTGGGGCAAAGTAAGCGCCCATTGATTCGATCTTTACTAGTCTCGAGATCGATCCCCAATTCAAAAACGATATCGATTTTTCGATTAATCTTCGCGAGATCCGCTCGCAATTGGTTCAGCTGACTCTGGTTGCGGGGTGCTCCATCAAGTAAAAGCGCGACATCGTTGGGTACAGATTTCAAAAAAGATTGAACGACTTCCGCCACAACCTCGTTAGGAGAATTGCGATGTGTTTCCATGAACGGTTTTGCTTTTAATCCAGCTTCTGAACCGCGATTCACTTCTAAACGAAGAGCTTCACCTACTGAGAATGGAATAACGGTTATTTTTTCTTTAATGAGTCGAGCGACTGTTCCTTTGAGAGAACCGGCGGCTCCAATAATTGCAATTGTTCGCGATTCCGCAATTTTTGCGTCGCTAAGTGCTCCCACCTTTGTAATGCAATTTGCCTCAAGAGAATAAGTCCCTAACAAAAAAACCGATAAAAAAATGAATACTCGCCCCATAGGTTCCGAACTTTCTATCAACGAATAACGAGGAGCTCAAGCCCATTTGAAGCTGTTTTCTAGCTCAACGGCCCGAGGGGAACTTCACCCTTGTCGTGAGAGTCGCCAAAATGCTAACGCTCTATATAAATATGGAGGTGCTGTCTGTTATCTCACACCACGATTGACCAAGTAGGCGTTGAAGAAAGAGTCCAACGCCTCAACGCTCGCAGCATTAAAAAAGAATCCAAACTTTCGGCCCTAAAGCTTGCGCTCAGTATGCTGGACCTCACAACTCTCGATGCCAAGGACACGGACGGTAAAGTGAAGCAACTTTGCCGAAAAGCCATTCGTCCTCACGATTCTCTTCCGGATCTTCCTTCCGTTGCTGCCGTTTGTGTTTATCCCAATTTTGTAAGCACTGCAAAAGAAGCGCTTTCGGGAAGTTCCGTAAAAGTTGCGGCAGTCGCCACGGCTTTTCCGAGTGGGATGAGCACTTTAAAAGTTAAACTTCGCGAAACAAAATGGGCTGTGAACCAAGGTGCAGACGAAATCGATATGGTGATTTCGCGAGGAAAATTTTTGGCTGGTGAATACGATTTTGTATCGGACGAGATCGCTGCCGTTAAAGAAGAATGTGGGCCAGCGCATTTGAAAGTCATTTTAGAAACAGGAGAGCTGAGCACTCTCGACAATATTCGAAAAGCGAGTGATCTCGCGATGGAAGCCGGCGCTGATTTTATCAAAACCTCGACCGGAAAAATTCAACCTGCTGCAACGCTTCCCGTGACGCTGGTCATGTTGGAGGCTATTCGAGATTTTTATTATCGCACCGGAAAAAAGATTGGAATGAAGCCAGCCGGTGGAATTGCAACGGCAAAGCTCGCGCTTCAATATTTGGTTATGGTGAGAGAAACGCTCGGTCAAGAATGGTTGAGTCCGGATTGGTTTCGATTTGGCGCGAGCGTTCTTGCCAATGATCTTTTGAGGCAAATCGTTAAAGAACAAACCGGTGTTTACCAGTCCTTCGATTATTTTACGAAAGATTAATTCATGAAGAAAAAACAAAAAATGCAGAAGAAGGCCGAAATTAAATCGGCATTAAAAATAAATTTTTCAACGGATTGGAAGTATGATCCTGCTCCTGAAAGTGCAGATCATATTAAGTTAGAAAAGAAATACGATTTATTCATTAATGGGAAATTTGTCGCGCCAAAAAAAGGAAAATATTTCGAGACCATTAATCCAGCCAAAGAAACTAAATTAGCGGAAGTCGCCGAAGGAACCGAAGAAGATATTGATACCGCCGTTCGCGCCGCCAGATCTGCGTACGAAAAAATTTGGTCAAAAATTTCTGCTCGCGAAAGGGGAAAGTATCTCTTTCGAATTGCTAGAATCATGCAAGAAAAAGCAAGAGAGCTCGCGGTGATTGAATCTCTTGATTCGGGAAAGCCGATTCGAGAATCAAAGACGGTGGATATTCCACTTGCTGCCGCTCATTTTTTCTATAACGCGGGCTGGGCTGATAAACTTGATTATGCTTTTCCAGGAAGAAAAGCTCACTCGATTGGAGTTGCTGGCCAAATTATTCCCTGGAACTTCCCACTTTTAATGGCTGCATGGAAAATCGCTCCGGCACTCGCTGCCGGAAATACAGTTGTGCTGAAACCTGCGGAGACCACTCCACTTACCGCGTTAAAGCTCGCCGAAATTTTTCAACAAGCGGATTTACCTCCGGGCGTGGTGAATATTGTGACCGGCGCCGGGGCAACAGGAGCTGCACTTACAAGACATCCCGATATTGATAAAATCGCTTTCACGGGCTCAACCGATATCGGAAAACTCATCATGAAGTCTTTGGTGGGCACGAATAAAAAATATACACTCGAACTTGGCGGAAAAAGCGCCAATATTATTTTTGAAGACGCGGCGCTCGATCAAGCTGTTGAAGGTATCATTAACGGGATCTTCTTTAATCAGGGACATGTTTGTTGCGCTGGCTCTCGACTCTACGTTCAAGAGTCGATCGCAAAAAATTTGATTCGAAAACTGAAAGACCGAATGGAAACTCTTATTGTAGGTGATCCTCTAGATAAAAATACGGACATCGGAGCCATTAATTCCAAAGCTCAGTTAGAAAAAATTCAATCTTATTTAACAATCGGCATCGAAGAAGGCGCGCAGCGTTTTCAGCCTGCCTGTGATTTGCCAAAATCAGGTTACTGGTGTCGCCCAACTTTATTTACGGACGTCGCGCAATCGCACAGAATTGCTCAAGAAGAAATTTTTGGTCCGGTTCTTTCTGTTCAGACTTTTAGAACCGTTGAAGAAGTGATCGAAAAGGCGAATAATACTCCTTACGGACTCGCTGGCGGAGTATGGACGGATAAAGGTGCAAAAGTTTTTAGTATCACGAGTCAAATTCGTGCCGGTGTGCTTTGGGCAAATACTTATAATAAATTTGATCCGACAGCGCCTTTTGGTGGTTATAAAGAAAGTGGAATGGGACGAGAGGGCGGCGTTCACGGATTGTATCCCTATGTGGAGTTAGCGAGCTAATCATGACAGACAAAACCATTAAATTTGAAAAACGATCAGCGTCGGATGAATCGAAAGCCATTGAAGGAGTCGAGCAAGCAAAGTCGAGTCGACTGAATGTTCTAAAGACTTATAAAATTTATATCGACGGAAAATTTCCGCGTTCAGAATCCGGTCGCTACTACACACTTGAATCTGCAAAAGGAAAAGCGATTGCAAACGTTAGCCTTTGCTCGCGAAAAGATTTTAGAGATGCCGTCACGGCTGCGAGAGCTGCTCAACTTAAATGGGCAAGTGCGACAGCTTATAATCGTGGTCAAATTCTTTATCGAATAGCAGAAATGCTCGAAGCAAGACGAACTCAATTTATTGAAGAACTCGTACTTCAGGGATCCACTAGCGAAGCAGCGCAAGCTGAAGTGGAAACCTCGATTGATCGCTTGGTTTATTTTGCGGGGTGGTCTGATAAATATCAGCAGATTTTTAGCTCCGTAAATCCTGTCGCGAGTTCTCATTTTAATTTTTCTATTTTGGAGCCGACCGGTGTTGTGGGATTACTCGCTCCAGAAGAAAATTCTCTCCTCGGCCTGATCTCGGCTTTGGCGCCAATCATCGTAGGTGGAAACAGCTGCGTACTTTTGGCATCAGGAAGCAAACCTTTATGTTCTGTAAGTTTTGCGGAAGTTCTAAACTCTTCTGATGTTCCTGCGGGAGTAGTAAATATTTTGACCGGCTATCGAAAAGAACTTCTCTCACATTTTAGTTCGCATATGGATGTTAATGCCGTCGTTTATGCTGGGGATTCCGATGATGAATTTAAAACGATTCAACAAAACGCAGTTTCAAATCTGAAACGGATTATTCGATTCTCGCCAAAGAATTGGTATTCGCCGGAATGTGAAAGTCCTTATCGAATTCTCGACTGTCAGGAAACAAAAACGACCTGGCATCCGATCGGAAACTGAAGCCGGTCGAGGTTCCGAGTGCATAAATGAAGACATCATCCAAGATCTAGCTTTTTAAGTTATTTTTTGTTAGGCATCCAGCTCATGCGAACCTCTTTCTTATTTCTCATTGCGGCCTTATTGGTTTTTTCGAATGTAAACACCTTCGCAGAGGGACCGAATAAACCGAAAAGGCATATCGGCCGACTTTGTCCGAATGCCCTGGCGGTCTTTGTTCGAGGTAATACTCGAAGACATGAAAATGGCGAACATGAACTTCAAATAGATGAATCTCCGGATTCGGATCCTCGAGGAGAAATTAGAGAAGGCATTACGAAGCTTTTCGAGGCGGGAAATCCGACAATCAAATACAGCGAGATCGAAGACGCCGGACTCAGTCATATTAAAGACGTCGATAAAGCGACGAATTTTGCGTTAGATTTAGCACGAGAAATCGCTGCTAATTTTCGGTATACCGATAATGAAATTCGCGAAGTATTTCAAAAAAAATAAGCAGACTGATCGAATTTGAAAGATTTCGGGTTTCCTACAAGTATTGGAGGTCGGGGGAGTTCCATATGTGAGGGAAAATCGGGGCCGACATCCTTTGGGAATGTCAGCACCGATTTCCTGTTTTGAATTGGAGTGCCAAGCAGCTTCGCTCTCGAATTTTTGCTCGGGCAAAGTGAAAATATTTTTTTGAATTATTTTATTTGACATGAAAATTTTAGATATCTTTTTTGGATTTGCTTTTGCGTTTGAAAATATTTCATAACGAAAGGATTTTGCTTCTGGGGGGTTTTTTATATTTCATTTTTTTATTTTTTTGTTTTCACGTTTTATTTTGAATCTGGGGTACATCTCGTTTGCTGAAAAAGCTGTGCTAGTCTTTTTTTAATAAAGGAGATTTCTATGATTACTTCTCAACAAAAAGCCATTCATGAACGAGCGCTGCTTCTTTCTCAAAACTTTCGAAAATTGGAATCCGATCTTCTCTCGATCTTACAGGAAGTCGATCGTGAGAAAGTCTATCTGGCTTTTGGATTTTCGAGCCTTTTCGAATATGCGAAGACTGCTCTGCTTCTTTCGGATTCGAACTCCTACCTTCTGATGTCCGTTGCTCGTAAAGCCGTTCAGATCCCGGAACTTAAAAAAGAAATCCTTCTTGGCAATCTCTCTTTATCTAAAGCTGCTCGTATCGTTTCAGTGATTACAACCGAAAACAAAGACGAGTGGATTCGAAAGGCCTCTCATTTATCTAAACGAGAGCTGGAAAGAGAGGTGGTGAAAGAAAGGCCGGAAGACGTAAGAGAGTCGACTCGGCAAGTCTCCGAAGATCGACTTTGTTTAAAGCTCGGCATCTCAGACGCTTTTCTGAATAAACTCAAAAGAGTTCAAACACTGCTCTCAAGTTCCGAGCGAAAGCCTGTCTCCATGGAAGAAGCACTTGATGCCTCCTTAGATCTCTACCTGGAGAAGAAAGATCCTGTCGTAAAAGCAGATCGAGCCGAGAAAAAAGCACTTTGCCCGAGCAAAGTAAAAACAGGCGGAATGGTTCACGTACTCAAACGCGAGCCCCTCAAAGCAAGTCTCAAGCACCAAGTCTTCCAGAGAGATCGCGGACAGTGCGGCTACACCGTTCAAGGAAGAAAATGCAGTTCTTCTTCATTCGTTGAAATCCATCACAAAATCCCGGTCGCATCGGGAGGACGAAATCAAATCGAAAACCTCATCACCCTCTGCAGCGCCCATCACCGTTTTTACCACACGCAAGCACCTCATCGAAGCTTCTTGGCACCTCAATTCAAAACGGGAAATCGGTGCTGACATTCGTCAGGGTGTCGGCCCCGATTTTCCCCACCCGATGGAACTCCTCCGACGAACGCGGACTCCCGTGACTTCTCAAACTCTCGCCGCGACGCGTTGCGCTAACGCGGAATCTTTCGTCACTGCTTTGACATTTTCCTTCAATTAACTGACGTTTTGATGCGCCTTTTGCTGCGCCATCCCTTCTTTTTTTGAAAAAACATTTATCATTTCAGGCACTTAGATAAGCACCAGACTTGGTACGACCTTTGCTCTTCTGTTGATCGGAAAACTGTCTCGATTTTTTGGGGAGTGAATATTTTATGGCGGATAAAGCAGAAAAACCGGAAGTAGCAGCTGTTCCTGAAGAGGGCGGCGGTAAAAAGAAACTTCCACTTTGGGTGATTATTTTAATTGCGAGTCAGGTCGTTCTCGTTGGAGTGGCTCTCGTTGTTTTCAAAATGATGAACTCGGCATCGCATGCTGAAAAGGAAGCTCCTCCGACGGCGGCTGAACAAAAAGTAGATCCAGAAAAAGTAAAAGATCCCAAAACTCTTATGGGTCCTTCTTATGATCTTGCGCCTTTCATTGTGAATCTCATCGATGACGGCCGAGGTGCTCGATATTTAAAAATCGAAATTAAATTGGAACTTGAGACCGATGCTGTCAAAGGAGAAATCGAAAGTCGTCTTCCTCAAATTCGAGATGAGCTCTTAGTCCTTTTAAGTTCGAAGCGTCAAACGGATGTGGAAACTTCGGATGGAAAACGAATTTTAAAGGATGAAATTTTTACCCGCGCCAATAAAATTTTGGTTACGGGAAGAATTAAGCGAGTTTATTTTACGGAATTTGTCGTTCAGTAAGGGAGTGAGCTGTGGCAGACGAAAAAGACAAAAATGAAAAGATCCTCTCGCAAAACGAGGTCGACTCACTTCTCAATGCTGTTCGTTCGGGGGAAGTCTCAGTTGAATCCGGTGTGGGTGGCGCAGGAAGCGTTCAGAAATACGATTTCTCTCAGCAGCGAAAACTTGTTCGCGCTCGAATGCCTGGTCTCAAAATTATTTTTGATCGATTCCAAAGAACCTATCGTCAAACTCTTTCCAGTCTTGTTCGTAAAGTTGTTCTCGTTGAGTACTTGCAAACAGAAATGCAGAGATATGGCGAATGGGTTTCTAATTTAGCTGTTCCCTCATGTCTTTCCATTCTTCGACTCTCTCCGCTCATCGGACAATCCATCGTTTCTCTTGAACCGGCTTTCGTTTACACACTCATCGATAATATTTTCGGTGGTGGTCGCCTCGGACAATTCAAAAAGAAAGAAGGCGATTTTACGAGTATCGAATTGAAGATGATTCAAAGACTTGTTCAGTACTGCACAGCCGATCTTGAAAAAGCTTGGTCAACCATTCACGAACTCAACTTTGAATTTGTCCGGACCGACACAAATCCAGAATATGTAAGTATCGTTGCACCGAGTGATGTCGTCGTCGTCACGGACGTGAGTATTACGTTTGAAGATGTCACTTCAAAGATGCAAATCGTCATTCCGCTTTTTGCTTTGGATCCCGTAAAACAACTTCTTTCGGACCACACGTATGTCGAACAAACGCAACCCAATCCCAATTGGAAAATTTGGATGGGCGATTCGATTCGTTCATCTAAAGCAGAACTTGGCGTCCGCTTAGGAAATACCGAAGTGACCATGCGTGATGTCCTCGGGCTATCGGTCGGTGACACGGTTCAATTGAATCAATATGTTGCGGAGCCTCTTCATATGTCTTTAGAAGGCGTCTCAAAATTTGCCGTGAAGCTTGGAACGCATTGTGGACAGCAGGCTGTTCAAATTTTGTCCGTGGCAGAAAACCCAACGCCCAAATAAGTAAATTTTTAAGAAGGAGGATCTATGGCAGAAGAAACAACACCCCCAAGCGGCGAAGAACTTAAAATGAGTGAGCTCACTCAAAATCAGGCGAGTGGAGCCGGGCGATCTATAGATTTTCTTCTCGATGTTCCACTCACTTTAAGTGTGGAACTCGGACGAACGCGAATGATCGTGAATGATCTGCTCCAGCTTGGACAAGGATCAGTCGTTGAACTCACAAAACTTGTCGGTGAACCTTTAGAAGTTCTCGTGAACGAAAAACTTATCGCGCGAGGCGAAGTCGTCGT
This sequence comes from Bacteriovoracaceae bacterium, assembly GCA_028287765.1. Classification (GTDB taxonomy): domain Bacteria; phylum Bdellovibrionota; class UBA2394; order UBA2394; family UBA2394; genus JAQBPA01. The sequence goes on from JAQBPA010000167.1 coordinate 23,563, forward strand.
TTTGAACGATAAGTTTGCTGTTCGACTAACGGATATTATTTCTCCAAAAGATCGATTGGATAAATTGAGCTAGGAGCTAATGTAGTGACGGACTCATCACAGTGGATGCTCCTCCTTCGCACACTCCTCAGTTTGGGAGCCGTCATTGGTTTTATTTATGCTTTGGCTTGGTTTGTTAAAAAATATCTTCGCCCCGAAATGTGGGGAAGCACAACAGGAAGCGATATAAAAATTCTTCAAACTTTTGCGATCGATCCCAAAAAGAAAATGATGATCATCGAAGTGAGAGGTCAAAATCTTTTAATCGGAACGACAGAAAACTCTATTTCGCTTCTGTGTTCTTTAGGCAGTGAAAAAGAAGGAAAGTCTTCATGAAAAGAATCACAGCGGCTCTCCCTTTTATTCTTCTGGGGGTTTTAGTTCCCGGTCTTTTATTTGCGCAATCGATCCCCTCTGTTTCGCTCAGTGTGGGCGGCGTTGCTGGCCCTAATCAAATCAGTTCGACTCTTCAAATTCTTTTAATGATTACGATTCTATCTTTGGCGCCTTCTATCGTTGTGGCCATGACTTCGTTCACACGCTTTATCATCGTTTTTTCGCTGCTCCGACATGCGATGGGAACGACAGCCGTACCGCCGAATCAAATTGTGGTGGGTCTCGCGCTCTTTATGAGTTTTATTGTGATGGCGCCCACCATTAAAAGAATTAACGAAGAAGCGCTCCAGCCTTTTACTCGAAATGAAATTACTCAAGCTGATGCACTGAAAGCTGCCGCAAAGCCTATTCAAGAATTCATGCTGAAGCACACTCGTGAAAAGGATCTCGCGCTTTTTGTTAGTTTGATTTCAAAAGATAAACCTAAAAATAAAGATGATATTTCGCTTATGCATATTATTCCCGCCTATATCATCTCTGAATTAAAAACAGGATTTCAGATTGGCTTCATGGTGTATCTGCCTTTTCTCGTCATTGATATTGTTGTCGCCTCTATTCTTCTCGCGATGGGTATGCTTGTTCTCCCGCCGCCGGTGATTTCTCTTCCATTTAAACTCATGCTTTTTGTTCTTATCGACGGATGGAATTTGATCGTAGGAAGTTTAGTGAAATCCTTCGAGGCAGGCGCCTCATGACACCAGCATTCATTCAAGGTGTAGGCATTGAAGTTTTAAAAACGATCTTAATCATTTCGATGCCCGTCCTTTTGGTTGCTCTTGCAGTCGGCCTTGTGATCAGTATCGTTCAAGCTGCCACTCAGATTCAGGAGCAGACACTCGCCTTTATCCCTAAAATGGTTTCGATTTATATTTTTCTCATTTTATTTGGCGGCTTCATTATGGATCGACTGATGTCATTTTCGACTCAAATTTTTTCGGATTTTTCGAGGTACGTAAAATGAAGTCACTTGATTGGATCGGAATAAGTCAAATTGGAGCTTTCATTTTAATTTTGACGAGAATTTCTGGGGTATTTATTGCTGCTCCACTTCTTGGTAATCGCTCCGTTCCGGACCGGGTCAAACTTCCTTTGGTCATCATGCTCTCCTTTTTGCTTTACCCGGCAGTCACGCATGGAAAAGCTTTAGTCGTTTCGAGTCATATCCAACTTCTCACTTACATTTTTGAGGAGCTGACCATTGGACTCACGATTGGATTTGTTGCTTCTTTCCTTTTCTCAGCAGTTCAGATCGCTGGAGAAATCTTTGGAATGCAGATCGGATATTCGATTGCCACCATTCTGGACCCAACGAACCAAGCCGACGAGGGAGTGCTTACGACTCTTTATACGGCGCTCGCCGCTCTCTTTTTTTTATATTTGAATGGACATCACCTCATACTCGGTTCACTCGCTAAGAGCTTCGAAATTATACCTATCTCTCACGGATTTAATATGACGGTTGGATTCGGTATCTCGCATCTCGTAGAAAAATTTCTTTTGCTGGCGATACAACTTGCGTCGCCGGTTTTGATCGTTGTGACCGTTTTAAATATGATCTTTGGACTTATTTCTAAGGTTTCTCCGCAAATGAATATTTATTTTAACGTTGGATTCATCGTCGGTCCGATTCTAGGGATTGGAGTTCTTATTTTAAGCCTTCCGCTTTTTAGAATGCTTCTCATGCATATGACAGAAGATTTAGGACCGGATCTTTTAAAAACAATTCAAGAGTTAAAGGCGATCTGAAATGGCAGATGATAACGATAAAACAGAAGACGCCAGCCCGCATAAGCTCGAAGAAGCTCGGGGCAAAGGAGATGTGCCGAAGTCCAAGGAGTTCATCAGTTTTTTTATGCTCCTCGGTGCGATTTTCAGTTTCTATTTTGCCTCTCAACACGTTTTCCAAGAGGTCGTAGCCCTTCTTCAGAAATTTTTCAATTTCCAACAGATCAAACTCGTCACAACGATTGATTATATGAATATGGTGACGGCTCTCGTCGCACAAATTCTGTGGATTTTAACGCCACTTTGCTCTGCTATTTTTATTTTTGGTATTGGGGCGCACTTAGGTCAGTTTGGTCTTCTATTTAGCACAGAAAAAATTACGCCAAAGTTGGACGCATTGAATCCACTCGAAGGACTAAAGCGCTTATTCTCCAAGGATTCGCTTCCGGAACTAATCAAATCCGTCATTAAGATGGTCTGCGTATCCGGACTTTTTTATTTGATCCTGCGCGGTGAAACAGAAAATTTACTTCTCATCGGATCTCTGCCACTCGGAAAAATTTTTATGTATCTCATTCATATGATCAGTCAGGTCATGTTTGTCATGTTGCTGTTTATGGCAGCTCTCGGCGTCTCCGATTTTTTTTATACTAAACGTAGCTACGCCAAAAAAATGATGATGTCGGCCCAAGAAATTAAAGACGAAGGTAAAAACAGAGAGGGGGATCCCATCGTTAAAAATAGAATTCGTCAAATGCAACGCGAGCTCGCTCGTGCACGAATGATGGAAGACGTCCCGAAAGCTGATGTCGTGGTGACGAACCCCACTCACGTTGCCGTCGCTTTGCAATATCGAAAAGGCATTACGCGCGCGCCGGTCGTTATCGCAAAAGGGGCTGGTTATATCGCTCTCCGAATTAAGGAGATTGCGGCCGAAGCTCAAGTTCCCATTCTTGAAAGAAAACAACTTGCTAGATTTCTTTATAGAAATGTTGAAGTGAATGAGCCCATTCCGGAATCACTCTATACAGCTGTCGCGGAAGTTTTGGCCTTTGTTTATAAAATGAAAAAACAATTTTCGAAGTGGAGGGAAAATCACGCTGCGGTGTGATGAATAATTATGGCGGAGCCACTTAAAATTCAAGGTCCTCAAAACGGCATCATGTCTTTAATCAAAAATCGTGAGTCCCTTATGGGGCTTGCGCTCGTCGGCATTGTTTTGATCATGATGATTCCGCTTTCGTCGTTCGTTTTAGATTTCTTCTTAGTGATTTCGATTTCTGCAGCTCTCGTTTTATTTTTGATTTCTGTTTATACCGAAAAAGCAGTTCAATTTTCTATTTTTCCAACCGTCCTTCTGATGAGTACCATTTTTAGACTTGCACTCAACGTAGCTTCCACACGGTTAATTCTTACGCAAGGCAGTCAAGGTCCGGGTGGAGCCGGTCAGATTATTAAAACATTCGGAACGTTTGTCATCGGTGGAAATTATGTTGTCGGTATCATCGTTTTTATTATTCTCGTCGTTATTAATTTTGTCGTGATCACGAAAGGTGCTGGTCGTATTGCTGAAGTCGCCGCGCGTTTTACATTAGACGGGATGCCCGGAAAGCAAATGGCGATCGATGCCGATTTAAACGCGGGAAATATCAACGAAGAACAGGCGAAAAAGAGACGAAAAGAAATTTCTACAGAAGCTGAATTTTACGGATCCATGGACGGAGCTAGTAAATTCGTCCGTGGAGATGCAGTTGCCGGCATCATCATTGTCGTCGTAAATCTCGTGGGCGGTCTGATCGTCGGTGTTTTGCAAGGTGGACTCACCCTAATGCAGGCGGCGCAAACGTATACCATTCTCACGGTTGGTGACGGACTCGTCGCGCAAATTCCCGCTCTGATTATTTCTACAGCCGCAGGTCTCATCGTTACTAAGGTTGGATCGATTGAAAATCTTTCTCACGAAGTTTCGAAGCAGCTATTCTTACAACCTCAAGCATTCGTGGTCGCGGGTCTTGTTCTCGGCTTAGGCGCTCTTCATCCAAGTATGCCAACCATTCCTTTTGGTCTTGGCGCCGCTGTTCTCTTTTATCTTGCGAGTCGAGCAAAACAAGAAATGAATATCAGTCATGCGAAGACTCTCGCTGAAGAAACTAAAAAAGTGATGGATGCAGGCAAACCTGAAAAGCCAAATGAATTCGATCCGAATAATTGGGTTGCGCCCGTGGATCTTTTGGAACTTGAAGTGGGCTACGGTCTCGTTCCGCTGGTTGATGAGAGACAAAAAGGCGACCTTCTGAAAAGAATGACTCACCTTCGAAGACAATTCGCTCAAGAAATGGGATTTGTTGTTCCGCCCATTCATATTCGCGACAATTTGCAACTTCGCCAAGGTGAGTACGCCATTATGGTTCGAGGTATTCGCGTGAATGGCGGCGAATTATTTGTGGATCACCTACTCGCGATTGATCCTGGTACAACGAATGGAAAAATCGACGGCGTTGAAACCAAAGAACCGGCCTACGGTCTTCCGGCGTTTTGGATTAAGGAAGATAAAAAAGAAAAAGCCCAACTCATGGGTTATACCGTCGTGGACAATTCGACAACGCTTGCAACTCATATTAGCGAGACGATCAAAGCTCATGCTCACGAGCTTTTGGGACGTCAAGAATTTCAAAAACTTCTGGACCGCCTAAAAGAAACACATCCAAAAATTGTCGAAGAAATTGGTCCGGATACGATCTCTGCTGGTCGAGTCCTTCGAATCTTAAAAAATTTACTCAAAGAAGGCATTCCTGTTCGTGATCTTCCGACAATCATTGAATCGGTTGCCGATAATGTTTCTCGAACCAAGGACCCGGACCTTTTAACCGAATGTGTTCGAGAAGGCCTTGCTTCGACGATCACCAATACGTTTTCTCAGGACGGAAAGCTTAAGGTTCTCGTTCTGGACCCGGAACTTGATGAAGCTCTCGCAAAGAGTCTCGTAAGAACGGAAGAGGGAATTCAAATCACTCTTGATCCCAAAAAAGCTCTTAATATGATCAACTCTTTGCAAGATTTATGCGGAAAACTGGGTGACGAAGGTATTCAGCCCGTCGTTCTTACTTCACCGGCTGTGCGACTCTATTTTAAAAAATTAATTGAGCGACAAGTTCAAAACTGCGCGGTCATTTCGCACAGTGAAGTGACTGCTTTAAGTAAGCTTGAGAGTTTGGGTGTCGTTCGCGTCGAGAATAATACGCAGCAGCGCATAACAGGTTAAAGATAAACATACGTTTAACAAAGTGAGGAGAAATAAAATGGGCATTCAAATTAAAAAATATCGAGCGACGAGTTTGCAAAAGGCGATCGAAGAAGTTCGCTCGGAATTAGGCGACGATGCCATCATTCTCCAAACAGAGACGATTAAAGACTCGAAAAGTCTTCTCGGTCGAACCATGGTCGAAGTGACCGCCGCTCTCGATCGAAAAGATACGATTCGCTTTCATGCCACTGTTGGAGAAGACGGCGCTGAACGCACGCCCTCTAAAGCAGCGCCAAAAGCTGCTGCTGAAAAAACTCCCTGGTGGAAAGTGATGCTGCCCGGACAGCGAACGATTGTCGCTCAAGGCGATGGAGCTCAAAAAACTGCAGTTGCTGCAAAAGTGAAAGCGATTGCGGCCTCAACCTCTATCCAAGGGTCGACGAGCTCGTCGGAATCGATGAATCAACTCTATGCGATTAAAACATTCGTGGAACCACTTCAAAAGGAACTCGAAATTCTGAAAGCAAAAATGGCGAGTCCTGCAGCTACCGCAAAACCTACCGGTCGAAAAAGACTTCAAGACCCGCTAGAAATTGAAGTTCAACAACTTCGATCAGAATTGAATTCGTATATTCTTGAGAAACGATACGAAAATTTAAATTTACCTTCGTTTTACCGTCAGCTTGTAAGCTTTTGGTCTGCAAAAGGTATGTCGGGTCGCCAAATTCTTTCGTTCTTAAAGGAGCTCGAAACTTCGGGAATGAATTTTTCGGATCAAGAAGGAATGAATCAGTTATCAACGGCTCTCTCAGGAACGATTCAAGAAGGTTCTGTTTTTGAAAAAACCGGACCCCGCATTGTCGCCCTCGTTGGCGCAACGGGTGTTGGAAAAACAACAACTCTTGCAAAAATGGGTGCATACGAAAAGATTCGGCTTAAGAAAAGTATTTCATTCATCAGTCTCGATGATTACAAAATTGGTGGCGCCGATCAGATGCAGCACTACTCTCGAATTCTTGAGTGTCCATTTACTCGATTTAGAAAAGATATGAGTCTTGAAGAACAGATAGCTGTTCAAAATGTCGATACCGTTTTTATCGACACTTTTGGAATTGCTCCTAAAGACAAGTCAAAGATGGATGATTTAAAAACGCTTCTTAATTTTACGTCCCCCGAATTAGCCTCGAGACTTGAAATTCATTTGGTAGTTCCCGTAGGAGTTGCGCCAAAAGATATTCAGCAGATTCTTGAGAGCTTCGAGCCGCTGAATCCTCGCTTTCTCTTGTTTACGAAATGGGATGAAACAGAAAACTGGGGCGGGATGCTCTCGGCTATTTTGGAATCGAAAAAGCCAGTTTCGCTCGTAACTTTTGGCCAAAATGTTCCAGACGATATGTCGATATTTTCGAAATCTAAATTTATATCAACGGTGACTTCAATGGAGTCTACAGAAAATCTTAATTAAAACGGGGGATTGAAGTCTATGGATCAAGCAAAAAAACTGAGAGATGCGGTGGCGCATCAAAAAGCAAGTCGTCCCATTAAAGTCATTGCTGTGACGAGTGGAAAGGGCGGAGTTGGAAAAACTCAGGTCGTTTCAAATCTCGCTTTAGCATTGCGAGCAAAAAAGCAAGACGTGCTTATTTTTGACGGAGATATGGGATTAGCAAATATCGATATCGTTTATAATATTTCTCCACCTTATAATTTGAAACATCTCATCGATGGAACAAAAAAAATAGACGAAGTTTTATTTAAAGGTCCCGACGGCGTAATGATTTTGCCTGCGGCGAGTGGAATTCAAGAGCTCACGACTTTAAGTGATTCAAATAAAGTGGCTCTGATCGATCAACTGGACCAGCTCGAAGGAAAATTTGATATCGTCTTAATCGATACCGGTGCCGGAATTTCAGATAACGTGATGTATTTAAATTCTGCGGCGCAGTCGGTAGTTGTCGTTGTCACTCCTGAACCTACAAGTATCACGGACGCTTATGCCCTCATGAAAGTCATGTCGACGCGATACGGAGAGAAGAATTTTCAAATCATTACTAACCAAGTAAAAAATGACGCGGAAGCCAAAACAATTTTTAATGCTCTTCTTAATGCCACGGATCAATTTTTAGATTCAGTTCAGCTCTGGCATTTGCATAGTTTTACTTACGACGAAAAAGTGCGTCAGGCGATCACTCGTCAACAACCTATGATAAAATTTGATAAGGACGGACCGATCGCGAAAGGTTATGTGGAACTAGCGAATAAAATTATATCGCTGGAAACAAACCAACAAAAAGGTGGAATGCAGTTTTTTTTGAAGCAAGCTTTAATGTCGAGATAAAAAAAGGAAACTGAGACTAAGAAGATGAGTTTAGGAGCCTATAAAAAAGCAGCGAAGCGAAGTCTTTCAGCAGCCGAGAAAGGCGAGCTGATCGAACGATACACTCCGCTCGTAAAAATTGCGGCTTATCGATTGATGGGACGCCTTCCACGACATCTCATGGTCGACGATCTCATCGCTTGTGGAAATTTAGGGCTTCTTGAAGCGATACAGGCTTTTGATCCTGCTCTCATGGTGAAGTTTGAAACTTACGCCAAATTCAGAATTCGAGGCGCAATGCTCGATGAGCTTCGCTTGAAAGATTGGCTCCCTCGAGGTGTTCGCGTAAAAATGCGCGAAATAGACACGCTACATCGAAAACTATCATTCGATCTTCAGCGAATGCCCGACGATAAAGATATGGCAGCGGCACTCAAGATGAAGCTTGAGGAATACTACGAATATATTATCGATCTCCAGCCGGCCGGGATGTTGTCGTACGACGAACTCTGCGGAGGAAAATATTCCGCACAAGCCGACGTTCTCAAATTTATCGAAGATAAAACATCTCCGCATCCAGATATCGAAGTGCAATTAAAAGAAGTAAAAGGAAAAATCATCGATGCGATTCAAAAGCTCGATCAAGAAGAACAATTGATGATGGCTCTTTATTATTATGAAGGACTTACATTTACAGAAATTGCAGAAGTGATCGGAGTTTCGGATCAGCGAGTCTGTCAGATGCATTCAAAAGCATTGATGAAACTAAGATGGAGACTCGACTCGTATCGACCCGAAGGATCTCGACGTACCCAAGAAGAGCAAGAATTGATAAGCCAGAACGGCGGAGGAGAAATGAAATGAGTTTTTTTGATGGATTCAATCGTCAGTGGTTCATTGATAATTTTGCAATCATCGTGCTTGGAGTCGCTGTATTTATACAATGGATTGCAATTCAAGTGATTGCCATTCACTACCACTTTTTTAGACAATCCCTAAAAAAACCAACACCCGACGGCATTCGTTTTCAAACAATCGAAAAAGTTCTGTCATTTCAAGCCGGCCATCTCGATCGAGTATTCGGAAAACTAGCCGAAATGAATAAAGACATCACTCAGGTTGCGGAGCGAAAACAAGTCGAGCGAATCAAATCCCATGCAACACAAGCGCCAGATTCATCCTTTATCAGCATGGGTGAAATGAATCTTAAAAAGCGATTAAACGAACTGAAATCGAGTTCCATCGATACGGGAATTAAAAGTTCGAAGATGAATTAATCTGGAAATCAAACAGCCGGGGCGGGGAGAGAGCTCGAGCCGACAGAAATGCCGGAGCTCTGCCGATCCTTTGAGATACGGCCTGGGTTATTTTATTCAGCCGCTAGAATTTAAAGCCTTCAACCGCTCGCAGACAAATCGAGCTTCGAAAGTCTGTCGTGCCTCGCTCTGGATCTCAAAGGTATCGACAGATCTCCGCCATTTCCGCCATCTCAACCTCTCTCCCCGCCCTCAGAATTCAAATCCAAATACAAAATCAAAAAAAAATTCCATTCGAGCCTATTCGTATTTGATTCCGGCCAGTAGGCGAATTGAGGACGGACGTGAAACGTTGTCGGATGAAAAACTCCTGAGCCGCGCAGGAAAATTATGCGAGAGATGAAAGATCTGCGGCGAAGAAGTAGCACGCGGACGTAGGCATTTTATTACTTGAAACGCAATGAGCGTGTTTTCTCATCCGACAACGTTTCACGCCCGCCCGATAAATTGGAAAAGATGGTCGAAGAGAAAAGAGAAATCCTCCCTGCAGAGCCGCACCCCCGTGGTGACGGTAATCTGACTGCAAGGAGGACATCATAATGA
>JAQBPA010000176.1 GCA_028287765.1 Bacteriovoracaceae bacterium
TTTCTTCGCCTCGATGCGCATCGCCGTCAACGTCCACAATCACTTCTGCAAAATCAATTTTTTCGCGATAGTAAACGGTAATATTTCCGCCCGCGCCACCGTCGCCGCCGTCTCCACCAAATTCACCGGGTAATCCGTTTGCTCCTAGCTGTCCGTCTTCTCCGTTTCCTAAATAAAAAAGTCCAAAGATGAGCGTTCTCGCATTTCGCCCGTTATTTCCATTTGCTCCTTGTAAACCATTTTTGCCGTTCAGTCCGTCGACGCCGCTTCCGCCACGGGATTCAATTAAAATATGGCCGCTCACTTGATCAAAAAAAAATCTCGAGTTTCCGCCGTCTTGTCCTTTGGTTGCTCCGTCAGCACCCGAAGATAAATGAGCGAGTCGAATTCGTGCGCCGTCTTTGGCGACGAGTTTTTGAATGGTGACCGATTTGAATGGAGGCAAAAGAAGAATGGCATTGGCTCCCATTGTCACTTCGTTCAGTTGAAGTTTTTCTTGAATGGGTGATGAAGTCAGCTGATGTTGCTCGCCGTCAGCGATTGAAAGCGAGAGAGGGGGCTCGCTCTGAGCAGCGACATTACTGACGCCGATCAGAGCAAGTGCGATCAAAAGTTTCATGAAGAGCAGGCCGCCAAAATTTGTTGGGCAAACATTGGGTCATCTCCCGAATCGATAAGCTCTCGATATTTTACATAACAAGAAACCCAAGCTGGATCGTTCGTCTCGCTCATACGAATGCTTCCAGATTTTCCAGGAAATCCGGGTTTACCATCGGCACCGTTCGTTCCGGGCAGACCAGAATTTCCAGGTATTCCATCGCGCGACCAAAGATCTCCACGAACACCACCCGCTCCTCCCGGTCCCGCAATTCCTCCAGTACCTGAGCGACCAGCCGATCCTCCGCTTCCGCCGCGAGTGTCAGAAATAATTTTTGTTCCAAAAACTTGCTGGCCATAGACGACATGAATATCTCCGCCGCCTCCTCCGCTTCCACCACTTCCCCCGCTACCGCCGCTTCCACCATTGCCGCCTGCAAAACCATCAAAGCCGTCGCCGATTTTGAGGCCATTAAAAATAGTGAGCACTGCGAGAACTTCGCCGAGATAAGGAACTCCGATTAAGGCTCCGAGTTGGAGCATCTGTGCTGGGTTTTGAGTGTCGAGATATTTGAAATAATAGAGAGTGCGCGCGTCTGATCCGGATAACCCTGCGCCCCCGGCACCTCCATCGCCAGCATTTCCGCCGCGACCGCCGTTACCGCCGTGAGTGATCAGTGCAACATTTCCGCGGAGGTAAGGAGTGATCATAGTAATCGCTCGCCCGTCGCCGCCGTTACCACCGCTCGTTCCGTTTGAACCTTGAGATCCTGCACCACCTTTTAATGCGTCGTGAGCTTTGATCCCGTCTTGACCTGCCGGTCCGTCTTGTCCACTTGCATCTTGAGTATTGTCGTAAGAAATATCGACCACACCACCTGAAGAAGTGAGCGCGTTAGCGACCATCACGTTTAAACTATTGCCGGGGTTTTCAATTCGACTCGTCGCATCTTGTAAATTGATACTATTTACATAAAGCGTAGCCGGCTCATTAAAACGCAGCACTTGATTGGCCGCGAGATCAATTTTGTCGGTGGTATAAATTGCTTTTCCAGAAGCCGAAACGGTTCGAGTTAATCGATCTTTCGCCATCATAACGTCCTGAGTTACCGACGCCACGCTTTGCCCAAAGGCCGATAAGTTCAGCTCGAAACACAGTATTAAGATCGCAATGAATACCTTCATGTTTTCCTCTCCCACGAAACCACTCATCCCTTCACTTCAAGTTCTATGCCAAATGAGGGAGAACTAAATTTCAAAGTGATTTCGGGCACTTTCGCCAGAGTGCTGTCGGGTCCACTCACTTATTGAGACAGTCTTCGTCGTCTTAACCCCGCAAACGTTGCTGGTGCACCGAGTAACAAATCCGTTATCGATCAGTATTCATGCGGGTTAGAGAAATTTAATTCTAGCAAACTCGCTAGTACACCGTGACCTAAATTATTGCCTTATCTGAATTCCAAATTTGCCCCGTCGGACAGAATGTCCGCCTATGGCGCAACGAGGCGCCGAGGAGGATGCATATTGGACATATGTGACGACGAGCAACGAAGAGTCAGGGCAAATTTGGAATTCCCGCAGGGCGGAAGGCTTTTTTGCTGATACTTCGTTGTCGGAACGTCGCAGGTGTCCAACCTTGCGCCATTCCTCCGCCTCGTCTCAGCAAAAAATCCTCTCCGCAGATAAGGCAATAATTTAGGTCACGGTGTACCAGCCAAAAATTTTACCTGACAGAGGACAAGTTCCAGGCCAAAATCGAATTCGTATGAAAAGATTTCTTCCTTTATTACTACTCGTCTCAACCGCTGCATCCACGCTTTTGGCCGATCAAAAGGCACCAGAGGCAGAACTCGTTAAACCAGAGGAATACTCTACGCGAAGGTTTCAGGAAGTAATTGATGCCTTTCAGAAAACGCGCATCAAAAATATTCAAGAGGACCTCATTGCACTTCGAGCAAAACTGATCATCGCTGAACGAAGGTGGTACGAGCTCAAAGAAAAACGAGATGCGACTACTCCTGAAGCAGAAAAACGAGAACTCAATCGCTCACAGTTTCTACGAGCAGCCCAAGCGGAGATGAATCACTATCAAACTAAAATCGCTCGACTCGAAGAAGAGATTTTAAAACATGCTCGAAAAACGAGAGCAAAAAAATAAGAACTAAAGCCGAAGAATTGATTTTTGCACTTCGAGAATCTTATCCGAAAGTTCAGGATCAAAAACAGAAAGCGCCATGACTTTTAGTTTAGAATTCAGCAAGTCTTGCTTCGATAAATCAAGTCGAGGAGCTTGCTTCAGAAGTTCTGATAATACCTGAAGAACTAAAGTCTTATCTCGGTGATCTAAAAAGAGCATTTGAACATCAAATTCCAAAGGCACGCCAAATTCCTTAAAATAATCTGAAAGCTTTTCGTAAAAAGCTGGCTTTCCACGAAGCGATTTAATTTCGTCGAGTCGCTTTGACTTCTCTTTTGAAATTTTGCTTCCCGAAAAAAGAGAATCAAGTTCCTTTTTTGCAGCGGTCTTGGCTAGTTTTTGTTCTCGCGTATCACTCTTAGAGACTTTCTTTTCAAACTTAATCCCACGATTTCTGGCTTGATCGATCTCACTCCAGCTTTTCTTTTCTCGTTCATCGCTCATAGATGCTCTTTGAAAGACTTAAGGAATTTTTAGCCACAAGCGCTCGCCAAGAGACGGATGAAAATTACTTGCCACCTCGAGTTTCCAGGCACCCTCCGATTTATCCAGAACCATGAAGGAATTTTTAATCGGAAGGGTTGGAATATCGAATAAATAAGGTAAAAAAGGATGGCGCTGAGTTTCCTCTCGTTTCACGGCAATCACTTTGACGACGGGTCCCTTTGCCCAAGTAAAAAATCCATTGTTCTCAATATAACCCGTAAAAGGGTACTGACCGATGACCTGTTCCACCAAAGACTTGGCTACACTACCGCCAGCAAAATCGCTCAAGCCGACAATCGAAGCTCTGGCCTGACCAAACTGCAGAAGAGATTTTAAATCGATTCCTCTCAAAATCATTTCCTTTCCCCCCGGAGGAATATCCAACCAAAAGCCCAGAAAGGATGTTCCCGACTGATTCTTCCAAATGCTCATCGAAGCATCTGAGAAGGGTCCATCCACTAAATCAGGAAGCAAGTTGCAGGAATTATGAAATCGACCATTTAACTGCGCGAGTGCGGCAGAGGCGACAGCACGATCAACGTGAGTGGAAGGAGCTAAAACACATTCGTGTTTCGGAGCTCGAAACGAGATCTCTGTAGAAAAGGCGCGAAAAGACGCCAAAAAGATAAGTAAACTAGCAAAACATAAAATGACACGGGTCGGCAATCTCATAATCCCTAAATTCTTATCATATTAAATTACTCTTGCACCTGATGATTTTGAAAGTGGATAATTTAAATGTGAGGGGAAAGTCATTTCCGACATGGATGGTGGTTCAAAGTTCACCGTCCACTAAAGCTGTTTTTCTCAATAATATTTTGAAGAAGAAATTTCCCGGCTATTCCTTTTTACATTCCAAATGGGCTTCAGAGAGCTTTCAAAAAATCGTCAAAGAGAATTTAGACGGCATTATTTTAGAAATTAAAACTCTGACAGAGGCCTCGCTCTCTATTTACGACAAATTCAATAAGTTTTACAAAGCCACACCCAAGATTCTCGTCATCACCCCTAAGGCTTACCAGTGGTTAAGTGTCAGAAGACGAGACGCTCTCGATCACAGCTTAGTAGTCTTAAGTGAAATTAAGAGCCTCGACTATATTCTACAACTTCCCCGATTTATCGAAGAAGTAGGAAGAAAACGGCGTCTTCGATTTCAAAATGAACGCCTCCAAAGATTGGTCGAAAAACGCATCCCTCACCTTCACAGCTTTAGATCGACTCTTCAGGAAGCCGAAGGAATTAATAGTCGCGATATGATCGAAGACTTGCTTGCCGATGATAAACAAAATAATCGCGCGCACCAGTGTGGATTAAAACTTAAGATCACAAGCTGGAAAAGACTTCGAAACTCTCTCGGCGCCACCGCCCAAAATGAACTCGCGGACCTTCTCTCGAGACTCATCAACGGCATTGTTCGAAATAGCGATCGAGTTCTTCGGTCGGCAGACGATGAATTTTTAATTTTTCTTTCAAATACTCAATCCAGCAATCTTTCTCGCTGCAAAGATCGCCTTGAAAAGGCGCTTCGCAGTTTTAGAATTGAAGCTAATAATCGAAATCTGAAGCTTCCGATCGAAATTGCGGCGATTGATCATTTAAGCTATTTGACGTGATTCGTCCCCCCATCTTCTAACGCATCGCATTACATTTAATTTTTATGCACTGCAGAAAACCATTGCGTCACAAACCTCGCACTCAGTATTTTAAAATTGAGGGGAAAATTCATGCGAGGGGTTTGTGTAATTACTTACACATTTTGTCTGCTCATTCTGGCGAGTAATCTGTTTGCCATTGAACAAGATTCGATTACCCGTCTCAAAAAAAATCACGAGGCGCTCGCTCTCCTTTTAAAGAAAATCGAAAATGGAGCTGATCCTTGTTTTAATGATGTGTGTCAAAAAAACAAATCTGATCTCGTCTCTCAAATTTATACCTATTCAGATTCAGTTCCGGGTGTAGATCAAATTTTTTTAAAGAATCGCCAAGCGGGTATCCGATCAGCGCACGATCTCATTCGAAATAAATTTGCTCCTCTCGATTCAAAAGATTTATTTCCGAGAACCAGTACCGAATGGTCATACTACTGGAAGAAACGCTCGTCGCAAGAAACCGAAATCAAATCGACATGGATGTCATTTCTCTCTGAGGTTTATTCACTGAATGATGGTCTTCAGATTTATTTGAAAGCCGCACGTTCTTCCGAACAAACGAAACAACTCATTCAGGAGGCTTGGAGTCGAGGTGCTGCCGATATTTCTCAAATGATGATTACTGCCGCTCTACTGATTGATGAAGCTGGAAGTCTTGAAGCAACCGGAGATGCACGAGCCGCGACCGAGACACGAAAAAAAGCGATTGAACTCTCCGAGAAGAGAGAAAAGTTAGAACAAGAAAATTTTAAAGGCCAGCTCCGCCCAGTGCTTGAAAGCCTCTTCCGGGGAGTTTCCTTTCAGGGAATCGTCTCGTTTTTTAATCTCACGGCAGAGTGGCTTCAGCATTCAAGCTCGACTGAGATCTTTAATTCTCGATTTGTAGAAGTCATGAGTTCTCGTTCTGAAGATATTAAAGCACTTACGCATCTCTGCCAGAATTTTACGGATCTCGAATATGGAATTGTGGGCCTCCACAATTTTTATTCAAACACCAATCCAGAGATCGCCGCCGAAAATGAAACCAATATTCAGGAGTTCTTAGATCAAGTCGAAAGTCGCGGAAGAATATTAATTGAACTCGGCGCTTCGTATTTTCTTATGAAGTCGGGAGGATTTATTTTTAGCTCTGCCCTCCTTGGTAATTTCGCCCTTCCGACGGCTTACAATATTCTCACCATTCAAAAAGGAGAGAATTTCTCAGATTTGATTTGGAAGCCTACTCATCGAACTCAAGAAATTAAACGAAGCCTCCCCACTTTTGAAGATCAAATGGAGAGAAGAAACGCCGAACTTTTAAAAACACGAAAACTTCTCAAAGAAAAATTATCGGAGATCGAGTTAGAAATTTCGAACCAAACAACCGGAGGAAAAAATGAAACGAACGAGTAAACTTAAAATGATCTTTGCAGCGACTTTTCTTGCACTCCCACTTGCATCTTTAAAAGCAGAAGATAAAAGCAAATCAGATTATAATCCTGACTTTCTCATTTTTTCTGGCGAAATGAGAACCTATATCGAAAAAGCAAATGAACTCAATGCCATTACTGTCGACAAAGATAACGTTAAAGACAAAATCGTCAAAGAACTCCAACTGACCGGAAGACGTCTCGCCCGAGTGTATTTTGCAGAGTCTGCACAAATCATTCAAAATGATTTAAATACACATCTCGCAACCACTCTAAAAGAAAACACAAAGCTCAAAAGTTATTTTGTTTTTCTAGGAAATGCTTTCGCAGACCAGGCGGTCGTTTATATTCAGCGCTATCAAAATCATCAAAAGAACATCCGAATCTGGACGAGCTTAGGCGGAGCGGCCATTGGCCTTGCTCTCGGTGGCGGCTATCTTGTTTTTAAAATGAAATCAGCGGCAGCTACCGCCATGAATACGGCAGCGCTTACACCGAAGGATTATTTACTTGCCGCAGGAGCTGTTGCCGTCGGGACAGGAATTGGAATTGGAGTGGGGACCAAGACTGCAGCAAATCTTCCGATGGATAACGCCGTCACCAATTCAAAAGAATTTACCGCAAAATATCCTCATGGAGAGGATTTCATTGGCTCCTTTCATTCATCCAGTGATCTTTCTCTTCTACAAAGCGAATTCAATTTAAATTAGGAGAAAAAATGTTCTTCATCCAAAGTCTTTTGTTAGCGCTCCCGTTAATCAGTCAATCGCCGCCCGATGTACCCAATGATGAGACAGAATTTGGATATTATTACGGAGAATTTTTAACCTATGCGATGGCCGATGATCAGCCCATGGCAAAGCTGATCACCGATCGTCTCGCAGAATCTCTCTTTCAGGCCAGTAGTAGTAAAGAGCTTCAGGATCGATTGAAGCTTCTTAAAACATCCGCACGAGAACATCCGGAACTCTTAGGACGGTTTGTAAATCTAGATACAAAAATGAAAAGGTCTTTCACTGGACGCGTTTCAAAATCCAAACAAAAACGTCTTCTTTACACAGTCGGAGGCGCAGTCGTTGGTGCCATCATCGGACTACCTGTTGGAAAACTCATCTCTGCGCATACGACACTCGGAATCAAAGTACTCTGGATTGCGGTTCCCGCAGGAGCTCTCTTAGGCGCTGGCGCAGGATTTTTACTGAGCCAGATTTTGGATATGCCTGAAAATATTCAGAGCTCCGATTTTTTATCAAAAGATCTCGAATCCATTCGAGAAGAAATAAGTCATTAATTATTTTTTTTGGGGGAGGATAATATGAATCGAAAGATATTTGGACTGAGTTTAATAAGTCTCCTTTTCGGAGGAGCTCAACTATTAACAGCTAAAGATGCACCAACATTCATCTATTTAATTGATCCGTCAGATCAAGCAACCATCGCAGCCTTCGCACAGGATCAAAAAGATACCAATGGAACCAATTCTGTTTCAAAATCAACAGGAACAAACTCTGTACCCACGGTAAGCACCAATTCTCTTCCGCCCGATCCCATTACAAAAACCAGAACATTAGACGACGTCATCGAAGACGCATTTAAAAAACCGCCGATGACAAAGAGTCAGGAGAGAATTCTTAAACAAGTGACAGCCGAGCAAATGGAATTTCTTCATCTTCTGGATCAGTTCATAGCAACACCTTTCGATCCGGCAGACGATCAAGCAAAACCTGAATTCAACAAAATCAGAGACCGAATCGTCACGCTTGTTTTTAATGCAAGCACAGAAAGATTTTTTTATGAGCGACTTTTTCTCATCAATAAATCTTGGCTCGAACATTCAACAGAAATTGCCCGCTACGCCTCGCTCGACAAATCCCTTCGAGATCGCTCACTCGTTTTAGAGGAACGAAGCAGAAGATTCAGACAAATCATCACCGGAGTGGCGGCTGTAGGCGGCGCGGTCGGCGGCGGATTTTTAAGCTATAAAGCCGCACAAAAAATTCTTCCCGTTGTAGCAACCGAAAAAGGCTTCTCCACAATTGTGAGATGGGCAGGCCGAGGCACGATTGTCTTCATCGGCGCAGGAGTAGGAGCCATCGTCGGAGCAGAGATTGGTTTTCTCGGAAGCGAATATCTTTTTAGACGACGGGACTATATCAATCCGATCGACGGAAATCAGGACCTCCGGGACATGCTCAGCGTAATTGAGAGTTTATAAAAAATCGATAAGCCTGGAGTCGAATCGCCGGGATCGGGCGGGCGCATGGGAATATTCGTTGTCTTGCGAACTTAAAGACGCGAATGAGAGGAGCTCAATCCGAAAAGTGCACTGCCCGGTTTGCGGCGAATTCAAAATACGGACGAGAAGGCTCCTGTGGGCGAGACGTGGTTTTTATTTCATCTCGACTCATCTAGTCGCCCACAGAGGCATTTTCGGATCGAGCCCCTCTCATTCGCTTAGTTCTTTAGACAAACGAATATTCCCATGCGCCCGCCGAATCCCTCAAAACTTTAAGATTTCTCATTTTTTTATTTCATTAAATATTTTTATTTTTTTGTTTTAAGATTTTGTATCTGTATTGGTGTCCGGCCGGAAGTTGAATTGAGGACGAACGTAAGCGAGGCTTGGGTGAAAAACTCCTGAGGCAGGCAAGTAAGTCATGCGAGAAAAAGAAGACCTATGCCGAGGAAGCAGCACTGGCACGATGTTCTGAAATTACTTGAATCTCAATGAGCGAGTTTTTCACCCAAGACTCGCTTACGCTCGCCCGGAGATTCGACTTCCGGCCGGCCCTGGACCCGGCTGTTAATTTTACAAAATTCTCGGCTCAGGTAGTGGTGTGATGAATTTTCCTTTATAACCGTTCTTTTTTAGATTCTCTGCGAGTTCATTTGCAATATGCCATGAAAGAAATAGAGCGTACTCGGGTTGCTTTTGGAATAGGACGGATTCTTCGACGACTGGAATTCGAGTTCCTGGCATGTATTTTCCGATTTTATGTGAGCCTTTGATTTCGACTACACAATCTAAAATGCCGTCGTCGAGTCCTATATATTTGATGAGCGTACTTGCGCGAGACGGTGCGCCTACTCCGTAAATTTTTGCGCCCTCTTTTTTTAATTGAGAAAGGAGTTTCATCAGATCTAGCTTTGACTGAATGGAGCGCTGTCTAAATCGCTCAAATACTTTTCCGCTGGTGAGTCCGGCTTCTTTTTCTTCCATTAACATTTTTGTGACAGAGTTATCGATCGGACGTTTTCCTTTACGGTCTGCATACACACGAATAGAGCCGCCGTGAGTTGGAATTTTTTTGACTCTAAAAATTTCTAGGCCGTGGGATTCAAGTAAATGCTTCAGACTCATTAAGGAGTAATAACGAAGATGCTCATGATAGACTGTGTCGTACTGAACCGTTTCGATCAGTCCCAGAAGATAATGAGATTCCGAAATAAAAACTCCGTCGTCTTTTAGAAGGTCAACGATGCCGTCGACGACCGCATGTACGTCGCCAATATGCGCGAAGACATTCGCCGCCGTAATTACTGTGGCAGCGCCCATTTCTTTTTTGACTTCGGCTGCTATCTTTTTTCCAAAAAAAGCGATTTTTGTTTTCACGCCATTTTTATTTGCAATCTCGCCGGCCTGTGAGGGCTCTACTCCCAGTACTCGGTGGCCACCTTTATGAAAATTTCCGAGAAGCGTTCCGTCATTCGATCCGATATCGACGATCAGATCGTCTGCTTTTAATTTTAAAAGCTCATTCGATTCTTTATAAAGATCTGCAAAGTTATCGCGCAAAATTCTCGTGCTCGCACTCAGGTAAGGATATTCCGGCGGGAATAAAACGTCGGCGCGCACTTCAAGTCCGATTTGAACCAGCGTACATTTCTCACAACGAAGGAGTTCAAGCGGATACGCCCTCTCTTCGACAGGAACGCTACCGATTGCTGGCATCGTATTTACCGGCGGAAGGTATCCGATAAAAAGAATGGAATCTAAATTTTTATGGCCGCAGATCTGACAAGCTTCTACGGGCTTTGAAGTTGAATTTTGCATTGGTATGTCCCCTTCTGTTTAACTCCGACTATTTTCGATGTACCAAGGAATTGTCTTTGAGAGTCCTTCATCCAGCGAAACCTTTGGTGAATACCCTAGCGCTTTTAACTTGGATATATTGGGCATTCTTCTGAGCGTTGCGCCTGACATCTCCGGTCCAGAAATAAGTTTAAGCTCTCTTCCAAAAAACTTCACGACTTTCTCAGCGAGACTTCCCATCGAAATCTCATCGTTCGTGCCAATATGATAAATTTCAAGATGCCCGCCTTTTTCGACAACCCGCATCAAACCATCGGTAAAGTCATCGATATAAACAAAAGCTCTCGTTTGCTGGCCGTCGCCTTGCACTTCGAAGGGAATAACGCCTTTTGGATTTTCTTTGATGAGTTTTTTGGTTCGCGAAATGAATTGCGGAATGACGTGTTCAAAACCCATATCTGAGCCGTAAACATTATGCGGCCTGAAAATGGCAACACGATCAAAGTTTTTTCTTCCGTAATTGATAGCCATGAGTTCACAAATTATTTTTCCACCCCCGTAAGAATATCTTGGATTCATTACATCCGGAACGACGAGAGGAGCAGATTCGTCGGTAGGAATGGTGGGAGGTGTTTGATAAACTTCCGAACTCGAGGCGAGTACAAGATTTCTGATTTGATTGGCTTTACAAGAATCGAGAACATTGATCATTCCCCGAACGGCCACATCTAAAACCATCTCCGGTTTGGAATAAAAAAATTCGGTTCCGTTGATATAGGCGAGATGAATCATTTCATCGATTCCTTTTCCCGCCTTCAAAACAGCTTCACTCTCTCGGATGTCGCCTTTGACGAGTTCGACGTCCTTCGCGAATTTGCCAAGCTTAGAAACACTTCCGCGTGAGTCATTATCGAGTGAGCGAACGTGATAACCCTTTTCCAGTAATTTCTTCACAAGAGCCGCGCCAATAAAACCGGTTCCGCCTGTGACAAGTACTTTTTTACTCATTCAATTTCTCCGAAATTAAATTTTCTTTTGATCTGAGCCATAGCGAGAACCGCTATATGCATTGCATTTACAAATTTGTTACTTTGAATCGCCTCGAGAACTTCGCTTTTTTTATAAAGAACTAGCTCAACGCCCTCTTCTTTTTTCCAGGTACGATCTGCTTCAACATCGTCGGCAAAAAAACACCAAAGATCGTTGCTGAGTCGGCCAGTATCGGCGCTCAATCTTCCCAATAGTTCTGGCGTTCGCTTGACTCGAAATCCTGTTTCTTCGAAAAGTTCTCGCGCGGCCGTCTCTGCGGGATCTTCACCCATCTCTAAAATACCCGCTGGAAATTCTAGAGTGATTTCTTTTCGGGCGGGGCGATATTGTTTTACGAATGGAATTCTTCCGTCTTTTGAAATAGCAAAAATGGCGACGTAGTCCGCGAGTTGAAGGGAGTGATAGGTCTCCGAATCTGGATTCATGGGCTGCTGAATCGTTCGACTCACGAGCGTCACCCAAGGCGAAAGTTTCTCTTCGGTTTCTTTAATTATTTTCGGCTCCTTCATAAAGAAAGTCCGCCATCCACATCGAGCTGCGTGCCAGTTATATAACTTTCTTTTGTTAAAAATTCTGATGCAGCTACCGCACCTTCAATTCCGCCGTAACGCTTCATCGGAATTTCTTTTAGCCATTTCTTCTTTAGTTTTTCGGACACCTTATCCGGGAGCAGCTCATATCCAAAACGAATCTCATTCACTCGAATATCGGGGGCCCAGTTTCTAGCAAGAATTTTTACAAGCGGTGTAAGACCCGCCTTCGCGATACTGTACGGAAGCCTCGCTGTCGGCATCTTATCGATGAGAACATCGCTGAAAAACTGAACATTAGAGCCCTTCTTCATTTTCGACTGCATAGCCTCACATAAAAAATAGGCACCCTTCACATTCGTTTCAAAAATTTCATCAAATTAACTTTCGAGAGTCGCGCCAAAATTTACGCGTTTAAATGAAGAAGCCACATAGATGAGAGCCTTCACAGATTTCGGCTTAAAAGATTTTGCAAAGGCTTTAATTTCTAAAATATTTCGAACATCGAGGCGAGCTGCACGTATGTTTTTACCTTTAAATCCTTCGCTTGAATGATAAGTAAAGAGCACCTGATGTTTTTTGCTATAGGCCTTCACTAGGCCTTTTCCGATTCTCTTTCCGCCACCAATAATGACAACCATCTCGAAATTCTCGCTTAGTCACGTCTCGTCGTCGAGTGTATTAGATCGATTTTCTTCCATTACTTTGGCTACAATAGAGGTAATCGATGAATGGAGTCTTGATCGAAAATTTAGAGCATTTCTTTAAACGGTATCCGAAGGAAAGGGCTCGAATCACGGCAGTTGCCGAGTTAGAGTACGAATCGCACTTTCGACTGGAAGAACATAATGGCGAATCCCAACTCATTGAAGATAACACTCTGATCGATTCGACGCTTCAAGGATTTTTTCCTCCACTTACTCCCGGAGCCTCTCCTGCTCGACTTCTTTTTATTAATGGATTTGGACTCGGCTGCCTCTTTGAGCAGACGCTTAAAAAACCCTTCCCAGAAACAGAAGAATATATCGTGATCGAGCCGTCGGTGCCGAGATTTCTTTTCGCACTTCAGCAAACTCGTCTTGATCAACTCTTCGCTCATCCAAAAATTCATTGGATCATCGGGCTTAAAGAATCCGATCTTGCTCGTGAATTTTTTGTTCTGCTTTCCGATCGTGATCGCCTTCAAAAGGCGAACGCTTATCAAATGAGAAATCATCCCGTGATTGAAGCGCTTCACCCTGGATATTTTAATCACGTTAAATCCACTTTCGAAATGGCTCTCGATATTTGTAAAAAATCTCATGGTTTTTTGTCGGACAGTCTTGAAGGTCTTCGGAATACAATTGGAAATCTCGACTGGCTTCAAAAGACTCCGGGTATTCATCTTTTAAAAAATAAATTTAAAAATATTCCGGCAATTATTATATCGACCGGACCTTCACTTAAAAAAAGTTTGCCGATATTAAAAGAACTTCAGCATCGAGCACTTCTTTTATCGGCTGATGCGAGTTTAAAAATTCTCATTCAAAATGAAATTCATCCTCATTTTGTTTTTTGTTTGGAGCGCGACGAAGGATCAAAACCCTTTTTTGTCGACATACCTCGCGAAAAAGCAAAAGCAAATCTGGTGGTATTCCCCCTCGTTCCTTCTACCGTTATTCAAGCTTATCCCGGCCCCCACTTTGCGGTTTATCGTCAGTATGGCTATTATCGTTTTTTTGAAGACCAGGCTGAAAAAGGAATGCTTCAGTGCGGCCCGTCCGTCGCGCATATGGCGCTCGCCTTTGCGGATTACGCAGGATGCGATCGAGCTTTTTTAGTTGGACAAGATCTCGCTTATGATCCCGAGAACTTTTCATCCCATCCACCGGGGATTTCATACGAAGAATGGAGTCACGCGAGTTCCGAAAAAGACCTTCAAAAAAAACTCGAAGCGGCAGGAGATCAACTTCTTTGGGCACCAGGAAATCTTCGAGAAAAAGTGCCGACATCAGGTTACTACGAAGCTTTTCGTCTCAACTTTGGCGAAGTACGCGATCGGCTTTCTTTAAATTTGATCAACTGCACGGAGGGCGGTGCAAAAATTCCTGGGATTGAATGGAAGCCATTTGCTGAAGCGAC
This sequence comes from Bacteriovoracaceae bacterium, assembly GCA_028287765.1. Classification (GTDB taxonomy): domain Bacteria; phylum Bdellovibrionota; class UBA2394; order UBA2394; family UBA2394; genus JAQBPA01. The sequence goes on from JAQBPA010000176.1 coordinate 14,073, forward strand.
AAGGAACTTTCAACCTCTTCCAAACTTTTTCGAACAAATCAGCGCTTTAAAAAAGGGATATCAAGGTTCCGAAAAGATTAAACTTGAAATCATCGATCAATCCATCCAACTCGCCCAAACAAAGCTGGATCAAATTTTTCAAAATATGGGAACGAAACCCACACTCATCGAAATTTCTACACTTCGAGAAGAGCAAAAGAAGCTTCAAAGGGATCCTGTATTTATGGCGCTCACCGGTGTTTTTTCTGGAAGGCGCCTGATTGAGCTTGAATGGGAGTGGAATTCACTTTTTGAAGGCGATACGAATTCGATTTCTAAACAGGTCGAAATCCTCTCGGCTTGGCATAAGGAGATTTCCCTGGTCCTTCAATCGGTTCAAAAAACATTAAGATAATCGGATATTTACTCGTTCATTCGATCCTTTAAAAAGTCTTAAAAGTCCCCCCAAAAAACCCTTTTTTCTGATAAAAGACGGGCATTGGATCGAATATGCAAATTTTAACGATTACAAAAAGATCTCAATTCTTTCTGAATCTAGTGAAAAGTTTTCTATTTTGCACATCCATGCTGATTTCTTTCAGCCTAACCGCCCAAACCAATAATTTTCAGAACGAGAAATTATTCAGTCATTCTTTAAACTCCTATGAACGCGCTGCTCTTTTTTTTATTCGCGACTCTTTAGAAAAGAATACTGTTTCCGGCAAAGACATAGAAAGACTTCAGCAAATTCGAATCGATTTAAATTCGAGTCAAGCCATCATTAGTCTTAAAGAAAAGAGACTTCCTAAATTAACTGTGGATCTAATCAATAGAAGAAATGAGCTTTTAAAAGCAGCCCTCGCTAAAATATTAAGCGATTTAAAAGTTAAAGGTCACGAACTCAAAATGAATCTACTTAAAAAAAGTGAAGCTGAAAATTTAGCCGACTACGTCAATACTCTCACTCACGCAGAAGACTTCATTAGAAATCAGAACCAAGAATTCATTGAAAAAAATGCTGACTATTTGCGAGCAGAAAAGAATGTAGAAGAAGTGGGAAACCTCTACGCGCATCCCACGACGTGGCAATGGATTTCTGGAAGCGATAGCACTCGGTTAAAAAATCTTGAATTCGCTCAAAAACAAAAAGAGGAGGCCCAATCAAAAAGAGATGCGGTTTTAAAAAAGAATTTAGATCTATTTAATGCGAATGCAAAAGCGAAGCGAGAAAAAATAAGTCATTTAGATAAAGCCATCGAAGAGGCTGGCCTGGCGCATCGAAGTGCTGCGTCGACAGCTTTCAAACTTTCTGCACAAATCGCTGAGATCGAGGCAAATATTACTTTTTTAGAAAAGCAAATTCCTACTGTTCAAACAGATTTGGCAGGTGCAGAAAAGAAAGCACAAGATTTAGAAAATTCTTATGACATCCTCAGCGAAAGCCTCAAAAGAATTCGAGAACAAATTGCTGCTCAAGGTCCATTTGTACGCAGTGATCGAAACCTCGTAACCATCGAACGATCAGACGACGAAGGTGGAACCAGCGGAGCAGAAAGTGAGACCTTTCTTTTGAAAGAAAGAGACACGAACTCGCTTCAAGAGAAGTCGGAGCTATCGTTTACTTTCGCTAAGGATTCCAAAACAGGAAATCTCACCGTCACGACGACAGATGAAGCAAATGCAACATATTTTTTGAGACGAGCGATGTTTCGACTCACCGATCAAGCGTCGAATGTCAGCTGGGTTAGTCTCGAATGGGCATTTCGTGATTACGCAGAATTTCTGCAAAGAATTTCTCGCTCCATTCTTGATAGTAAAAAACTCTCCGACCTTAAAGATGGAAATAAAATTTTAGCATTTAATGATCGATGGGGACCCATGCCATTATCGGAGGACGTAAGGGCGGCATTAGCCAAGATGACGGTTGCCTATCTTCGATCTGACGAAACTCAATCGACAGAACCACTCTACTCTGAGTCTGAAATTTATTCGAAGTTTGGCGCTGATCTCATACCCGCTGTCGAAAAAAGTGTTTTTGATCGTGAAATTAAAAACAAAATCATTCTGGAGCGCGTAAGTCTTCCCTCATTCGAAGATACAATGAGCGATACTCTTATAACAAAAACTCTTGAAATCACCGGACGAACAGAAGAAAGCAAAACCAACCCTGAAGAAGGTTCTTCAGCCGACGCCCCTTTCGGTTTTTGGGGCGCGGTTAACAAACAAGATATTCTCGAGGCTCGCGTGAGTTATTTAAAAACAGAAAAACAAATGAGTCTTGATCAAATAACTTCACAT
>JAQBPA010000188.1 GCA_028287765.1 Bacteriovoracaceae bacterium
TTTGAATCCGTAGAAGTAGTGCTGAAGCGCATTTCAGAAGTTTATAAAAAAGCTCGCTAGTAGCTTTTTAATTCTTCTTCGCAGAAAATGAAGTCGGAACTTTTCGATATTTCCAAAACACAAATGCAGCCACGGCAAGCATACCTGCACCGATAAAGGTCGACGTTGAGAGCCATTGATTTGGGTAAAGGCCCCAAAAATCTACAAACCCGCGATCTTCATCTCCTCGAAAAGTTTCGACCGTCGTTCTAAGAATGGCATACAGAGAAAGATAGACGACAAAAATTTCCCCCATAAATTTTTGATGTTTTTGAACTAAAAGCAAAATGCCTACGGTTAGAAAAAGTCCGATCGATTCGTAAAGCTGAGTGGGATGAAGCGGCACATGAAGCGGGGCTAAACTTAGTGGATTCGTAAAAGTAATCGCCCACGGAAGGGTGCATTGCTTTCCGTAACAACAGCCTGCGAACAAACATCCGATTCTTCCAAAAGCATGTCCGAGTGCGATGGTCGGGGCCATAATATCGGCTACCGTCAAAAACGGAACTTTGTGTTTACGACTATAATAGAGAGCTCCCAAAACGGCGACAATGAACCCACCGTAGAAAACCATTCCACCCTTCCACACTTCAAAGAGCTTAAAAGAGAAAAGATCTGAGATGGATTCTTCAAAAATAATATATCCGAGTCGTCCTCCGACAACTCCGCCCACGACGAGAATCCAGCTGAGGTTTGAAATGAATTCCGCTGACACTCCATAACGCGGCGCGCGACGAACAGCCCAGCTAATGGCGGTAAAAAAGCCGACCGCCATCATGAGTCCATAGGTATAAAGCTTTAAAGGTCCTATTTGAAAAAGAAGAGGATACATTTAGTCATCAATTTAACGTAAATTATAAGGAAGGGTGAGTTTTTTAATTCCGAAATTTAATCGGGCAGTGATGATTGCTTCTTTAGCGATGCCGGGAGTGTCGCCCCAGCTCAATGCCGCCACTCGCGGCGTCGTGAATAAACGTACTCTCAACTTCTTTTTGCCCATTGATCACATTAGTCTTCCTTGTTTTATGCCCATCGAAATCCGAGGGGCTTATAATTCCTATGCGGGAGATTCCAGCATTTTTGGCACCAAATGGACCTTTAACCACAATATCCACGTCGCCCCCGACCGCACCCGCTTCAAAGTGATGGAGGGCGACGGATTTGAAAATTACTACACTCGCGAAAAGAATTTAGAAGAAGCGAAGAAAACTTTAGCAGACGCCATTATTATCGCTCAAAAAAAGCTCGACTCCAAAAAAGGCGGGTTAAAGGCGGGAAATGTTTACGATGATTTGAAACGAAAACTTTTGAGCGATCAGGCGTTTCGCGATGAGCAAGAAGCCAAACTTCTTTCGGCACCCAAGCCTCTTGGGGCGGGCATATATTATAGCTTTTCAAAGGGCCCATCGACTCTCGAAATGAAACCTGACGGAACCTTTGTAAGAACTTTTCAAAATAAGTCCGCCGAATATTTTAATCCTGGCGGTCAGCTTGTTAAAGCCGCTGACAAATATGGAAATGCCCTTTCTTATACTTACTCCGGAAAAAATTTAGTGCGCATTAACGATGCCTGCGGCGGATCTGTAAGTTTTAGTTATGTTTCGACTAAAGCGTTGGAAGGTTTAGTTCAGTCGCTGAGAGATTCACTGGGTCGTGAAATCAAATATGAATTCTTTCCAAACCGAAGGTTAAAATCATTTCGAAATGTTCAAAAAGAGTTAGTTGAATTCACCTACGATACGATCGGCAATATGCTTACGCTTTCGATCACCAAGCCTCCACAGTTTACTAAAGACGTTCAAAAAGAAACGGTGCAGCTCGCCTATAACGCCCAGTACGAAGTGACCAAAGAAACTCAGCCCGACGGCCGCGAAATAAAATATAGTCGATCGTTTGTCGCAAATAATCCCAATCACTCGCTCACTGAAATTTCTGAATTTCAAAAAGGAAAACTCATCTCGCGAGAGATTCAGGAAGCAAAGCTTAAAGAATTTGAATCGATCACCAAATTTGATGGAAATGGAAAAGAACTTGGTAAAGAAACAAAAAAACTTTCACCTACAACTGGCTACACCACTTCTGATTTAGACGAACACGGACGAGGGGAACTCATCGACTACGATGCAAATACTGGAAATCCACTCCGGCGTGAAACCGTTCCCTCCGGTGAAATTACGGAATTCGAATACAATCTAGGCTGCAATCAAGTGAGCAAAGTTAAAACCAAGCGCGCGGGAGCAGTTACCTCGGAAGCAAATTTTAATTACGACGTGCAATGTAATCCCATCAAAGCGAATGAACTTGAAAAAGGAAAAAAGACCGTCGACATTTCACTCGCTTGGAATAAGCAGGGAAAAATTTCTTTTCTGACCGACGAGCTCGCAAAAAAACAAATTGCATTCACTTACTGGAAATTCGGAAAAACAGAATCGATTACTCTAAAAGACGTAGGAACCCTTCTCGTAAAATATAGTCCCGCGGGAGATATCGAAAAAGTGGATACGTTTCCTAACGGAAAAGGAAAAGATCGCTTCAAGACAACCGATACGATCGCTGCAAACGGAGTCATTTTACAGGAAGTTAAATCGACCCTGGACGCCATCATGAGCCATTTAAAACCCTCTGGCATCAATATCGGGCTTTAAGAAATTTAGGGACAAGGAATTGAAGTCCGAGCATGTACGGGCCGGGACATCGGTAACAGCGGGACTCCACAGTAGTCATTGTAGATTGTGAGCTGGGCTTTAAGTTCGCGCAAGAGGGTGTCCGTTTTATCCAGTGGCACAATCGACATGATTTTCAGGAAATGATTTTTAGCTTCAAGGAAGCGATCTTCGATTCGATGAGATCTTTCGACTTTGCCGTTGAGTTCTTTGACACCCGGAGGAATGAGTCGATGATGAATTCTAAATCGCTCACACCAATGTTTCATTCGATGCATGGCCTTTTCACCGACGGAGAGGCGAAAAGTAAATTCAAAGCCATTATCGGTTTGTAAATGCTGAAGAGGAAACGGTGCTCTTGTTTTCAGACGATTCAAGAAGTCTTCCGTCATGAAATGATTGAGCTCAGGATAAGCTCGAGCGAATCGCCAGCGAGTGCACTCATCCACGGCGACATAAACGTACGGTCTTTTTCCATTCGAGAGCAGAGGTCCGTACTTCACATCGATTTGCATTCGTTGCCCGGGGATGGGAAGTTCATATCTTTTTTTGTGAGTGGCTCTTCGGCTTCGCACTTTCTTCAAAGGTTTCTTTCGGCCATTCATAATGTGCTGAATCGTCGTCTTACCGACTTGGATTCCGTCTTGATGAAGGGCCATTTTAATCTGCAGAGAGCCGAGTCTTCTTTTCTTTTTGAGCTGTTTGATTTTCTTCTCGGTCTGGCGAGACGTCCTTTTTCGATCGCGCTTCTTCGGTCGACGAGACCTCTCTCTCAAACCCTTCAGCTGAAAGTTGGCTCGAGAAAGACGAGAAATCCATTTCGAGAGCGCTTGTCTTGAAATCCCCAGCTGTCGCGCGGCTTCACTCACATTGCCGAGCTTCGTCGCCAAAAAAATCGCTTGAATTTTCTGTTTTAAATGCCTGTCCCGACAACTCTGTAACTGTTTCGAAAGTTTTCTCTTCAACCCTCGAAGTTTCTCTTTTTGACGACTGCATGCTCGTCTATCCTTACTTCTATACACATAACCTCCCAGGCTAGAGCTTGAGATCTCATAGGGAGATCTCCTAATTCTAATTGCCTGTGGAGGGCTTCTCGCTTCGCGAGCCCGCGGCTAGTGCGCTCTCGCGCACTTCGCCTGTTAACGATGTCTCCGGTCAGTAGATAGGGACAAGGAATTGAAGTCCGAGCAAGTGCGACATAGGTCTCCCTATTTCAATGATAAAAGGATTGTTCCGGGTTGTTTCTCGACGGAACCGCGAGATTTCGCTTTTAATAATTGGCACGAAATTTGCAGAACAGTTGATGTATGGCTGGCGGGCAATTTGAAAAAAAAGTTAGTAACGTCATATTTCTGCGGATCCTTTTCCTATTGCTTGCAATAGCTGATTTTGGTTTGCATGCCGACGTTGGCAAGGAACTTAAGTCCGACTCGGCTGCCTCTGAGCAGTTTATTCGTGAAGTAAACCAAGGTCTCGAAAAGCCCAGATCGCCAATCGTAATTTGTCAGGTGTTAAATGCACCCGGCCGCTCTGCACAAACCAGTTTACCGTCAACACCCGATATCCTAGTTCCTCCTTCTATTAGGACCACTTCACTCAATCTCAACCCTAGAGAAGGCGCATATATCAACCATACGCTATCAACCTTCAAACAAAATAACCGTATTGGAGAGATTCTAAATCTTAGATCATTCAATCGACACTACGACGAAATGAAGGCGAGGGGCAAAACGCTCTCTTACGAAGAGATGCTTAAAGAATTAAACTCAGGAGGCGAACGAGTTCAAAACCTCACTGCACTGGCACATTCAGCTTCTGCTTACAAGCCGGGTGAGTCTTTAAAGGAATACTTAGGCAATTTAAAATCGATGGCCAAACCGATAACTGCTGGTAGCAAATATGGTGACATTGCTGGCGATTTCGTAACGGGCGTCGTCGGAACTCTTTCAAAAATTACCGCTGACGAGTTGGGCGGCGATATGCAAATACTAGCTCAAGACATTTCGATGAGAGCTGTAAATTATATCGAACAATATGGTGTAGATGAGATGAAAACAGTTTTGAGTAACTCTTCAAACGATGAATCGTACAAAAAGGCAATTAATGCCTACCTAGCTCCACAGATAAATGCAACTACCGACAGCAACATCGATGATTTAAAAAGTCAGGAAGAAAAAAATCATGATGAACTCACTGAACAGAAAAAACAAACTCATGATGACCATAAGGAACAGAACAAGTTCCTCCATAAGCTTGATACTGACTACAAAAAAGGCGAGCTAAACCAGGAAAAGCTAATGGTTGCTATCGCTGTTGAACTTAAAAATCAAAACGAAGCTTTTTTTAATGAGATGAAAAAGCAATGGGAGAAGGGTCAAAACGATCAAAATCAAAAAGAAAGATTAGAGTTGGGAAAAGAGACCTATTTGAACAGTATAGAATTGCTTTCTAATCTCGCCAGAATTGCCGGAAACTCAGAGGCCGCGCAAGCGATTACGTTTGCAGGACAGAACTTTCTCAAAATAAATGACAACTTTAATAGATTGTCGGATTCAATTTCGAAATCACTTGAGACTGGCGCAAAGAGCATTTCTGCCGCCGAATTAGGAATGATGACATTCAATTTTTATGCCTCAATTTTGAATTTTGCAATTGGCTTATCTGCACTCTTGGATCCGCAAGAGTCCAGTACGGAAGTTATTTTAAAGGCCATGCGAGAGATGGAGCTGCGCCTAACCGATAATATGGTGCAGCTCTCTAAACAGGCATCCGAAATTTTTATAAAAGAGGCACAAATGCTGAACGTCGTTGATCTGCACATTGCCGAACTTACCGATGTAACCGTTCGCGGTTTGAATATGGTTTTATATAGACTTGAGAATCAATCTGAGAAACTCGCGGCGGTTTCAAGTGAACTTTATGAAATGGGAATCAAACTCAATATGATTCAGAACGATATTTTTCATGCAGGGTCAGCCGTTGTAGATCATATGATCGCCGAAAAGAAAATTTTATGTATTGATTCTCCTGATTATAAATATTTGACACCTGAACAATTTAGAGAGTGCCTAGCCGCATTTCGTGCATACGCCTCTGAAACAAGCCGGGGTAGCCTTTTCTCGACAACGGCGAACCAGTCCAGTGATTACTGGAATTCCCAATTGGACGATACTCTAAATAGAGGAGATATTTTTCAAAATTTCGATTTCTTGGGGAATCTTGCTCGAAAAAGATTTCAGGTAGATGAAATGCACTTGAGTAGTAAGGCACTTCCCAACCCTGCAATTTGGACAGAAGGAGTTCGATTATATTTAGACGCACTCCAGACACATCCAGAGCTCGCAAAACATGCGGCGTTTTCTGATGTAGAGCAGCTGATCAAAACAGGGGAAACGATCGATCATGAGATGAAATCTATCGCTGCCAATAAAGGGAAGTTACCTAAGGCGATCATCAAAGAGTATAGGAAAAGTCTCGCTGAAGTTAAGACTGCAATTCAAAACAATTATTCGAAATTCATAATCGAGGAGACTCAAAACTTAGATGAAAAAAAATTCGAACTATTTTTATCGAATTGGGACATGACAAACCCGATGGCCAATCTTGTAACTGGAATCTCTGCGAAACGGATTAATCCTAGCGAGCTGGCAGTCAGTCTAGGTTTTGCGGATCGAACTCTTCCTATTCCGCCAAGTCTTTCTAATTACATTGCAAGGAAATATGGAATTTCAGAAGCTCTAAAAAAAGGAGCAATTTCTATCACCTACGATGTACTCCCTGTATTTACGGGACAAGGAGAATACGAGGTTGAAGCAAATGAGAAAAATGACCTGAACTTCTTTAAAGAATTTAAGGATTTGACGGACGCATGGATCAAAAACAAGTCAACGGAAGTAAATGTGTATCTAAAAGATGGAGGGCTCAGATACGACACCTACTGGCTCGTTCACAA
>JAQBPA010000207.1 GCA_028287765.1 Bacteriovoracaceae bacterium
GCATCCAAATCATGAATCGCTAGAGCGCTCTCAATTTTAGCAACAACCGCGGGCGCATGGGGGAGACGATCGATGAGCTTTCTAGCTTTAATAACATCTTCGGCCGTTTGAATAAAACTGAGCGCAATAAAATCAACAGGGTGGCTGAAACCAAATTTTAAATCTTGGCGATCTTTGGGGGTTAAGCACGAGATGTTTACGCGAGTGTCGGGGAGATTCATACCCTTAGAATCTTTTAAAATTCCACCAAAAACGACAGTCGTATAAATTTTACGACCCTTCACTCGATCGACGATTAAAAAAATCAAACCGTCGTCGAGTAGAATTCGATGACCCGCTTTGATTTCCTCATGAAGTTTGGAATGAGTGCAGGCAGCCTGAAGTTCATCGCCGAGAACATTTTCCGTGGTGATGATAAAGGGTTGGCCTTTTCTGAGATTGACGAACTTATTTTTAAATCTTCCGACACGAATTTTGGGGCCTTGAATATCTTGCAGAATACCAAGATGTTTTCCTTCAGCCTTGGCCACTTTTCTGAGCGAGTTCAGGCGATTTCGATGATCGGCGTGAGATCCATGCGAAAAATTGAGTCGAGCGACATCAACGCCATTTCGGATCAAAGCTTGAATAGTTTTTTCATCTTCGGAAGCGGGTCCGATCGTTGCGACGATTTTGACTTTTTTCTTAAGAACAGCGTCCTTATCAATGGGTTTCGCTCTTAAATCAACAATGCGGTACCAGTCTAACTGTGGGCTCATATACTCCTAGAGATTCGGTCTTAATGTTTCAGAGATTCAATTAAAAACTTTTCGAAGCGTTTCGCAACCGTCTTCCATGCGAAGTTTTGCGCACGAGCCAGTCCCGCATCAGAAAACTTTTTCCAGAGAGCGTCATCCGAGAGGATTTTATCGGCAGCGTTAAAGGTGGCTTCCAGGAAAGCTTGGCTGCCGGGTGCTTCGCTCACTAAAATTCCTGCATCGCCCACGGTTTCCGGAAGCGCAGCGAGTTTCGAACTCACAATCGCACATCCGGCGGCTTGAGCTTCCATCGCGGTGATGCAGCTCGTCTCTTCAAAATGGCAAGGATAAAGCAGGATCGCCGATTTCATAAACTCTCGAGCCAGATCCTTTTGCAGAATATTTCCGTGGAGTGTGCAGTCTGGAAGTGAAAGTAGATTTTTTCGGAGGGCTTCAAATTCTCGTTCGGGTTGATTGTAAACGTCGTAACCACTAAAGACATGCATTTCGAGATCAGGATATTTCTTTTTAAGAGCTGAAAAAATGGCGGGAATATAAACAAGTCCGCGATAGGGCATTGACGAATAAATGAGTCGTCGCTTATTTCGATTTTCGCTTCCTTTGAATAAATCGAGATTAATTCCGTTTCCAAGAACAAATGCTTTCTCGATCGGAAAGCCCGACTGTTCGCATAGATTTTTAGCCTGCCAGTCGCTTACGGTGAGAAGAGCGCAGGTCTCTTTCTCTACTCGTTTGTCGCCAATTCCATAATTTGGAAATTGATCGGCAGCGTCCCCCGTCCAAAAGAATTTTCGTTTTGTTTTTAATTCTTGAAATAAAAGAGGAATCCAATCTCGCACAGCAATGAAAGCATCGAGCTCTCCTGACTGAGTAATTAAATTTTTAGGAAGATAGCGAGGAACAGAAGGCGGAGGATTTTCGTGTGGGGTATAGACAGTGACGTCATGTCCAGCTTCACTTAAAGCTTCGGAAAATCGAATAACGCCTGTCTCTGTGCCGCCGACGGCTCGTTCATCGAGCGAGCGGGCATGGATCGGAATGATATTCGTGCAATAGATCGCAATTTTCATGAGATTCTTTCAAATCGTTTTTGACCCACATGATCTTTTTAGCGCGAAGATCGATTCCTGGTCGAGCTGAAACAAAGAAAGTTCTGTTTCACTCAAAGTCGATTCAAGGTAGGTTCGAGACGTCATCTCAGGGAATGTGGGCATGGTGTTCATTTTTTTCGAGGGTCTTTGAGGATTTTTCTGAGCGCTAAAGTAAGTTTTCTATCACCGACTGAAGGCTGTTTTTCTCAAGTTTTGAAATCCAGAGTGGATCAATATTTTTTAGATCAGAATCTTTCTCGTTATTGGAATAAAGAAATGGTTTTAAAGACCTGTTTGTATTTGGGGTCTTTCGCTGTCACTTATACTTTGATTCTCACCCAATCTGTGCCTGCCTGGAGTCTTTTGGGCCTCTGTTTTTTTCTGGGACTTCTTACAACGGGAATTGGATTTAATATCGGTCACGATGCGATTCATGGAGCCTATTCCGAAAAACCGTTATGGAATAAAATTTTAGGCTACTCCTTTGTTTTGCTCGGGGCTGACGTGCACAACTGGAAAGTGCTTCACAATATTATTCATCATTCTTATACAAATATTCCCGAAGCCGATGGAGATCTGCATCCCGTTCCGTTTTTAAGATTTTCTCCAGGAACTCCAAAAAAGAAAATGCACAAATACCAACATTACTACGCTCTCTTTTTATATGGGCTGACTTCTTTGATGTGGGTTTTTAAAAAAGATTACGTGCATATTCGGAAAAAGCAGCATCTCATTTATAAAAAACGACCTGCCACCTCACATCAATATAGAGAGCTGGTTTTTTTTAAAGTTGCTTATTATTTTGCTTTTCTCATTTTACCGTTGGCTGTTCTTCCGTTTGCATGGTGGCAAATTCTTCTGGGGTTTTTTGTCATGCATCTCGCTGCCGGCTTTACTCTCGCCATTGTATTTCAGCTCGGCCATATTGTAGAAGGACCTGAGTTTCCTTCGATTCCGGCAGATCGTCTTTTGAAGGATATCTGGCTTACTCACCAACTTCGCACGGCTTCTAATTTTGCAACGAATTCACGAGTAGGAGATTGGCTCTACGGCGGACTGAATTTCCAAATCGAACATCATTTGTTTCCGGGAATCTGTCATGTTCACTATCGCGCCATTGCTCCGATTGTGCGTGCGACGGCGGTAGAATTTGATCTTCCTTATTATGAACAAAAGACTTTTTTTTCTGCAGTGAAGTCTCACCTTCGACTCTTAAAAAGTCTTGGATCCTGAATCAGCATTCGAAATCGGCACAAGCTTTCCAAATAAATCACCTTTTATGGGCAGTCGATGTCCCTATTTTAAAGCGAATTGTCGAAATACATAGTCATTTCAAGGCTTGGTTTTCGGCACGAATTTTGCTCTTAATGACGGCGGGTGGCAAAGACATGAGGTTGCGAAATTTTACTTGCTCGATTTTATTTGTTTCATTGGCGTTTGTTCCAGGAGCACTTCACGCAGGCTGCAGAGAATTCATCTCAGATCTTTTCCATGGACGTATACGTTTTGTATTATCCAGCAATCATCGAGACCATAGTAACGAGCCTAGCTCGCCTCAAGTGTTTCATATCGACCAAAGTAGATATTGGAACGCGAATGGGATAAGCGAATCTGCCTATGAAATTCTTCACCGCGTTAGATCAAATTCACCAAGCATAGTTTCGTTTTTAGCTATTCGCGAGAATCGAACAGATCGGAAGAGCTTCTTTTTTTGGGATCCATTTTCTAAAACTCGGGAAGAAAATGTGAAAGTAAGTCATAAGTTTGTTACAGAATTAATTCAAAGATCATTTCCGGATGCTGAAATTCTTTTTGGCGGTTCATTTCAAGCGAGAGAAATAAGTGTCAATTCCAATACGATTTTTGTGAATAATTTAGGGCTGCTACCCGCGACGAATGTAAAACCAATGTTCCTTCCGGCGATATATGATATTCAATGGTTCGAGAAAGTTATTACTCAATCGGGAATTGCATTATCGGGGACTTTTGAATTTGAGAATTTTTTAAAATTTTATAAAATTAGAGCTGCCTCCAGGTAGATCCCTCGTTACTGAGCTGCAATGAGATAAAGCTTTTCTAAATTTGCACCGGAGAGTTTTAGAAGATGAACCGCATCTTCAGTAAGTTCTAGTTTGGAATCATCCAACTGGTGATGAACAAAAAGACATCCAAAACCTTTAGAGCCATTAAATCCAACCAGAGCCAAATTTCCGGTATTGAAGAGTCGTGTATCTGAGAGTGAAACCGTTCTCATTGCTTTTACGATAGGGGGCAAGTTCTGCGCGATGATATTTTTTTCAAATCTCTCCAAATGAAGCGACATATACATAAGCCTTGCGTACGAAAGATGCTTTTCAAGATTTAAAGGAAGACCTCGATAGTCCGGATGCAAAACAAATCCCCCCATTTTGGAAGGTCTGTCGATATCATAATCAAACTGCGCGCCATCGTTAGAATCATGCGTTCCCAAAACAAGAGAGGTTCCCAGAATTAATTTTTGATAAATGTCTTCAAGAACAAACATATAAACAGCATCCGAATCAGAAATGTCGTTAGCAGAAAAAGACCGAATCGATCGATCAATCTGCTTCCGAAGCGAATCACGCCCACTCAGCGAAACAGAAACATCCAGAAGCTTCATCAAATCCAGAACAGCCTCTAAATCACCCCCAAAAACTTCCCGCACAAGAAACATAAAAAAGATCTTAGTTTCATTTAAAAAAAACAAAACAAAAAAACAAAACGCATGAAAGGGGTCAGGGCACTTAAGTCTTTCTCTTACCCACATCTTTTGAAAACTGCTGGAAACCATTTTAAAT
>JAQBPA010000069.1 GCA_028287765.1 Bacteriovoracaceae bacterium
GGTTCTCGTGCTTGGAGAAACCGGTACAGGAAAAGAAGTGATGGCGGGTCAAATTCACCGATCAAGTGCTAGAGTCTCCGGGAAATTCGTACCGATTAATTGTGCCGCGATTCCTGAGACGTTGATCGAGAGTGAACTTTTTGGTTACAAAAAAGGAGCGTTCACGGGAGCCAATACAGATCGCGAAGGTTTGATCCGAAAAGCTCATAAAGGAACGCTCTTTTTGGATGAGATTGGAGATCTCCATCTTCATATGCAAGTGAAGTTACTTCGAGTGATCCAAGAAAAAAAATTCACGCGTCTAGGCTCAACGACTGAAGAGGAAAGTGATTTTCGATTAATTTGCGCCACTCACCAACCACTCGATGATCGTATCGAGAAAGGTTTTTTTAGACAGGATTTATATTTTCGAATTAATACGATCATTCTCAATCTTCCGCCATTAAGAGAACGTCCGGAAGATTTGCTAAATTTGGCCAACGAATTTTTGCTTGAAGCCGTTCAAGAAAGTCACAAATCAATCAAAGGATTTGATGAGAGCGCTTCGACTCTTCTTCTCCATCAGGAATGGCCAGGAAATATTCGCGAACTTAAAAACGCCATTCAAAGAGCCGTAGCTCTCGCTACACCGGAAGGAAATGATTACCGGATGAATGCGAAAGATTTTAATTTTTTAACAACCAAAGTTCCCTTCGATACACTTCCCAAATTGTCCGACGCAAAAGATGATTTCATTCGAAACTATGTGAAGAAAGCCATTCTCATTCACAAAGGAAACAAAACAAAAGCCGCCAAAGCACTAGGCGTAGATCCCAAGACTCTTTATCGACATTTATTGGAAGACGATAAGGAAGATTAATCAATCCAACAGCCGGGGCGGGAAGAAGCTCGAACCGGCGAAAATGGCGGAGCTGTCGACGTCTTTGAGATACGGCCACCACTGCCTACTCGACTAGACGAATGGAGAAGCCTCCACCCGCGCGAGGCTTATTATCATTTCATTTGATTCACGTGCCGCGGCTCTGGGTCTCAAAGCCATCGACAGCTCCGCCATTTCCTTCATCTCGAGCTTCTTCCCGCCTTCAGAATTAAATCCGATACGAGGGAACAAAAATTCGAACAGATTTGGTCTGAGATTTTTCATAATTTAAATGACATTCAGATTTGAGCGTATTCGGGAATTCGGAGGATTTAAGGGGTCAGAGCAATTTTTCTTAAAAAATTATTGAATTAATTCAAAAGCTTAGCGGGTCTATCAATTGCTCTGACCCCTTTTTTCTGAGGACCAACTATTAGAAATCTTAAGATGAGACAGTCTAACGGAAGAGTTTTAGCGCGCTTGCGCATCGACGAAGAAGCCCCAATATTCCGGGGGATCTTGGGACTTCGGTTGAATTATTTTGGGCGGAAATACTTTTTTGATATGAGAGAAATTCGCTTTCGAAATTGATGGTGGTTCGTTTATCGGTCGATGCTGAAAAATATTTCTTCGAAAACTTTTTGGCTTCGTTACCCAAAAGAGTAATCACCTGATATTTGGATGTTTCTGAAAATAATATTAATTTGAGTAACTGCACATCGGTCGTTTTGAGTTCCCATTCTCTACTCCATAAGACACGACCCTCTAATCGATCAGCCCTATCAAATTCGTGTCGCCAGACGTTTTCTGCAATCTGAACGTAAAATGTAGCGTGACGATTTAGAAAATCTTTTTGTCGAATCAATCGAATTTCGTTTTCAGGTAAAGGAATTTGTGCTCTTCGGTAACCTCCAGCCAAATGGAGAAGAAGCTCCCATACACCGTGATCCCATTTATTCGATTCTAACCTTCGAGAATTATAGCCGATAAAATCTGTCTCATCATTTTTTTCCGTTTCCTCTCCAAAGATCAGATTTGATTGAGTGGTGAACACCACTATCAACGCTGTAAATAAAATAATTTTTCTGCCAACCCCCAGCATTTGATAGAAGTAGTGCGACATAAAACGCAAGTCAACGAGCGGATCACATCGCGGTCACAATTTAAAAAAAATAAAAAGAGGAATGAATATGCAAATACCCAAAGGAATCGAACGGAGGGTTCGGCAGAATGTTCGTAGGTTTAGAGAACGAAGCGAATGGAGGTGAGGGATTCGAAAAGTACCCCTTTGGACGGCAAAAAAAGTCGTGAAGAAATAAAAACCATCCTCGTCCAAAGGAGCCTTCTCAATCGCATTTTGAATTCCGCAGCAACACGGGCGGTGTACTTTTCGAATTCCTCACCCCCATTCGCGTCACCAGTGCTTACAGACCTACGAACATTCTGCTGAGCCCTCCGCAGGCCCGTCAATTTGACTCCCCGCCGCACCCGGATTTAAAATTTTTAGTTAAGTTTTTTACAAAAAAACTTAGTCCGCCCGACAGGGCCCCCTGACGCTTCGCCCTTTTCGAAACCATAATCAGCAGTTAAACTATAAATAGGGTGGAAGACATTTCAACAGTAATGGCGATGATGCCATGGCAAGATCTCGCAAAATTTGTGATCTCATGTCTTGTGGCAGTTCTCTGTGGGCTTATCATTGGGCTTGAAAGAGAAAGTAAGGGCAAACCTGCCGGGCTTAGAACACTTGTTTTGATCTGTTTAGGATCGACTCTCTTCATGATGATCTCTCAAATTGTCGCCACTCGTATTGGAGATCCGGGTCGTGTGGCCGCGCAGATTGTGACAGGCATCGGTTTTATTGGTGCCGGCGCTATCGTTCAAAAATCTGAGCAAGGTTATGTCGCCGGCCTTACAACAGCCGCAAGTATTTGGGTGACTGCTGCCGTGGGAATGCTTGTGGGACTCAATCATTATATGTTTGCTGTCGTTAGCGTAACGATTGTTGTTCTTGCTTTAAAAATCCTTGGCTCTCTTGAAGGTTATTTATTTTACGATTCCAATATTGAGCAGAAGAAAATTTTATTTGAATCCAATTTTGGAAAAACCAAATGGGAGATCATGGGGTATATAGAAGAAAATATGCTACGACCTACCGAATATGTTTTCTTCGACGGCTCTCACGGTCGTCCTTATCTTGAACTGCAATACGTTCATAAAAATAGAAACCACCGAGCTTTTTTAGCTCAAGTCGCGGGCCTTCCTCAAATTTTGGAAATCGCCTAAATAGATTTCATCAGATGTGTTGGATAATAATTGGGTCGTGAGACGGTAGCTCTTCCTGAAGGTTCGTCTTTGATTTCGGAACGTCCTGGGTTTCTTTAAAAACATTTAATAAAACATCAGCGGTCTTATGCAGATTATCCACTCCCAGTCGCGTCGATTCAGCTGATAATTTTTGAATGGCGGTCATGACAGATCCTCGAAGAACCGGAGAATGGATGTATAAATATGTTATAAGATTAATGGGCACACTAATATCCACGATAACTTCTTGAGAATTGTCTAAGATCTGCTCGGGACTCAGGCTCGAATCCATCTTTTTAATGGAATTTAGATGGACGCTCACTAATTCAAGAACTAAAAGATCAGCCGCATCAGTCGTCACATATTTCTCTAAAACTGCAATCGCCGATTTCAACATCACGTTGCTTACGTTTTGCACATTCTCAGAAAAGGTCTCTCCATCTTTTCTATTCGTGAGAATCCATTCGTAAGGCATCAGTAAACTAACGGCGAGTTTTGCTTCACTCAAACTTTGTTTAAATGCGGTCTTTTCACTTTCATTGATGGCCTTTTTTGGTTTCATGGCAGTTTCAAGTTGCGTAAGTTTTGCTGTTGAATCGTCTGTGCTTTTAGGAGCAGGTGGAGGCGAGTTTTTTGGAATCGGGAAAGCGGGAGGTGTGGTCGTAAATGTAAGAGTACCTTGGGCCGAAATCCTCTCCGAAATACTCACCGCGAAAGTCAAAACACAGATAAACGAAAGCAATTTATAGAAATTCATCATTCCCCCCACCTAGATTTGCTGAATTGATTACACCCTTAAAACACTTCTTTTTAGACAATTTATTTTCGCGAGTCATGTAAAATCGACATGCCTCACCTTAGCATTGGAAAATCCGACCTCTTTCGGTAAACCAAGACTATGAAAAAGTTCTCAGTTTTCGTGAGGTTAAACATTTCGGAACGAAAAAATTGAAGACTGTTCTTATCACAGGATGTTCATCAGGTTTTGGCTTAGAGCTCGTTCCCCGCTATCTCGAAAGAGGCTTTCGAGTTTACGCGACGATGCGAAATGCGAACGAGCGTGCCAATCTATTTACAGTCGAGCGATCGAAATATCCCGATCGATTTCATTTGCTGGAACTCGATATCACGTTACAAAAAGATCGCGAGTTCGTTGAAAAAAAACTTACTCAGGACGGCTTTGGACTAGACTG
>JAQBPA010000219.1 GCA_028287765.1 Bacteriovoracaceae bacterium
AATAATATTTGAACCAGGCAATTTCGGAGAGCTTATGTTCTTAAAACCTCCTGAGCGCATAAATGAAGACGAGCGAGAGATGAATTAGAAATGCGCGAAGAGAGGCTTCTCCAAAAGTGTTATGAAAATTAAATCGGCCTTGGCCGTGTTTTAGGACGCAAGCTCTCCGAAATTGCCTGATTTGAGCAATGATCAAAAATAGGGGAAAAAAATCTGAGCCGCCCCCGGATCGAACGGGGGCCCCATTCCTTAAAAGGGAATTGCTCTGCTGATTGGGCCAGCGGTTCTACAGAAAAAATGATCAGAATGTTTGATTGCAGAAAATTTTGCTAGTTGGTCGTCGATTTAAATCAGCAGAGCAATACTGGTTTATTTGCGCGCCTTTGGCGCGACACCGACTGAGCTAGCGGTCTATTATTTTTCTTTTTTGGCTCTCAGAAATCTGAGCCGCCCCCGGATCGAACGGGGGACCCATTCCTTAAAAGGGAATTGCTCTACCGACTGAGCTAGCGGCCCATATTGTCTGCGTAAGCTGTTATCGATGTCTGCGCGACACCGACTTTGCCCGGGCAGAGTCTCTGCAGTTCTATTTGAACAGCAGAGGAATTTTTACAAGAAACATATCCGTTTGGTCGAGTGATTATGTGGTCTTTCTTAAGGGTCGATACTTAACTACCGTTGAAATTGACGTTTGCCCCACGTTTCGGGATTCCTGAATACTGGCCCCATATATTGAAAGATGCGACGGAGCTGCGGAAGATTGTTCCAGAAAGTTTTGTAATCAGCATTGAGAGTGTAAATTTCAAATTCTACTGGCTTTCCATCTGCACCGATCAAACGGTGCTCGGCTAAATGCTTCAAGAAAGTTGACGGAAACCAAGGATGTCCGAGGTTATTTTTAAAGCCGGCGATATTGTAAATCACCTTGCAGGCGGAAGCTATGCAGGTAGCAGCGCGGACATTAGGAAGTTTTTTAACTTTGCTTGGACTCAATGTCTTCAGCTCTTTTCGGGCGACTACCGCTTCAAAATAGGCGAGAAGTTTGGCCCTGTTTTCTTCCGGAATATTTTCAGCTCGAATAATGACTCCGTCACTAAAATGCCAGTCACCCTTCACGACATCCGGTAAATTGAAAAATAAGCGTCCATCGTAGGCGTAAGTTTTTCTCTCGTTCGAAGAGCCTTTATCACTGGCGGCAAGATATTCATGGCCATGCGTATTGCCGGTGACATCAAGCCCAATCATAAAGGCAGCAGGTTTTTTAAATATTTCCGTTTCGATAAATCTTTTGCCGGGTTCGGTTTTAATTTGACCAAGTTTGAAAGCTCGACGGACACCCATCGTTTTGGAAGCTTCTTCTGGAGTCACAGAAACGATTTCGTAGGATTTAATGTTCTCCATCACGAGTTCAGCCTTTGGCTCACGAACCTCCGTTGCATAGGCGATCTTGCTAACCTCCTTGCGACAAAAAAAACCCGCATAAGAATCCGCAGATAACAGAGCGCATAATATAAATGATAAAAATGAAAGAATGAATTTAGATTTCAAAATCGGCCCCCAATTCGCTTTTCCAAAACTGACCCAGTAATGCTGAAAACTAAAGTTTAATTTATGGATTGGCAAGATTTGTCATGCGTCAGCCCATGATTCAAATGAATTTGCTAAGAAGGGCATCCAAGGCACCGCATCATAGAGAATGCAAAAGTTGATGCAAAATCCGAATTACTTAAGTTCCTAAGCATTTTCAAATTTTAAGTCGGCGTCGAAATTCGTTTCGTAAGAAGTTTCGAATTCTGTCGATAGGCCTCCATGCTTAATTTGCTGCAGCCTTTTGACGAAACCCCCGAAGCTCTCATTGAAAAATTGAAAAGTCCGCAATCGAGTGACGAGTTCTATTTAGTGGGTTTGGCCTTTGATCTTTTGGGAAAGAATCCCAATGCCGAAAATATGTTTCGGATGGCGCTTCAAACTAATATGCGTCATGTGCCATCTCTCTACGGACTCTCGCTTAAATCATTTCAAGCAGCTCGAGAACAAGATGGCCAAAAATGGCTCACTCGCGCGCTCCGTTTTGACACAAATGCGGAAGAAAACGTGATTCGATTTCAAAAAGAATTGAAGGCAGTCATTCCGCTTTATCAAAAATCAGCTCAATGGCGGCTTTGGAGTTTACAGCAGCTAGAAGCTTCAAAAAAAGACGGACCTGAATCGAAATTCGAGCTCGCAAGACTTCTCTTCGAGCAGTCACAATTTTCGGCAGCACTCCCGTATTTTAGATCCTTATTGAGTGTGAAAAAACACAGTCGAGAAGCTGCAGAATATCTTTCATTTGCTCTCGAAACGATTTACCGAGGTGAAGAGCTGCTAGACAAAGTTCTCGAAGTGGCTGCAGAAGTTCCAAATCGATCAGATTTATTTTTTAATCTCGCCATGGTTTGCCAGCACGACCAAAGACGCCTCGACTTAGCTCTTCATTTTTTCTATCTAGCCTCGCAAGAAGATCCGAACGATCCAGGCTTAAGATTCTCGCTAGAACAAGTAGCCATGGACATCATTTCAGAAGGACCCAAAAAGAAATCGCCAGCTATATTAATGATGTTTGCACATTTTTATCAGGGCTCTCATGGTGTCGCAAAAAAATACGCAAAAGAATTGAGAGAATTCGGTCCGGAAGTTTTATCTTCTAGAATGCCAAAGGCACTTTGGAACAATTGGCTCTCGGCTGATAAAGGCATTGGCGAAGTCCTTGTCGCTTGGTTTGCATAGAACTTCTGAGCTTCCGTAAAAATTTGAAGAATTTAAATTGTCTTGGAGTCGATCCGGGGAGTTCCATGTGTGGGGGAAAATCGGGGCCGACACCCTGACGAATGTCAGCACCGATTTCCCGTTTTGAATTGCTGTGCCAAGAAGCTTCGATGGGGTTCTTGCGTGTGGTAAAACCTGTGATGGGCACTGCAGAGGGTGATGAGGTTTTCGATTTGATTTTGTCCTCCCGATGCGACGGGGATCTTATGATGGATTTCAATGAATGCGGAGGAACTGCATTTTCTTCCGTGAACGGTGTAGCCGCACTGTCCACGATCTCTCTGGAAGACTTGGTGCTTGAGACTTGCTTTTAAAGGCTCGCGTTTGAGTACGTGAACCATCCCGCCTGTTTTTACTTTGCCTGGGGGACTGTGGAAAAAGCCTCGAAATTATTCTGAGTTTTGATCAAGCTGCGTAAATGCAAGGCAAGCAAGTTTTTCAACGAAAGTTATTTTATCAAGTGCAGTGGGAGCAGATGGTT
>JAQBPA010000226.1 GCA_028287765.1 Bacteriovoracaceae bacterium
ATGGAAGTCCGCCGCCTTTAAACACACTTCTTCGCTCAATTGAAGAAGCCGATTTTCTGATTGCGGCTGATGGGGGAGCAAAACACTGCGCTGCTCTCGATATTGTTCCCGATCTTTTAATCGGCGATTTTGATAGTGTGCCGTCCGACCTTCTAAAAGAATTACGAGCGAAAACTATTTTATACAAATTTCCGAGGGATAAAGATTTTACAGATTTAAAGTTAGCGCTTCTCGAATGTGAGCGAAGAAAAGCAGATCAAATCGAAGTCTTTTCTTGGGCTGACGAACGACTCGATTATTCTCTTTCTGCTATTTTTTCTTCTTCGATGAGCCGTATTCCGATTGAGTTCATTAGCCATCGGAGTTCGGTTTATATTTTAAACGAGCATCGACGAGAGTTTTTAATTTCAGATTCCGGAAGTAAGATCTCCATTTATCCGATCCAAATGCCGATTTCTCTCAAGACTGAGGGTCTAAAATGGAACTTTGAATGGACGAATCAAACTCGGCCAGGTTTTAGTCAAAGCAATCAGACCGTCTCGGATGCAAAAATCACGCTTTCAGAGGGCGCGGCCTTTCTATTAATAGAGCGAACTCACGAGTAATTCTTTCCAAAACGCTATCCTGGGCCTTATTAAGCCATTCAGAGGGCGTTGACAGGTTTTAGATTCATGCTAAATGTCTCTCCACATCAGGACATCGGATCTGGAGTAGATCTGCCTGACTAGAAGTAAACAAGAACGAAACTTTAGGAGAGAGAACGATATGAAATTTAAATTTGTTGGTATTGCTGCATCCTTAGGCCTGGTAGTGGTTTCATCCTTATCGGCACAAGGCGATGTTACGACAGGAGCTGGCGGAGTAAATGCACCGGCTGCACCAATTAGTTTCAGCCCGTCTGTTGCATCTGGGGTACACACCGACTCAACAAAAATTTTAAACGCTTCACATAGCACAACCGTGGGTCCGTTTATCACTCCTGCTCTTAGCATTGATTATAAAAGCCCGACTTTTAATTTAAATCTTGGTTATTCTGTTGAAATCAGCGGAGCCCGTGGTTTCGGAACTGCGAGCCGAGATTTCGGAGACAATACCTATTACGATAATAACCCAATCGTCACCCTTTCTGGCGGACTTTCTAAAAACTGGAAAATGAATGTTCTCCTCGATACTCATTTTAAATTTTATAATAATAATGAAGCAGAAAATCATACCGAGATCTTTTTGAATCCGGATGTCGAATACGCCGTAAATTCAAATCTCTCGTTTGCTGCCGGATACGCGATGCATCGAGTGAATAATTTCGACGCTATTTTAACGGGCAAATCCGCTGCCGATGATAAAGAAGGTAGCACTCAACGAAGTGCCGTTCTTCCCACAGAGGCCGGGCAATCAAAAACCAATACGTTACATGCTGGCGTTTTGACGATGAAGAACGATTTGGGCTTCGGAAAACTCGTCACTTTTGTTCGTGCCGGTAAACGTATCGGAAACAGTGCAAATGTGAGCGGAAAATCCTACAGACTTCAAAGTGAGTTGGGTTTTCAATCACCTATCAAAGCTTTAACGGGAGTCGTTCGATATCGATTTAACGTTGAAGATCAAAATACGGCTGAATTAAAATATTATAATCAAGGCCGAGTTATCGGAAGTTATGCGCTCAATGCAAACTGGTCGGTCGATGTATTTCATGAGCTTACAGCAAGCCAGAATACTCAACCTGGAGTAGCCGCCGAATTTGAAAATGAGAGCTACGTTGGAGCGACTTTCAAATTCTAAGAATTAGAGACTCGTCAATATTGAGTTGATGCAGTGGAAAAGGGGCCTTAAAACGGCCCCTTTTTTATTGTCTTCTTCCAGTTGAGACTTGATTCAAAAAGCGCAATAGTCCCTTGTATGAAAGAGAGAGTTTTAGTGGCCATGAGCGGAGGAGTAGATTCTTCCGTCGCTGCCTATCTTCTAAAAAAAGAAGGTTATGACGTCGTCGGCGTCACTTTCCAACTCTATGATTATTCGCGACTCAATCGAAAAGAAGGCAAAGGTGGCTGCTGTTCTCTCGAGGATGTCGATGATGCAAAACATGTTTGTGAAAAGCTTGGCATTCAACATTATCTATTTGATTCAAGAGAACGGTTTAAAGAACGGGTTCTCGATTATTTTGCATCGTCTTATAAGGCGGGCCAAACTCCAAATCCTTGTGTCGCCTGCAATACGTTTATAAAATTTGATGAGCTGGCTCATTATGCCAAAGCGGTAGACGCAAAGTTTTATGCGACCGGCCATTACGCTCAAATTCGAAGAGAAGACGGAAAAGTTTACCTCGAAGCAGCAGTCGACGCTTCAAAGGATCAATCCTATTTTCTTATGGGTGTGGATCCAGAAAAATTGAAGCATGTTTTATTTCCTGTGGGTGGGTATACCAAAGATCAAATTCGCGCTCTTGCGATCGAAGCGAATCTTCCTGTTTGCGATAAGCCCGACTCCATGGAAATCTGTTTTGTTTCTGAGAATAATTATCGAAAATTCTTAGAAGAAGAATATAAACTTAGCGATAACCCCGGAAATATCATTAACGAAGCTCGCGAGGTGATTGGAAAGCATAAAGGCGTTCATCATTTTACCGTCGGGCAAAGAAAAGGCCTTCCTTCTTACGGTCTCGACTCCCATTATGTATTAGAAATCAATGCCGAGACGAAAGAGGTTATGGTCGGAGTGGATCGCTCTCTCTTTTCTGAAGGGCTTGCTTTTGACGGAAAAAATTTCTTAGGATTCGACGAATTTGTGAATCGGTCCTTAAAAGTGAAGATTCGTTCTCGATCTCCTATGATCGATGTTAAACTCGTGCCGAGTAAGGGCCCGGCTCTTTTGGCCCGATTTGAGACACCACAGCGAGCGGTGACTCCTGGACAATTTGCCGTCTTTTACGATGGAAAAAGAGTAGTTGGCGGTGGCCCGATTTTAAAGCCTGTGGCAAACTTTGCTGATGTCGGCTGAAGACCTTCAAGTAAGTATTGGATTAAAATTCAAAGACCCGACGCTTCTTGAATTGGCCTTAACTCATACCTCTTACGTTCATGAGAGAAAGCTTTCGTTAGAAAAAAGTAACGAGCGACTCGAGTTTTTGGGGGACGCTGTGCTTGGTGTTTGTATTGCCGAAATTCTCATTCACGCCTTTCCGGATGAACCTGAGGGAGCGCTTTCAAAGAGAAGAGCTGCCCTTGTGAATCAAAAACAGCTGGCACGACTCGCGGAGACTTTAAAACTTGGTGAGGCGCTCAGACTTGGAAAAGGCGAAGATAAAACAGGGGGACGTCAAAAAGCGAGCCTTCTTGCCGATGCATTTGAAGCTGTAGTCGGAGCGCTTTATTTGGACCAAGGCTTAATCGTTGTCCAAAAATATTTGGATCGCATTTTTGCGGAGCTTATACCCGTCTCTAAAAAAGTTGAGACGTCACAGGATTATAAAACGAGACTTCAAGAGTATTATCAAAAAAAATTCCAGAAATCGCCGCGGTATGTTTTGGTCAAAGAATCGGGACCTGATCATTTGAAAACATTTGAGGTTCGGATTGAATTTGCGGGAGAAAATATTGCGACGGGCTCAGGAAAATCAAAACGTGAAGCCGAGCAAGACGCCGCAAAAGATGCTTTCGCAAAAATTCCGCAAACGGATTTGTCTTTGAAAAAGAAATCGAAGAGAGTGAAAAAGTTAAAAAAACGTTTGGACGCTCAAGCTCAAGACGGCGACAGGGAATTGCCGAAATCGAAAGGAATCTCATGAAAAAGAATCTCCATTTACTTCCATTTATTTTTCTCCTTGTAGGTTGTAGTGCAGCCGTTAATTCCAGTGCGACGAATACGCTCGGCGGCTCTGTCACGACCACGTTTCAGAATCCGACTAATTTGCAGATTGCTGCGATTCCGGGGGCGGGAATTGCGAGTCAACTTTTGATCGGCAACTTTAACGGAGATACGTTTCCGGATATTATT
>JAQBPA010000237.1 GCA_028287765.1 Bacteriovoracaceae bacterium
TCCCAAGATCTGGATGAACACTTAAAGCTCTTCTTCAAATTGCTGAAAACTAAAAGGTGCTACTTATGAAAACCTTGGGGATCCAAATCACTTACCCTCGGTTACCTTTAGCCGTGAGCCAATACGCTTCCAGGGCGAATCCCCCTCCACGGAAAAAGGTTTAGCCGCAAAGTGCTGATTCGCCTTCAGATACTCTTAAAATTAGTTATTTAAATGATCTCGCCCTGCCGTGCTTCTAATAAAGAGCGCTGGCGTTGGACGGCGCCCACACAATGCCTTAACTGGGTACTTCTTGTCCCCGGATGAGACAAATAGAGGACAGCATTTTTTGGAGCAGATTTGGAGGCGATTTCTCTTTCAGTCATGCTATATCTAAAAATCATGTCTGCTAAAGAGCGATCAGGAAAATTTAAGCTGGTCACGAATCTTACGCCGAAGGGAAGTCAGCCGAAGGCGATCGAGACCTTAATTCGCAATTTAAAAGCGTCTGTGAAAGATCAGGTTCTTCTCGGAATTACGGGATCTGGAAAAACCTTCACGATGGCGAATGTCATTGAGGCCGCTAATCGCCCAACGCTTGTGATGGCGCCAAATAAAACTCTCGCGGCCCAGCTCTTTATGGAATTTCGAGAGCTTTTTCCTGAAAACGCGGTGGAATACTTTGTAAGTTTTTACGATTTTTATCAGCCAGAAGCTTATGTTCCTTCGACCGATACCTTCATCGAAAAAGATTCAGCGATTAACGATACCATCGATAAAATGCGACATTCAGCCACGAGATCTCTGCTCGAGCGAAACGATGTTCTGATTGTTTCCTCTGTTTCTTGTATTTACGGTCTCGGCTCGCCGGATGCTTATTCGAGTTTACTTTTAACTTTAAAAAAAGATCAAAAAATTGATCGAGAAGAGATTCTTCAAAAACTTGTTCTGATCGGATTTAATCGAAACGATTATGACTTTCACCGCGGAAGTTTTCGAGTGCGTGGGGATGTGGTCGATATTTTTCCTTCATTTGAGGAATCGAAAGCGATTCGTATTGAACTCTTTGGAGATATTATCGAGTCGATTTCTGAAATCGATTCACTCACGGGTAAAACACTCGCCAAAAAGACGGAGGCCGCCATCTATCCAACGAGTCATTATATTACATGGCCCGAAACCTTGGATAAGGCAGTTGTCACCATTCGAGACGAGCTAAAGAAGCAAATTCCTGAGCTTAAAAATGAGGGAAAAGTTTTAGAAGCGAAGCGCCTTGAGCAACGAACTAATTTTGATTTAGAGATGCTAAAAGAAGCGGGTTTTTGTCTGGGAATCGAAAATTATTCGAGACATTTAACCGGCCGGAAACCGGGAGAGCCGCCTTACACTCTGTTTGATTATTTTCCGGAAGATTTTTTATTATTTCTCGATGAGAGTCACGTCACCACTCCTCAAATTGGTGGAATGTATCGAGGTGATCGTGCCAGAAAAGAAACGCTTGTGAACCATGGTTTTCGTCTTCCCTCGGCGCTCGATAATCGTCCTCTTACCTTTGAAGAATTTAATAAACGAATCGGACAAACGATTTACGTTTCGGCAACTCCAGGAAAATATGAAGTAGAGCGTTCAGGCACTCATTTAATTGAGCAGATTATTCGGCCGACAGGACTTCTGGATCCAAAAATTGAAGTGAAGCCGGCCAAAAATCAAGTCGACAGTTTGATCACAGAACTTCGGGAGCAAGTAAAACTCGGAGATCGAACGCTCGTCACAACCCTCACCAAAAAAAGCGCCGAGCATTTATCGGAATATCTTCAGAATTTAAATTTTAGAGTTCGCTATCTTCATTCCGATATTGAGACGATGGAACGCTCTCAACTTTTAAAAGATTTGCGGCTGGGACTTTATGATATTTTGGTCGGAATTAATTTGCTTCGTGAGGGTCTCGATCTTCCGGAAGTAAGTCTGGTTGCCATTCTCGATGCCGATAAAGAAGGATTTCTTCGCTCAGAGAGATCTCTCCTTCAAACTTGCGGTCGAGCGGCGCGCAATTTGCGCGGGCGAGTGATCATGTTTGGAGATGAAATTACGGATTCGATGCGGGCCTGTATCGTGGAGACCGAAAGACGGCGAAAGATTCAAGCCGATTATAATGAAAAGCACGGCATCACGCCCGGCTCTGTAAAGAGTCCCATATTAAAGTCTCTATCCGACGTCGCCAAAGAAGTGGGACTGATAGAGAGCGAAGGCGGCAAGATCGAAACGCTTGAAGAGATGGATGCCGATATCGAAAAATTGGAAGCTCAGAAAAAAGAAGCAGTTAAAAATTTAGACTTTGAGAAAGCCGCCAAAATTCGCGATAGAATTTTGGAGTTGAAGAAAGTGGTTGTGATTCATCCGCTTTGAGTAAGTATAGTTATTATGCATGAAGAACTTTCGATTTCGCCAAATGCGCTCGAGGAACTCCCGACAAAGACGGGTGTCTATGTGCTTCGGGGAAAGCGAAGCGAGTCAGTTGAGTCGACCGTACTTTATATTGGAAAAGCAAAAAATCTTCGTTCGCGGGTTCGACAATATTTTGTAGGAGATACCGATACCCGCCCTTTTGTAAAATTTATTCGCGAAAAAGTAGATGCTATTCACTATACGGTTGTAGAGACAGAGCAAGATGCTCTCATTCTTGAAAACGAACTCATCAAAAAATATCGGCCAGCTTACAATATCAGCCTTAGAGACGATAAGCGCTATTTAAGTCTTCGAATTGATACCACTCACGAGTGGCCAAAAATTGATGTTGTTCGAAAAATTCGAAAAGACGGTGCTTTTTATTTTGGCCCTTTTTCTTCCAGTGGTCGCCTGAAGATGACTCTTGATTTTATGCATAAAGTTTTTCAGCTTCGAAGCTGCACCGATCACAAACTTTATAATCGATCTCGACCTTGCATCGAATATGAATTGAAACGCTGTGTAGCTCCCTGCGTGAATTATATTACGAAAGGCGCCTATGACCAAATCGTTGAGAGTGCACTTCTGTTTCTAAAGGGGAATGAAATGGAACTTTTAAATAATTTAAAAACCGAAATGGAAGCTTCGGTCCGGATTGAAAATTACGAAAAAGCCGCAGAAATCAGAAATCGAATTCAAGCAATTGAATCGATTACCGAAGGGCAGTCGGTCGTTGGACATCAACAGCTTCAGCGTGGGCTCGATCAAGATGTGATCGGCTTTGCTCAAGATGCTACGACAAGTCTTATCGTTTTGCTTTTTGTGAGAAATGGAATTCTTTTAGATAAAAGAACTTTTGAAATTAAAAATATAGGTCTCGACCCAGAAAGTCTGATGCTTGAATTTCTTACTCGATACTATAGTTTTGAAGTTTATATTCCGCACGAAATTTTAGTGCCGATTCCAATCGATACGTCGCTCTTAGAACTCGATACAAAAATCATGGTCCCGCGTTCGGAAGAAAAAACGGGTTTTATAGAAATCGCCATGGAAAACGCGACAGCGCAATTGCAGTCGATCAAAACAAAAATAAAAACCATGGAAAAAAGTTTAACCGCTCTTCAGAAATCTCTCGGGCTTTCAAAAATTCCGCGTTCGATTGACTGCTTTGATATTTCGCATCATCAAGGACTCGAGAACGTCGCTTCCGTCGTGAGATTTCAAGACGGAGTTCCCGCGAAAGACTTCTACCGGAAAATTAAAATATCTGAAGATAAAGTGGATGATTTTGCGTCGATGTCGGAAGCGGTTGAGAGGCGCTATATTAAGCGAGAAGATTTTCCGGATTTGATTGTGATCGACGGCGGCAAGGGACAGCTCTCGGCCGCAAGAGAAGTGCTTGAGCGACTGGGATGGTTAAAAGACATCGAGCTAATTTCACTCGCGAAAGCTCGGGACTTCGAAGGAATTGATCCCCTAAATCCTCAAAATCGAGAGCGTGTGTTTAAGATCGATCAAAAAAATCCCATTTTATTGAGGGCCGACTCTGCCGAAGAACTTCTCTTGAGATTTATTCGTGATGAAGCTCATCGATTTGCCATCCGATTTCACCGGGAGCGGAAAGTTAAAACGCTTTCCGTTTCGGTACTTGATCAGGTCCCGGGAATGACTGAGCGCATTAAATTAAAACTTTTGCGACGATTCGGTGGGATCGAAGGAATTGTCGAGAGTGATGACGTAGATCTCATGCAGGAAATTCCGAAGAAGATGCTCGGATCCATTCGATTGACTTTGAAGGAAGCTCTGGGACAATAGTTTGTGACAAGTCTTCTGCTTTCTTTGTTTTTAATTTCTGGATACGAAGTGAAATGGCCGGATCCGTACGTAGGATTTGGATTCAATACGTCTAACGAAAAATTTTATTACAACAAAAATACAGCACAAGATTATAAAACTAAAAAATTCATCACGTTCGGCTTTCCCTTTAAGATTAAAGATCCAGCGGTTAAGGATCCCTATGCACCGGTTTGGGTCATTGTTCCGGATTTTGGATGGAGTCCGGATATCAATCAATTTACTTTGTCCGGTGGAATTGAAGCGGGCATTCCACTTCTTTATCGCTCGCGACTATCCTCTCTTGTTTGGGGTGTGCAAACGGGCGTCTATTATAATCTTCTAACTGGAGATGGTTATTTGAACGAAAGCGGTACGGTGATGAATTCGAATGAAAGCACGTCTATTGCGTTTCTGATCAATGCCTACGTAGGGCCTCGATATGAATTCAGCGATCACATTGCCGCAAGACTTATGATTAACCCCAAATTTTTCACAGGAAAAATTGCTCTCCATACTTATCGTTCAGAATTTTCGAAGTGGGCTGGTTTAACGCTAAATATCAATGTTCAACTTGAATTTCTTTAACTCACTTTCCGGCGAAAGCTTTTTGGTTCCGGCGAATTTCCTTTCCGCTTAAGCTTTTTATTCGAGAGAGAGTATTTGGCACAGAGTCTGCACTAAACGTCTAAAGTGACGGAGCCTTTTTTTGTTTTCTGGTTAAGTATTCTTGCAGGAATTGTGGGAGCAGTCTGGCCGACTTCTGTTTGGCTGTGGCTCTCGGTTGGCATTCTTCTCATCGTTTTTCGAACGCTTAGACGAGCGATTTTTATTGGATTTTTACTCGGGCTTCTTCGCGCGGCTTTTCATCTTCATCAAATGACTCCGATGATCGATTTGGATCAGAATCCACACACCTTCTCCGTTTGGGTGCATCAGGCAAACGAATTCGGAGTTCAGGCGAGTGTCGAAAAAATAGACGGAGAATGGTTATCGCAGACGGCGTTTGTAAGGCTGTCTGGAAAGTTCAATCTAGGAGAAAAACTTCAGGGGGTGGGCAGGCTTCTTCCGCTTCAAACTTATGAACCTGTTCTTCGTCTTCCGAAAGAGAGAATTCGTTATGAACAAAAACTTCTCGGAAGGCTCAAGTGGGATCGGCCGCCCGAGAGTTTGGGCCTGGATTTAAAATTAAAGGACCGAATACGTGAAAAAATTTTCTCCCGGCTTAAAACACCTTTTGAACCGCTCGGAGGACTAAGGCGAGCTCTTACGTTCGGCGACGGCTCTGGCATTTCTCCAAATATTTGGGCTGCTATGAATTACCTCTCGCTTTCGCACGCGCTTGTGATTTCAGGTCTTCATCTTTCATTTTTAATCATGATTTTTAGTTTTTTTTCAAAACGATTTTTTAGATTTTTAAAAATAAAAAAATATATTCTTTATAAAGCCTTTCTGCTTTTTCTGGTGGGATCTTTTTCATTTCTTTGTAATGACGACATTTCTTTGGCTCGGGCGGTTCTTGGATTTCTTTTTCTTTCAGTCGTGGCTTATTTTTTTCCGAAGCTGCATCGATATAGCTCTGCTGAAAAAGTTTCGATCGTTGGTATTATCATCGCGCTCTGGTCGCCACTTGCGCTTTTTTCACCGAATTATCTTTTAAGTTTTGGAGCGACCTTTGCCATTATAAAATCTTTGGAATGGGGATCCAAAAATATTATTTTTTATCCCTATTTTTTATTTGTTCCTCTTTGCACGATGTTCGGCTTTTTTGTTCATCCGCTCTCGCCTCTCTTTAATTTAATTCTTCTTCCGCCATTTTTTATTTTAATTGTGCCCGCTGCCCTTGTTTCGGTATTCGTTCCTTCGTTAGAAGCGTTAGCGAACGAATTTGCTAAATATTATTTCGAAGTGATTGAAGGACTCTTTCGATTTCTTTCAAATCACGCGCCCATTTCTCATTTTCGTCCAGTCTGGGCCGCGGGGTTACTTATTTGTATTTTGGGAGTTTTCATAAATCGATCCTTAAGTTTAAAAAAACGATTTCTACTTCTTAGTCTCTTTGCCGTTGGTTTTCAGGTCCTTTCATTTTTGCCCATCGATTTAAATTATTCTAAGCATTCGACGATCGAAGTGACGGCACTTGATATTGGGCAAGGAGATGGTTTCTTAATCAAAATGGAAAATCTCAAAATCATGATCGATGGTGGTGGACCTTTCGAGGGTGCCCATCAATTGCTGCCGGCCGTACTCAATGAAACAGAAAATAATATCGATCTTTGGGTCCTGACCCACTTTGATCGAGATCATATTGGGAATTTTCGAGAGATTAAAAATCAGGTGAATCCAAAAGAGATTTGGATTCCAAGAAGTGATGACGGAAGTTTTTCAAAAGATCTTCCGGTGAATATTACAAAAAAAGTTGCCGATGGAGATCTAGAAATTTGCTCGCAACATTATTGTCTTCGTGCATGGATGGATCCTTTGAGAAAGTTAAAGAAAAGTCGGGTCGAAAATGATGACTGTATTGTAATTTTATTGGTTTCGAGAGAATCAAACACACTTTTGGCCGTGTTTTTGGGAGATTTGTTTTCAGGTGGCGAAAAAAAACTCATTTTATATTTAAAAAATGCCGGATATTCAGCTTCCACCCCCCTAGACCTGTTGAAAGCGGGGCACCATGGATCAAAAACAAGCTCTTCTGAAGATTTGATCGAATATCTGAGGCCAAAAATCGTTATTCTTTCGAGTGGTCGACATAACGCTTACCATCATCCTCATCTAGCCGTCGTCGATCGGCTAGAAAGATGGGGGGGAACGGTCTTGAGAACGGATGTTCTAGGTAATTTTAAACTCTACTTTGACTTTTAATCTTCGCTTTCTTAAATTTTAGACATTATACTCAGATTTGATCTAATTTTTAAAAGAGGAGCCTAAGGATGTCGAAGCTAAAAAAATTAACCCAAAAAATAAATTTTATTTCTGTAGTTCTTTTGAGCGTTGTTGCTCTTGCAGGATGCTCTGCCAAATCAAAGAGCAGAGAAGCTGGCGGATCCGGCAGCTCGGACTCCAATTATAATGACATGAAACATGGTGGGGTTGGTTTAGGCCTTCTTGAAAGAATCCATTTCGATTTCGACAAGCAAGACATCGGTCCTGCCGCTGCAGAAATTTTAAAGAAGAACGCTTCTACTATTAAGGGAAGTGGATCCATGAGAGTTTTGGTCGAAGGCCATTGCGACGATCGTGGTACGAACGAATATAATGTGGCTCTTGGTGAACGACGCGCGAAGGCAGCTTTGAACTATCTCGTCTCTTTAGGCGTTGCTCGCAATCGTCTTGAGATGAAGAGCTGGGGCAAAGAAAAACCTCTTGATTCGGGTCATGACGATAAAGCGTTTGCTGACAATCGTCGCGCTGAATTTGTAATTCTTGAAAAATGATCAATTATTTTAATCTCGCGTGGGGACATCAATGAAATTCACGCGAGCTTTCTTTTTTTTAGCTGCTTTTTTCTCTCTGGTTCTATCGGGCTGTTCGCAACGTCTTGATCAGATAGACGAAAAAATTGCCGATATGCAGCAAAGAACTTCTCTCATCGAAGCGAAAACCGGCGGTCCCATCGGAAATGATCGAGAGCTTCTTGAAGGGCAAAAACTCGCAGACGTCCGCTCACAACTGACGACTCTTCGAAACGACGTCACCGTTCTTACCGGAAAAGCGGAAGCTCTTGAATTTGAGAACAAACGAATTTCTGCGCGAACGGACGCCATCGCTCAGGATCTTGAGCAAAAATTAAAAGAGCTTTCAAAGGCGAGACCCGCAGAAGCGCGCGCGGAATCAACTCCGTCCGGCGCAAATGTAGACGCTGATTATGAGGCAGGATTAAAAGCTCATCAAGATGGAGAGTACGCGAAGGCTGAAAAACTCTTTGAAAGTTTTGTTTCAAAGCATCCGAAAAGCCCGCTTGCCGATCATGCTATTTATTGGATTGGCGATGGGTATATGAGCCAGAAAACGTATAAGAAAGCGATCGCGAAATTTCAAGACCTGATCGATCGATTTCCAAAGTCTGAGAAGCGTTGTGATGCGATGTCGAAGCAGATTGATGCTTTCAACCAGCTAGGAATGAAAAAAGAAGCAGGCGTATTTACGCAAGTTCGCGATTCTGAGTGTAAATAAGCGCATTCTTTGAATTCCCCCTCATTTTGAGCTATATCTTCAGCCTCCATGGTTCATCTTCTAGCATTTGAGTCTTCCTGCGACGATACGTCGGTCGCTGTTCTTCGTGCAGAGGAAGGGGACTCAATTCCAAAACTTCTGTCTCTCTCGGTCCAATCGCAGTGGGATGTTCACGCAAAATACGGGGGGGTTGTTCCGGAACTCGCTTCGCGTGCACATCTTCAAAATATCGTGCCGTGTTTAGAAAAGGTTTTGAGTGAAGCGAATCTAAAAATTTCGGATATTGATTTTTTTGCAGCGACTCAGCAACCCGGTCTTATTGGATGTTTACTCATCGGACATACGGCTGCAAAAACTTTATCGATGCTCTATAAAAAACCGCTTATTTCTTGTCATCATATTGAAGGGCATTTGATGTCGATTCATCTCGAGAATACGCCCGAGTTTCCGTACTTAACTTTAGTCGTTTCGGGCGGGCAT
The DNA here is from genome assembly GCA_028287765.1 of Bacteriovoracaceae bacterium. Classification (GTDB taxonomy): domain Bacteria; phylum Bdellovibrionota; class UBA2394; order UBA2394; family UBA2394; genus JAQBPA01. The sequence goes on from JAQBPA010000237.1 coordinate 8,917, forward strand.
ACGAGTCTTTATCTGGTGAAGAGTTTAGATGAATATGAACTTCTAGGATTTGCAATTGACGACGCTGCTGGTGAAGCTTTCGATAAAGGCGCAAAACTTCTCGGTCTTCCGCTGCCCGGAGGTCCCGAAATCGATAAACTTGCAGCCCTTGGTGATCCCAAAAAATATCGCTTCGGAAAAGTGAATACACCACTTTTTAATTTCAGCTTTAGTGGAATCAAAAGTGAACTTGTTCGGATTAAAAATCGCGAGGCAGAGAACCTGAGCCCCAAGGACGCGGCTGCGAGTTATCAGTCGGCAATTCTAGATCATTTATTTAATAAGATCGAATCCGCCACAAAAACTTACAAAACCAATCGGGTGGCCTTTGTGGGGGGAGTCGCTTGTAATTCGGAATTGCGAAGACGAGCTCATCAACCCGGCTTTTTAACTCCGTATTTTCCAGATCTGCGCTTTTGCACAGACAATGCGGCGATGATTGGCGTGCTTGGCTATCGAAAGTTTCTTCGTAGAGAGTTTTCTGATTTAACATCGGATGTGATTTCAACAAGTCGCCCCTCTTTTAGAAAGACTGCCTAAAGCATGTCGCGCACGTTTTTAGGACAAAATTTTTTAATTAACGAGAAGTTTCAGCAAAAAATCGTCAATTATTTTAAGCCTACGAATGGATTTATGGAAATTGGGCCTGGAAAGGCAGCGCTTACCAAGCATTTAAAGGGCCGATATAAAGATTTCTATGTCTTAGAAAAGGATCGTAAACTAGCCGAGATGCATTTAAAGAATTCGGAATATAAAACGATTGTCGGAGATTTTTTGGACTGGGATTTCAAAATTCAAAATGAACCGGTTCAAAATTTTTCGTTGATCGGTAATCTTCCGTATGAGTCAGGTTCTGCCATGCTCTTAAAAATTTCAGAAAAGGCCGATCAAATTAATCACTTTGTATTTCTTCTTCAAAAAGAAGTAGTGGAGAGAATTTGTGCAAAGCCTAAAACAAGCGATTTTGCTTCGTTTAGTGTTTTTGTGCAGGGGCAGTTTGAAGTGGAAGCTCTGGATATTATCCCACCGGAATGCTTCGATCCGTCCCCCAAAGTTTTTTCTCAAATTGTACGAGGTAAACGAAGAGAGACGGGACGACATCCCCTAGATATCGAGTTTCAAAAATTCCTTAAGCGATCTTTTCTTCACAAGCGAAAGACGGCCAGGAATGCGTGGAAGAGTTTTATCGACGTAGAAAAAATAGATCAGTTATTTGAGAAATTTAATTTGCCACCGACGACTCGCGCCGAAGAGATCGATCTGGATTTATGGCCGAAATTATTTGCGGAGCTTAAGGCGTGAGCGAAGAGAAAAAGAAAGACAATTCAATCACCGAGAATAAAAAGGCGCGCTTTAATTATTCGATTGCCGAAACTTTTGAAGCCGGACTTGTTTTAACTGGCACCGAAGTAAAAGCCTGCCGAGCCAAAAAAGTGAATTTGAGTGACGGATATGCTGCTTTTCGTGGCGGCGAACTTTATCTTCAGAATATTCATATTTCAGAATACTCGCATGGCAACCGTTCAAATCACGACCCGAGGCGAGTGCGAAAACTTCTTCTTCACGCAAAAGAGCTTGATAAACTAATTGGTCTTTTAAAAAGTGGGCAAACTTTGGTTCCTCTCAAAATGTATTTTAAAAATTCTTTTGCGAAAGTTTTGCTTGGTCTGGCGAAAGGAAAAAAAGCTCACGATAAGCGACAAGATTTGAAAGAGAAGGAAGCCAAAAGAGAAATTGCGAGAAGTGTTACGAGGTGAACTATGGCAGTAGAAAATAAAATAATTATTTTTGCAGACGGAGGCTGTCTCGGAAATCCCGGTCCAGGCGGCGCCGGCACGATCGTTGCCGATTCTAAACGAGTCCTTGAGCTTGGCTTTAGAGAAGCGAGCACCACAAATAATCGAATGGAGCTGATGGCGGTCATTCAGGCACTAGAAGCGCTGGAACACAATAAGTGGAAAGCGAGTCACGTAAAATTTTTCTGTGACTCTCAATATGTTTTAAATGGAATTCAGAAATGGGTACGGGGTTGGAAGAGAAACGGCTGGAAGACGGGCGAAGGCGAAGACGTTAAGAATCGAGATCTTTGGGAAAAACTAAGTGAGCTCGTTAGTGTGGCGCAAAAAGAATTTCAAATCGATTGGGAATATGTTCCCAGCCATAGCGGCATTCCAGGAAATGAACGATGTGATGAGATCGCCACCACCCTTGCTTCAGGAAGTGAAATTTTTCTATATGACGGGAGTCGTTCCGAATATTCCGTTGATCTCACGGATTTAAAGCCAAGCAAATCGAAGCCCGCATCAAAGAAAACGGCAAAAACAACCGCTTCAACTTATTATATAAGTCTTGTCGGCGGAACAGTTTACCGGGATAAAACCTGGAAAGAATGTGAAGCGCGCGTGAAGGGTGCAAGGGCTGCGAAATACAAAAAAGTAAATTCGACTCAAGAAGAAAACGAAACGCTTCAAAGCTGGGGAGTCTCGACAAGGTCATCCTGAGGCCAGAGCTTTTTTAGTGGTTCTCAAGGCGGGCAAGAAAAGCATCAAATTTTTCGAAAAGAATTCGAAAATTTGGAAAAAAACTAATGTCATGACCGCCTTCGTAAAGAACGTCGAAGAAGCCGGTGTCGTCTGGAAAATAGTCATTCGTTCCCCGAATCGAGAAATAAGGAATATGTCGATCGAGAGCTAACTCTCTAAGTTCGGTAGAGTTCTGCCCAGCCTGATCAACAACTGCAGAAACACGAAAGCCATTTTTTAAAATGAATTTTTGCATTTCAGCTCCCGTCGATATAGACCAAGCAATAATTTCATCCGCGGAATTATCAGAGAGAAATTTAAAAACAGACTTCATCGATTGTGATTGGGCCCCGCTGTTTTTAAAACTTTCTTGAAATTCGCGACCCCGCCCCGTACTTCCTGGATAATTCACTGCTAATACTCCGAAGCCGCGCCGATTGAGCTCTTGAAAATAAGGATTAAATCGAGGCGATACGTTTTCTTTCGGACCGCCATGAAACCAGACGACGACCTTTTTGGGATGTTCGGCTCCAAAATAAAAGGCCTGGGTTCGTGCAGCATTGGCAGCCTGTAGCCAAATTTCTTTGGGCTCTGAAATCGTGGACGGAGCCGAGAAATTTGGGTGAGCCTGGATCTTCCAGCGCTCTCGATCCAAAACGGCTAGTGATTTAGACGAATTTCCATCTGCCGCGATCGCAAAAAATTCTGATCCCATTTTTTTAATTTTAAAAATAATAGAAGTTTTTTCATTGCTCAGTGTCGACCAATAACGACTCTCGAACCCGAGACGACTGACTCCATCCGTTATCTCAAGAACATCTCCCTTCGCCTTCGGATTTTTGAGAGATAGTTTACTACTCTTAAACCCGTCATTAATCGCATAAGCTTGTCTAAATTCAGAATCATCTTTTAATGCGATAAAGCCGATCTCGCCGTCATCTGTCTTATAAAAATCCTGAAAGTCCTGAAGTGAATGGCCAAGTGAGCTCTGCGTGCAGAGGGCCTTCTCATTATTTGTTTCGCACGAATAAATGGCGAATGGCTTCTCACGGCCAGCAAGTCCCAAAAATTTATTTTGATTCACCCAAAGACATCTCTGAAACTCTGGCATTTCGCTTCCATCAAAGTAATGGAGAGTTTGATCGAAGAGCTTGGCAATGCGCTCTGATTGGTCTTGTCGAAATGCGATCAAATCTTTTTTAGGAGAAAGACAAAAATCACCATTGTCTGAGCCTGGCGTATTCGTCAGCGGAACTATTTTGGCTTTCTGAGTGTCGTATAAAAAAAGATCGAATTTTTTATTTCCAAGTTCTTCTCCTGCGAACAAAATTTCGTGATTCGAAATAGGCGTAGGACTATAAAAATCAAAGTTTTCAAAGTTCTTTAGGGGTCTTTCTTGAAAGAGAGATAAATAATGCCCTTTTCTAAAAACATAGGGGCGAAATCTTCCACTCCAATTTCCGGCTAACAGTGGCTCTCCATTTAATTCTTCTAAAAAACTTTGGGCTTGCCCAAACGAATTTGCCGGAAGCTGATCAGCCCTGCCATCATAGGGCGCTCTAAAAAACGACTCCTGCACTTTTACTTTTCGCTCCAAATTTCTCAGATTCAGTTGGGCCTTTGGAGAGTTCGGCTCCGAACGATAAGCTTCTCTCGCCGCTTTTAGTGCTCTCGCGTTATCACTGATCGTGCCGTAATGAACAATCAGAGCAATCAGTAGAATAGCGAGAGTTAAAAAAAAATAGATTCGTTTAGGCTGAGAAAAAAGCAGATTTTTTAATGGAGTGGGCCTCATTACTTCATCGAGAACATTTTCGTTAGCATCAATTGAATCCGGCCTTCAAATCTCCAGTGATTGCCCGAATGTGTTCCCACGAATTCATCGAGTTGATGCGGAATTTTATATTTCTTCAATTTGGCGGCGAGTTGGCGATGTCCCCATTGAAGTGCATATTCATCTTGAAGCCCGGCATCGAGATGAATGAATTTGAGCGCTTTCGCTTTCTTAAAAGTCTTGTCGATCAGGTGAACCGGATCCCATTTCAGATATTTCTTCCAAACTTCTTCGATCATCTCTCCGGTTTCAAGATCAAAAGGTAAATCCCCGTAAAGAGGGGCAGCCTTTAAATTGGGCGCGTAAATCGGCGCCATTGAAACCATGAGTAATCCGTTCATCTTTCGACCGGACGGGGGCTGCGTGGAATTCGAAATTTCAGAAATAAATTTTTGAATGCTCCCGGCCTTTTTGATTTCGTTCAGTGCATCAATGATCGCTGGGGCGAAGGAGAGTTCAAAATAAGTGTCTCCGGCCGAGCTACATACGAATTGAAAACGATCGGGTCGCAAAAATCCGTGAACGAGCGCGCCGTAACCGCCACTTGAATGACCGGCAATCCCACGGTAGCGAGCTGACCGGTGCGTGTGATAGCGGTCGTCAATCAATTCGACCAGCTCGTCTGCGATATAGTCCATATAGTTGCCGATCGCGGGAGAGTTCACATACTGACTTCCACCAAGCTTCGAAGCTCCATCCGGGAAGACCACAATGACGGGCGGCATTTTTTTACCTCGAATCGCCTGATCAAGTCTCGCCTGAAGCGGTATTTGAAAAACGGAAGAATCGTTAACATAGCTGGAAGAGCGACCCGACCACCCCGCAAGTAAAAAGACGACCGGATACGGCTCCGCTCTTTTTCGGCTGTAGCCTGGTGGAAGATAGACCGGAAAAACTCTCTCGTGCGGATCGCCCATCGGAAAGCCTTTTAGCGCCTTACTGGAAAACGTCAGCCATTCAATCATGGGGCGATATTAACAGTGTATTAAGCTTGGAGAAAGTACGGAATCTGCTAACAGAAGAGCCAATGGACGCAGCAAAAATATTTTTAAAAAAAGGTAGAGCGGGACCCACGTACGGAAGACACCCTTGGGTTTTTTCAAATTATATCGAACGCGTAGAAGGTGCCCCGCAGGACGGTGCCGATGTGGCTGTTTATGGAGATCGCGGAGATTTTTTGGCCTGGGGAATATTTAATTCCAAAAGCGATATTCGCGCTCGTCTTTATTCGTGGACCGAAAAAGAAGTTCTTTCAAAAGAATTTATTTTTGAAAAAATCAGAGAAGCGATTGAGCTTCGAAGAAAAGTTTTAAAATTTGATCAAGCAGATGGTGCAGTTAGGCTTATTTTTAGTGAAGGCGATGGCCTCTCCGGTCTGGTGGTTGATAAATATGGAGACTATCTCGTTGTTCAGATCACGAGTCTTGCGCTCTTTAAAAGGGAATTTCAAGTTATCGAAGCGCTCGTTGAATACGCGCGTCCAAAGGGCATCTTTTTTCGAGCAGAAAAAAACATTCTAAAAGCTGAAGGCGTGGCCGCTGACGATGGAGTGCTTTGGGGAAAAATTCCTGACGAACCTATTGAAGTCGTCGAAAATGGAATTAAATTTAAAGTGGATCTTCGTGGCGGACAAAAGACCGGCTTTTATACTGACCAACGAGAAAACAGAATGCTCGCAAGAAACTTATGTGAAGGGAGAAGGGTACTCGACCTCTGTACTTATACAGGCGGCTTTGCGCTCGGCCTTGCAAAATTTGGAGCTAAAGAAGTCGTCGGTGTAGATGCATCCGAAGAAGCTATTACCATCGCCAAAGAAAACGCAGAACTTAATGGAATCGAAAATATCAGTTTTGAGTGCAAAGATGCTTTTGAATTTCTGCAAAATGAAACGTCTCAGTTTGATATGATCATTCTTGATCCGCCCAAATTTGCACCGTCGAAAGGATCACGAGACAAAGCCCTTCGAGCTTATTTTAGATTAAATCTAGAAGCCATACGGGTTTTAGCGCCAAAGGGTATTTTTATAAGCTGCAGTTGTTCTCACCAAATTGGACGACTTGATTTTAATTCCGTCGTTGCTTCGGTATTTAAAAAAGTGGGACGGAGCGGAAAGATTTTATTTCAAGGAAGCCAATCACCCGACCATCCGATTTCTATTACTTGCCCTGAAACTCAATATCTAAAATCTATTTTTTGTTTAGCTGACTGAAACAAATTCGCTAGCGGCGTCGTAGAATCGAAGATGTCTGTCTTTCCAATGGCCCGCGTAGTCGACACCAATCCGTTTAGCCTTTTTAATCTTTTTTGGTGGAGCCCCGTCGATTAAAAATAATTGATCGCCACAAAGGTCGACTCCGTTTTGACGACGCGTGATGTGCATACCCTGTGCAAACTTTCCAGGACCCGAAAGCCTGCGATCGGGATCTTCCAGGGGTTCGCCAGCGCGGATGAGAACTGCTTGAGCGTCGTTATGCTCACTGACCACAATATTGAACATATCGTAAATTCCGTAGATCAAAAAAATATAAGCAAAGCCGCCCTCTCCAAACATGATTTCATTTCGTTTAGTCTTGCCCATTCGGGAATGCGCGGCGAGATCGTGCGGGCCTAAATAGGCCTCTGTTTCAACGATTTTGGCCCTAAACTCGCGTCCTTTGTTGCGGTGGACGAGAATTTTTCCAAGCAGATCGATCGCCACTGTTTTCGCGTCTCGTAAGTAAAAATTCCTTAGAATCTTTTCGGGACTTGTGGGATGACGGTAGTAACCTTCTTTGGCTCTTAAAATCACGGTGCCAATTTAGCTTAATTTTGCAAAAACAAGGGAGAGAATTCCATGAAAAATGAAATGACTTTAAAAGCCGAAGAAGCCATCGCAGAGCTGATCAAATTGATTGGCGAGAATCCGGAACGAGAAGGTCTTCTAAAAACTCCCCATCGATTTGTGAAAGCGTTCGTGGAGCTGACATCAGGCTACTCCGACGATCCAAAAAAAATTCTAGCATCTACTTTTACGGATACGTGCGATGAAATGGTTGTCGTTCGAGAGATTCCGTTTTGGTCACTTTGTGAGCATCATATGCTTCCATTTCACGGAGTTGCGACGGTGGGCTATCTTCCAAAGGGAAAAATTATTGGGCTTTCCAAAATAGCGAGGCTTGTTCACTGCTTTGCAAAGAGGCTTCAAGTTCAAGAGAGACTTACGCAAGAAATTGCCAATGCCCTCATGGAGGCAGTGCAACCGCACGGAGTGGGAGTGGTGATTGCTGCAACTCATTCATGTATGGAGATGCGAGGAATAAAAAGTCCCGCCGAAATGGTGACGAGTTGTCTTCTAGGCGACTTCAGAGAAGTAAGCACGCGAGCAGAATTTTTATCGATGAGATAAAAATTCTTATTTGTCTTTTAGCTCGGCGCATGAAAACAAGAGACTGCCGATCATATTTTGTTTTTCAGCAATTATCGAGAAAGCGATCATCACAGTTTCGGGTGTCCTAGATTTATCGGTTTCTAACCCTTCAACACTTTTTAATTTCTCGTTTGAATTTTCAGAACCGAACCATTTATCAGTAAGTTCATCAAGATCGGACTTATTACCAACTGCAATGTCGAATCCGTCGAAAGCTTTCGGACATAGTTCATTCTTTGCAATCTTTGCGAGAAAATCTTGGATAACACTTTTTTTATCGGTGGGCTGAAGGTCCAAGCTTTTAGAAAGTGAGATCGACTTATAATAAAACAGTGTCGTTGGTTTTAGGATGGGAAAACTTTCTCCATCGACGATAAGTGTATCTTTCGTTTTGGCCGGCTTGGATATAACCACAAGAGCCTTTGAAACAGATAAATGGCCAACTTGATCGCTATTCACTGCCGCCAAGCAAAAATTTGAAACAAGTGAAAACACCGTCAACGCAACTAAATTTTTCATGATAAACCTAACCCTTCTGGATGTCGGTTCTATCAGAGGTTATGAAAATGTAAACAGGGTTCTATTGTGGAGCCTAATAAACGAAAAGATTAAGGAAATTCAATGAGAGTTAATTTATGTTACGGCTTATCGGCATTCTGTTATAAATTTTGGATTGATAAGTGATGGAGAGGTGGCCGAGTGGCTGAAGGCGCTAGTCTCGAAAACTAGTATACGGGCAACCGTATCGAGGGTTCAAATCCCTCCCTCTCCGAATTTTTGCCAGCAAAAATTGGCATGGGACGATAGACGATCGTTGATAGCCAGAGCAGCAGATGGACGCAGGAAAGTTCAGCAAAAATTCCCTCCATCAACCAGTGCGATTTTCGATCAACGAGGCCAAAATGCCGAAGGACATGTTTCCTTAATCGAGCATCACAGAGGCAACGAAGTCTGGAGGAAAAAATCCTTGGTAAAATTAATTCCGCGATCGTTTGTTCTGCCGTTGTGTGAAGTTCGTTTTAAATTTCGAAAATTATCGAGATTGGAAAGCCCCACACAATTTAAATTTTTTTCTCGTGTTTCTGAAAAATTGGACTATTTTGTACGCCTTGTAAGTGTCATTTTTTTTAACGCCGCGCGTTCGTGGTAAGCTAAGGGAATATGTTTAACTATCGAGTCTATTTTTTACTTTTGACGCTGCTTCTTTTTGTAGAGCAAAATGCTTTTGCCGAAAAAAAGTCTAACGTTTTAAAAAAGGAACCCTGGGCTCATATTGAGCTTGGCGCTGTCAATCGAGTGGAACAAACACTTCGAGAAAGGGGAGCATATCCTGGGCAATATATTTTGCTTGAAAAAACAATAGATGAGCTTGTCGCGGCCAATGGTGGTAGCGGAACGATTTATTTGAATGACTTGAAACAAAGCGAAGTTGAAATTGCTGTAGAAAGAATGCGGTATTATTCTGCTAGCAAAGGTTATTTTCATTTGAGGATCGTTTCGCTTCCGGGAAATATTTTTAAGATTAAAATCCCAAAAGTAGATTCCATTCATCTCAAAAATCCTTCTCTGGCCATTATGGAAGTCGAAGATGTTGGGTCAAAGCTTCAAGAGATCGCAAATCATTCTCGTACTGGAATATTGGTGAGTGGCACATCCACTTTTGTTGGGATTCTTGAGGCGGATTTGAGAGGACAGATTTCTAAAACAGAACGTGAAGACTATCCTTATTATTTTCCGAAGGGCGGTGAAGATAAAGATATACGTGTAACGAATGTTTTATTCTCGATTAAGCCCCAAGCTCTAGTCGGGGCCACTTGCGTTCAAAAGACTGTCGAGCTCGTCGGCAAGTAAAGTTTATTTTCTCAACCGCCCTTCCATAATTTGCAAAGTTTATATATGTAGTCTTCATGAGCACTATTCCAGAGATAACGCCTACCGAGTTAAATAAAAAATTGGCTCAAGTTAAAATCATTGATGTGAGAAGACCCGATGAATTTTCGGGCGAGCTGGGTCATATTGCAGGTGCAATTCTTGCCACACTAGAGACTGATCTCGACACCTATCTTTTTAGACTCTCCAAAGATGAAACTTATGTTTTTGTTTGCAGAAGTGGCGGGCGCTCGGCTGCAGCGACGAAGCTCGCCATCTCGAATGGATTTCTGAAGGTCTTTAATATGACAGGCGGAATGCTCGCTTGGAATTTAGCTGGGCTTTCAGTGGTGAAGTAGTCGGATTTCTACTGGATTCGACGAAACAGGACATTTGCTAAACCCTTCGTGCTCATAATGCACTCGAATTTAAAACCACTGACTTCCAAAAATTCTTCAAAGGCTTTCATTTCCTGATGTCGATCATAAAACTCGTCAAAGTATAAATAGGTGCCCGGCTTAATTTGCTTCATCAAATGCATTAGAACATACGAAGCGGACGAATAGAGATCGCAGTCAATATTGATAAAGAGTTGATCATGAGAAGGGAGCATATGCGCAGGAAGAGATTCGTTGAACCAACCTTTAATGAATGAAATTCTTTCGTCCTCGATTTCCGGCATTTTGCCATCAGTAGAAAAATGCCCTCGTTTATTGAAAGTATTCCATCGTTCCGGGAGGCCCACAAAACTATCGAAGCCTTGAAAGATCGCATTGGTATCAGGAACCATTTTAGAAAATGCAGCGATCGATCTTCCTTCGTGGACTCCAAATTCGAGATAGAGAAGTTTCGATCCTCGGCTCTGAGCGGCTACCCATTGAAATATTTCTAATGGATTCGAAACCCGTTTGAAATTTTTGAACCCATGAACCCTCATCCAGCGGCCCCCTTCGAGATAATGGAGAGCCGATTCAATGCACTGAATCAGAATGCGCGGAAAAAAAGCTCCGAGACGAGTCAGAAGATCTTTGAATCCTTGTGCAAGACGGCTTGTCGCCCAACTGGGCGCAAGGTCACTGGCTGTACTCGGAGTAGATTTAGGCTGTTTGTTCAAAGAAATGGGATCCTTAATACTAAAAATTATGTGCCAGCTGAAAATGATTGCCAACAGCTGATTTTATGCGGACCGCCCTCGGGACGGTCACTCGACTTTTTAAGGAAAACTGAAGTTGAAAATAAAACCCGGCCTGCGTAGCCTCGGCGAAGCTGGAGAGATGGCCGAGTGGCTGAAGGCGCACGCCTGGAAAGCGTGTTATGGGGAAACCTATACCAGAGTTCGAATCTCTGTCTCTCCGAATTTTTGGTTGAGGAAGTAATTGAGAATGGGCTGAGCCCATTTCCAAAGCGTTTTAGCGAGAGTTTTAAGTTCAGGCAGTTCTGATTTTGAAATATCTTCGATGAGTTTATGAAGCGCCCACTTCGCACGATCAAGACCTCGGATTCGATAAAAAGCATGGAGTTTTTCTTTGGCGATCCAGAGTTCTTTGATCGGAGGATTTTCGTTTAAGAAATTCCAGAGATCGGATTTATCAAACCAATCTAGCCGGTGTCCTGCCGTGAGGAGTAAGCGTCTTATTTTTCGATCTTTACGATGGGCGGGAAGTTCTCGTCGATAGCGATGGAGAGCCGGATGAAGCAAGCGAAGCACGTGGAATTTATCGGCGACCAAACGAGCGTTGGGGAATAAATTCTTGGCAAATTTCTTAAAGGGATCGCAAAGATCGAGAACGACGTTTTGCACATTCTCTCGGCCTGGAATGTGTTTGAGCCTTTCTTCAAGACCGTCGGCTGTTTTACAGTCGGCGAGTTCGAAAGGTTTTTTATTCACGTAGTCCACAATGAGACTCACAAAAGGGATGGCTCCTCGCCGCCTTTTCTGAAAACTATGCTCGTCGATTCCGATGGTTTTCGGCCAAGGATAGCGCTTCTCTTTCACCTTACGTTCAAGTTGTTCATAGAGCGTTTGGTAAAGAAAACCATCCGAGCAGAAATAAGCCTTTCTGACCCGAGAGAGATCACTAAAATTTTGGCAGGCCCAAAGAATCGAGGCTCGATAACGCTCCGTCGTTCTTCTTTTCTGTCGAATCATGTCGAGCCTTTCGGTGAAAGGCTTCTGACAATTCACGCAGAAAAATCGACGCTTTCGAATCTTTAAAAAGACTCGCTTGCCACGAATCGGCTCATCTTTCACCCTCACTTCTCGGTGATCATAAATACTCTCTGAGACGAGCCCGCACTTCGTACAACCGGCCTCTTGAGCCTTCGGCTCACATTCATAGAGGATCTCCCATCGATGCCAACTCGAAATCCGATTTAACTTCAGCTCGGAAAATAAAACAAAGTTCGATAATCTTTGATACGGCATAATCTTTCTCCTCCAGTTTCATTAAGCGTTTACAACTCAATGTTCCTGAAAGAGCGGGGGTTATGCCCACCTATTTCTCTTCACCTACCCACTACTGATTGAGAAGAGCCCTTAGAAGGC
>JAQBPA010000007.1 GCA_028287765.1 Bacteriovoracaceae bacterium
TTCGCAACGAACGCTACGTTTGCGGTGATGTTTGCCGATTATCTTGGCTTCTGGATTCACCTCACATTTTGGACTCACTGGATGGTGGCTTTAATTTTAATTTGGGGAAGCACCTATATTAATTTTAAGGGAATCTCTTTTGTGGGAGAGAGTTCGATTTGGATGACGGCTCTCATTCTTCTTCCTTTTATTATCATGAGTATTTTGGGAATCATCCATTTTAACCACAATCCTTTTGTTCCTCTCGTTCATCCAGAAAAATCGACGATCTCTGCGATCGGAGAAAGTCTGATGCTCGCGGTATGGCTCTACTCGGGTTATGATAAAATCACCGTGTCGGCAGGAGAAATTGAAAATCCGCGCCGCAATATTCCTCTCGCGCTTGTCATTTCTATTCCTCTCGTTGCATTGAGTTATATCATTCCCACTTTCGCAGCGCTTGCGGGATCGGGGCAGTGGGCCGATTGGAAAGATAGTTATTTTTCAACTGCCGCACAGCTCATAGGCGGACCTTGGCTTGGACACTCCATGACTCTGGCCGCCTTAATCAGTAATGCGCTTCTTCTGAACGCAACCATGCTCGCGCAGTCGCGGCTTCCAATCGCTATGGCAAAAGATAAACTTTTCCCACAAGTGTTTAACCGTCTTCATCCGCGCTTTGGAACACCGACCATTTCACTGATTGTGGGAAGTGTGATTTTGAGCCTGCTTTGTGTCGGTAGTTTCACGCAGCTGGTTGCGATTTATAGCGTAACTCAAATGCTAAGCTATCTTCTCATCTATGCAACCTTCTTAAAAATGAGAAAGCTTCATCCAGAGATTAAAAGTCCGTTTAGAATACGCGGCGGTACTCTTGGATTTTTGTGCATGATCTTTCCGGCTGTTTGCATTGCAATCTTTACGCTTGTGAAGACTGACCAGCTTCTTTTACCGGCCTTAGCTCTCTTATCGGGTCCCGTGGCCTATTTCGCATTTCGAGAACGTGAACTGCCGGCATTGGAAACTGTTGAATAAAAAAACGCTCGGCAAATTCTGTCAAAATTCTTAATGTCTTAACAATATGGCGATTCGTCTAAAGACCAAGCTCCCTGGGCCTCAAAGTATTCGGCTTATGGCCGAAAGGCAAAAGCAAGTGGCGCGCGGACCTTTTCATTCGGCGCCGATTTTTATTGAGAGGGCGAAGTGTGCTCTGATCGAAGACGTTGATGGGAATCAGCTGATTGATTTTGCTTCGGGGATTGGCGTGAATAATGTGGGTCATGCGTCTGCTGAAGTGGTCGCGGCCATTCAAAATCAAGCCGGGAAGTTTTTGCATGCTGGATTTAACGTCACGCCGTATGAAATTTATATTCGGCTCTGCGAAAAATTGAACGAGGCGTTTCCGGGAAATCCTAGTTTCGAGCGAAAATCGTTTCTTGCCAATTCTGGGGCCGAAGCGGTGGAGAATGCGATCAAAATTGCTCGTGCTTTTACAAAGCGGCAATCGGTTATTTGTTTTGATCATGCCTTTCATGGCCGAACTTATATGGCTATGACTCTCACTTCGAAATATAAGCCTTACAAATATGGTTTTGCTCCCTTTAATCCTGAAGTCTATCGCGCACAATTTCCGTACTGCTATCGTTGGCAAAATACTTCGGATCCCGAAAAAGTTTCTGAAGAATGTTTTTCGTCCTTTGAAGATTTACTTTCTTCGCAGCTTTCGCCTACCCAGATTGCAGCCGTTATTATTGAGCCTGTTCTTGGTGAAGGCGGTTTTATCCCTGCACCTCCGCAGTTTCTCGCAAAACTTCGTGAATTTTGTACTACGCATGGAATTGTTCTCATCGCCGACGAAATTCAATCTGGCTTTGGAAGAACAGGAACTCTCTTTGCCTCCGAGCAATTAAAATTCACACCCGACCTTTTGATCACCGCGAAAGGTCTCGGCGGAGGAATGCCGATTTCGGCCGTGACGGGGAGAGCCGATATTATGGATGCGCCGATCGAAGGGGGGATTGGCGGCACCTTTGGTGGAAATCCCGTTTGCTGTGCAGCTGCGCTCGCCGTTTTTGAAAAATTTCAAAAAGAGGAAACTTTAGCTCACGTAAAAAAATTAGCGCTGCAACTAAGTGCAAGACTTGCACAATGGAAAGAAAGATACCCACTGATCGGAGATGTTCGGGGGCTTGGCCTCATGCAAGGCCTTGAATTCGTAAAATCTCGCTCCACAAAACAGGCCTATCCAGAAGCAGCGAAGGCACTTACAAAATATGCTTACGAGCACGGCGTGATTATCATGACCGCTGGAACTTATAGTAATGTCGTTCGCTTTTTAATGCCGCTCGTGACCGAGCTTGATCTCCTGGAAGAAGGACTGAATGTACTTGAATCCGGTCTGAAGAGTTTGAAATGAGTTCGGTTTATAAACTTTGGATCGATGGTGAGTGGGTGAAGGGGAGTTCATCTCTCACGATCCGCTCTCCGTTTTCCAATGAATCGGTCGCTGAAGTTTCTCAAGCTTCTAGCGAAAATATTGAAGCGGCGCTCGCTTCTGCAAAAACATCTTTCGAAAGTTTTCGGAAGAATTCACGTTATATTCGAAGCCGACTTCTGGCTGCGATGGCAAAAGGAATTGAGACTCGCAGATCTGAAATCGTTGAAAAAATGATTTTAGAAGCAGGTAAGCCCTATACCTTGGCGGATATCGAAGTGAGCCGAGCTGTCGGAACTTTCACGATCGCTTCCGAAGAAGCCAAGCGATACGGCGGCGAATTAATTCCAGTCGATCGAGATGCGGGCGGTAGGAGTTATTTGCCTGCGGTGTGTTTACTGCGACCTCGTGGGCCAGTTCTTGGAATTACGCCCTTTAATTTTCCGCTAAACTTAGTAGCGCATAAAGTCGCGCCTGCTCTCGCGGTCGGAACTTCGGTGATTATCAAACCCCCACCTCAAGCGCCAGGCGCGGCAACATTGCTGGCCGAAATATTTGAAAGTGCTGTCAAAGAAGTTTCGGATGCGAGTGAGTCGATACCCCTTTCCGCTTTTCAGGTGGTGAATGGTTCGAACGAAGTGATGAGTAAGGCGGTCGAAGATTTACGAATTTCGATTCTAAGTTTTACGGGCAGTGATAAGGCGGGATGGTTTTTAAGAGAAAAGGCCCATAAGAAAAAAGTTCTTTTGGAGCTCGGTGGAAACGCAGCTGCGATTGTTCACGGTGATGCAGATCTTTCTCGCGCGGCCGCGCGAATTGCTTTCGGTGGATATTCTTACGCCGGACAAATTTGTATTAAGGTTCAGCGAGTACTGGTTGAAAAATCTATTGCAGATAAATTTACAAAACTTCTTATTTCAGAAATTGAAAAACTGGTTGTCGGAGATCCTCAAAAGAAAGAGACGATCGTCGGTCCTTTAATTGATTCGGGCAATGTCGATCGTGTTCTCAGCTGGGTAGACGAGGCAACGAAAGACGGAGCAAAGATTCTATCGGGCGGAAAACGAACGGGAAATATCCTATCTCCGATTTTGATTACCGGTGTGAAGCCACATCACAAACTTTCGTCCTCTGAAGTTTTTGGTCCTGTCGTTGTGCTGGATACTTACGACAAATTTGAAGATGCCGTAGCAAAAGTGAACCATTCCGACTTCGGCCTTCAAGCTGGCGTTTTTACAGATAGTCAAAAACTCATCCAATACGCTTCGGAAAATTTAGAAGTAGGCGGAGTTCTCATCAACGAAATTCCTACAGTGAGAGCGGATCATCTCCCTTATGGAGGACTCAAAGATTCCGGCATGGGTCGAGAAGGAGTTCGTTACGCGATGGAAGAATACTCAGAGCGAAAGACCATCGTTCAGTGGCACGGATGAAAAATCACGGACTCACTTTACCGATGAAAATAGTAGTCACCGTTTTAAAAAGTATTTTCATATCTTCGTAAACCGAAGACTTTATAATCGGATAAATATCATATTCAGATCGATGGAGCTGTTCGTCGACTGTCTTGGCGTCATGCATTTCTACTTGAGCTCGGCCGGTCAGTCCGGGAAGTGCTTGATAACGTAAATTCCAGAGACAAGATTTTTCTGCACATTCCTGATTTGTTGTGAGTGCGAGTGGTCTGGGTCCGACAAGACTCATATCGTTTTTTAAGAGTATATTAAAAAGAAGTTGAGGGACTTCGTCGATTTTTAGTCGCCTGAGCATCCGACCGAGCGGTGTAACTCTAGAATCTCTGGAAAGGGTGTAGTCGGGTCCTGTTTTATTTGCATTGGCCACCATGGTGCGAAGTTTCACAATCATAAAAGGTTTTCCGTCTTTTCCCATCCGTGTTTGTCTAAAAAACACATTTCCTTTGGCTCGAGGATTTAAAATTCCTTCGATTTTAATGGCGAGTGCAGCTCCAGAAATAATAAAAATCGTAACGGGAAGAGTGGCGGCCGTAACGGCAACATCCATCCAGCGTTTCAATTTTTGATAAGTTTGAACTCTTTGCAGATCGGCTTTATCCCACAAGAGAAAAACAAGTTGATCAGAGGTCGTCGGTGAATGGGCAATTAATCGGCTCTCGATTTCAGTGCGGTTTGAAATTTTTTTAACTGCCTCGTTACAAACGAACTTCAGTTCGTCTGCACTAAAGGCAGATGAAGACCCGAATAAAAATATTCCAAAGCTGAGGATAACCCCAGCCAAGCAGATTTTTTTCATTTATATTTACCCTTTATCAACCCAATAAAAACCATTTACGTATATCACGACCGAATAAAATCGCAAGAAATGGAGGAGTGTGGAGTAGGCAAAATAGTGTGTTTGGTATCACAGGACCGTTTTTTCTGTAGAATTTTCGTGAATTCGGATAAACCGCAGTGCTGATGACACCCCGAAAGTTTTTTTTAGGTTTTTGTGCCTTGTTAACTTTATCCGCTGAAGCAGCTCAGCCCTCAAAATCTTGCACTGCTGTAGCTGCTAAACTTAGCCTTCAACACGAAATTCAAATTCTCAAAGGATCTGAATTTTTGCAGGATAAAAAATATCCGTATCTTAAAAAATTTTTAAATAGTCTTGTTCGCCCTGATGCGGGGGCCTTAAAAAAGGTAAATTGGCCTTCGATTAATTTAGATAAAGTCTCGTCAAAATTTAAATACGGGCCCATTCGTTTAGTAACTCGACTTTTTCAAAATAAATCTGAAAACGAATCAAATATTGTCTTAGTTTTAGAATTTTATTTATCCAATCGGCTCGTTGGATTTGTCGCAAGAACGATTAAGAAATTAGACGGTGAACGCACTGCTTACGGAGAAGGCGCTTATTTCAACCAAAGTGTAATGGCGGTAAAGGGTATAATTCCAACCGTGCAGTATTTTTTAGACGAGAATTTTTATCGCCCGCTTCTAGTGAAAGTAGAGCGACTGAAAGCCGACTATATTGGACGATATGTTTGGGCAAAACGTGGTTTCGATTTTGATCCGACTTATTGGTTTAAGGATTTAGATGGAACGACGTATAAACTTCTTCAAATGGCGCGAATCAATTTGTCTCGATTTCTTAAAGTGCACAAAATAAAAACAACTGATCTTTTGGTTTCGACGGAAAGTAGATCCCATTCCATTTTTTCTTTAGACGAACTAAAGACAGCTGCCGATTTTGCAAATCTGCGACACAAAAGAGGTTTCAAAATTGAAATCATGCCACTGATCGGAGGCTCTATAAATACGGTCACGATATCTGCTCCACTTCAGAAAATGGACATTGGTAAAGCGTTCATGTTGAGCGATTACGGTCCTGGTAAAGAGTTTATTAAGTCGAAGGCAAGAGTTTCTTTTTCTGCTTACGCTATGCCCTATTGGAACGGTTTTCGAAAAATTTCGGAGCGTTGATCTATAAACGGGGAGACCATTTCTCGACTTCATTCGGAGGACTTGTAAGTAAATCAAAATGGCTTTCGGCGTCCGCAATTTTGCCAGGATTATTGGGAGTTGAGAGATTAATTCCACCCTTGAGAAGAGATTCGAGAGATCCAATTTTTACTTTAGATCCAAAGAGCCCAAGCTTTGCTTCCACCGCAGTTTTTTGCCAAAAAACAGTATTCGTTCGAATGACTCTCACATATTTTTTTTCGATCTGAATCTGCATATCCACACGCTGACCCGTTGCCGATAATCCCATCGAGATAAGTGTACCTATTTTCATGCCTCGATAAAATAGAGAGTCACCAACTCTAATCGAATTGACGAATGGAGCTTGCAAATAATAATTAACGAAAGCTTTGCTCGATTCGTCTCCATCTCCTTCAATGCGCCCTAAAAATTCTTCGGTGGGCGCGCCTTTTCCCTGAGAGATGCGAATATACGGTCCGCGAAAAATAGTTTCTAAACCGCGCACCCCTTGGAAATCAACCTGGGGTTGTACAATCGAAAACTGTGTTCCCTCAACTGCTAAATCTTTTGCTTCTCGGTCGAGCCTAGCAAATACAACGACACCTTTTCCGTTTTCGGCAAGAGCTACACTTTCAACTCTTCCTACCAAAACGCCTCTGTATCGAAGGCCCGTTTTTTCTGGCTCCAAACCGGGAGCTTCTGTGAAACGAATTTGAATGAGGGGGCCGCGGTGAAGTAAATATTCATAAAATAATGTCCCTGTCGCGATCAGTGCGAGAGCGGGAAAGAGCCAGACGACCCATTTGGTTAAAAAAAATTGAGAGGCGAGTTTTTGATTTTTCATTAGTCTTCCTTCCACAAAAGACGAGGGTCAAAACTCGCAGAGGCAAGCATTGTAAAAATAACAACGAGCGCAAACATCGCTGATCCGATTTCAGGTTGCACAGAAGTCCATGGCCCGAGTTTCATAATGGCGACGAGTACTGCTAGCAAAAAAATATCCAACATTGACCATCTTCCAATATATTCTATTGCGCGATAGAGCTGAGTTTTTAATAATTTGTTTTTTGGATGACGAGCCGTGAGAGAAAGAAAAAACAGCACAAAGAGTTTAATGAACGGAATTACAATACTCGCCAAAAAAATAATGGTCGCAATCAACCATGATCCAGATTCTGCAAGTGAAACGACGCTACTCCAAATCGTTGCGCTCGAGCGGCTTCCGTAAACTTCCATGGTCATAAACGGAAATATATTTGCAGGAATATAAAAAATGAGCGCTGTGAGAGCAAAGGCCAAGGTGCGTTGTAATGAATTTACTTTCGGCCGGTAGGACTGATATCCGCACCTGCTGCATGCAGCTTCATCATCCGGAGAAATTGGCTGACAACAATGATTGCAAACGACGGATGAGTCGGGTTTAGAAGATTTGTGATCCAAGACTTTCATACTAGAGACAGAAAATCTTCCAGCAATGTAATTCTACCAACGAAAGTTAGGTGAACGTACGTTTTGGCAATTTCAGCTTTTTTTCGATTTTTATTTAGCCTTGATGTGACTGTTAAAAATAATGAGATCATACAGTTTCGAATCTCCCGGATTGATGAGATTGGGAAATGATTCTTCGGGATCGTCGGGACGCCTCAGTGTTATATAGTTTGAGTCAACAATGGCGATATTAATATCGAACGTCCGTCCGAGAATTTTTTGAGAAAGTATTTCTTCAGGCATTTCGAAACTCGCTCCATTTTTAGGCTTCATTCGGAACGCTTGCATGTCAAAGGCAATTACGAGTCCAGCTCTGATGAGTCTATGGTGGGCATTTTCAATGTATTTAATTCTTTCAAAATCGATTTCTTGTGACGAAGTTAAATAGAAGAACCGAGAGTGTTTTGCACGAAAGCTGGCGATCAGTTCAGCGGCCATATTGGATTTTCCGTTTGGCGAATGGCCAAACACTCCAATAGTTAGCATTCGAGAATTGTTTAGCTGTGGAAGTTTCTGATTGATTGATTCCTTTAGTATTTTCATTCCAGGTTTATAAAAATACGTATGGGGAGCAACGCGGTTAAACTGCTTCACGGCATCGATACAAAATTTTGAGGCTGCACTTGCGGTGAACGAATGGGAAACGCCACAAAAAATAAAAAGAAAAAAGAGCACTGAATAAAGGGATCGCATCTTAATGCATAGAATATGCAACTTTCATGCCGATTTGGCTATTCTGGGCTGTGGAGCCCTGACCTATGCTGGACGACAAAATCGAGGGCTATGCAAACCTTGCATAGCAGAGTCTCCCCACTTGCTTTGAGCCGACGATCGACGTTTAATCACTCTTTTATGAATAAACGCGATTTGCTCGATCTGGTTGTTGAAACACTAGAAAAAGAAGAGAAGCTTCTCATTACGGCTGCACTTTCTGCAAAAGACGCAGCGACAGAATCGGAAGCGAAGCCGGAAAACCAATACGATACGCGCGGCCTTGAGCAATCTTATCTGGCAGGAGCTCAAGCGAGAAGAGCGGCAGAGTTGAACGAAAGCATTAAAAATTTCAAATCGATACCGCTCCATTTATTTGAGTCGTCGGATCCCGTTGATCTCACGGCGATTGTGGATGTAGAGAGCGACGAGGGAGAGCGAAAGATTTATTTTGTTTTGCCAAAGCGGGGAGGTATTCGGGTGATATATAAGGAGAGCGAAATTTTTACACTCTCGCCGGACAGTCCTTTGGGCGTCTGTCTGCTTGGAAAGGTTTCCGGTGAGTCCTTTGAACTCAAAGTAAAGGGAGAGCTGCGCTCCTATTTGATCGTGAATATTCGATAAAGTGTAGTCTAGTAATTAGGCCGACCCTATGGTAACCCTCCCGCATGCAATCATTTCGTGAATTCGGCCTAAGTGATGAACTTCTTAAAGCTATCGATGAACTGGGCTACAAAACCCCAAGCCCCATCCAAGAGCAAACTCTTCCCATTCTTTTAGGGGAACCTACTGATTTTATTGGCCTCGCTGCCACGGGAACTGGAAAGACGGCCGCCTTTGGTCTTCCTCTCATTCACCGAATTGATCCTACAAAAAAAGTGGTTCAAGGTCTGATTTTATGTCCCACCCGAGAACTTGCCATGCAAGTCTCCGGGCAGATTAATTTGCTCGGCAAACATAAACATATCCGAGCTCTTCCGATCTATGGAGGCGCTAGTTATATTCCTCAAATTCATGGTCTCTCTGAAGGCACGATGATCGTGGTAGGAACACCGGGTCGAGTGATCGATCATATGAAAAGAGGAACGCTCAAACTTGAAAATGTAAAAACCATTATTCTCGACGAAGCGGATGAAATGATTTCGATGGGTTTTAAAGAAGAGCTCGAAACTATTTTGGATTCTGTTCCGAAAGGGCAGAGTCGGTTTTGGTTATTTTCAGCAACGATGAGTAAAGAAGTTCGCCGAGTGGCCGATACTTATTTGCGAAATCCAAAACAAGTCCAAGTCAATCGAACTGAAATGCTTTCGACCACTGTCGAGCAAGTTTACTTTTTAACACGAGAATCCGATAAGCCTGAAGTTCTATGCAAATTGATAGAATCGGCTGAAGATTTTTACGGACTTATTTTTTGTCAGACCAAAGTTTTGGTCACTAATCTTAATCAATATTTATTAGAGCGTGGATATAAAGTGGATTGTCTTCATGGAGATAAAGATCAAAAAGCCCGCGAACACAGTATGAAAAATTTTCGTGATCGAAAAGTGACGATTCTTATTGGCACCGATATTGCTTCGCGTGGCCTCGATGTGAAAGATGTCACGCACGTAATCAATTATTCGATCCCTCGCGAACTCGATAATTATGTTCACCGTATTGGTCGAACTGCGAGAAGCGGAAAAACGGGCGTTGCGATGAGTCTGGTTACACCAAGTCATCGTTATCTGATCGATCGCATCGAAAAAATGACCAAGAGTAAAATTAAAGAAGGCAAAATCCCTACTCGTAAAGAAATTGGAAGCAAAAGAATTACGAAAATTCTCCCACGATTTCAAGAGCAAAAATTTCATACGCGAGTCAAAGAGCTTTTGGGTAAAGAGTGGATTGAGGCGACTGCAGAAATGGAACGTGAAGAAATTGTTTCTCGCTTTATAGCCATTCTTGCTTCCGACGTTTTTGAAGACCGAGAAGTAAAGCCTTTAGCTTTTAGTTCTGACGACCGTGAAGATCGCCCAGCCCGAAGAGAAAATTCAGATCATAAATCTGAAGGGGGTCGCAGGTTCAGAAATAATCGAAACTCGCGAGGTCCGAGAAAATTTAAAGATGGCGGTAAATCAGCACGCCGCACTCGTTACTAATTTTATCGATTTATATTGGCTGCGCGGTAGGCCCAGTTCATCGCGATCGCGGCTGCATGACTAACGTTTAAAGATTCCGCCTTGGCTTCCATGGCGATTCTAACGAGCGTATCGCACTCCTTCTTTACCGCAGGTTCCATTCCGGATCCCTCAGAGCCGAGAACCAGGGCCAGTGGAAAAGTCGGAACCCATTCAAAAAGGTTCACGGAAGATTTGTCGACATCGAGTCCGACAATATTAAAACCGGCCGCTTTAAGTTCCTTTAATGGGATATTTAAATTTGAAACCTTCATGAAGGAGATCCGAAAAGCCAGGCCCGCAGAAGACTTCATCGCCGCAGCCGTCAACTCCGCGCTATTTTTTTCTTCGTGAATGATGAGTCCAGCTCCAAACCCCGCTGCACATCTGGCGATCGATCCAAAGTTATGAATGTCCTCGATATGATTGCAGAGAATGACAAAGGGAAATTTACGTAAATCGCCGGCTGAAAATTTTTGGTAAAACGGATGAGTCGTCTGAAAAGCAATTCCCTGGTGAGACTGATTTTTGAACTCTGAAGGAATTTTAGGAATCAGGGGAATGTTTTGAGACTTGATACCGTATAAAGAAGCTGCAAATTTTTTGGCCGACTCCGTTTCATAGTAAACTTCTGAAATCGGAGCTTTTACTGCCAAAGCTTCTCTCAAAATATTCCGACCAAAAAAAAGGCTCGACTTCAAATTCATCGAAATTCTCTTACATGAAAATGAATTAATAGCGAGCAGGCAAATCGTCGATATTTGCTGCCGATATGCACTCAATCGAGACGTGTATACGGTGGGCGCCTCAAGATTTCGAATTTCTAGGGTTTGTACCAGGGCGCATGCCTTTACACGACCGTCCCGAGAGGGCCCGAATAATACTAAACTTTTCTTTCAATGAATTTTTAGTCCGAATAATATAATCGCTAGGGGAGCTTTAGACGTGGCGAAGAAACTAAAAATTGCCGTTTTGGGAAACCAAGTGCGTTGGTCTATCTCGGTCATGAATGCGTTTCTGCGAAGTGGTCACGAAATCGTTCGGATACCTTTCTCTGGCAAAACCATGAAGGAAGTTTTTGCTGAAATAGAAGCGAGCCGGCCCGATTTTTGTTTTACTCAAAATTTTCATCTTTGCGAAGAATCGAATCCAGGGCTTCAAGAAGAACTCGATTATTTTTTTTCTGAAAATAAATTTCCATTCGCGATTTGGTATTTGGACAATCCTGAATTCCAAGGAAATTTGAATCTCCAAGAGCGATGGCGTCGAGAACCGTTTCCTAAAAACTGCCTTTTTTTTATAAACGATTCATCGTTCGCATCTTTTTTTAAAAAGAGAAAGTTGCCTTATTATCATCTTCCGATTGGTGTCGATAAAGATATCGAGGCGCTCCGATATCCCCATCTTGTTGATCTTTTTAGGGCCGATCTAAGATTTACTGGCCAGCCGATCGTTCAATTTAGTCCGGAACCTCCTTGTGTTGAAGTTTTTCGTGAAGGTTACAAAATTGTTTATACGGAAGAAGTTTTTAAGTTGATCGAAATGCATACAAAAAACATCACCGCTGAACAGAAAGAAAAACTTTCCGGTCTTTTTACAGAGTCTCTCGATCAGCTCTTTGACAGGTATTACACAACGAAGGAAGATTTTTTTTCGGCGGAAGAAAAATATCTAAAATCTGTGAAAAACCTTCCTCCCTATTTTTATGAAATTAGCGAAATTCTTTCAAGCAGAAGGCAAGAATTCTATTCTTGGTGTCAGATGACTTGTTATTTATATGAACTCAAATCAAAAGGTTTAGAAATTCATGGCTCTCCAACGTGGAATTCTTTTTTTCCGGACCAAAAAGTTCCAGCGAGACAGTTGGGTTGGGAAGAACTTTTTTCGAGTTATCAAGCTACTAAAATCAATTTTTGCTTTACCAAATGGAGTCTTCCGACAACAGTTCATGATCGTGTTTTTGAGATCTTGGTAGCGGGGGGATTTCCGCTTACGGACTATCGAGAATATTTGACGGCGGCTTTTAAAAAAGACGAAATTGTTTTTTATCGATCTATCGAAGAGGCGAAAGATTTGATCGATTATTATTTGAAGGCCGATTCAGAGCGACAGAAATTGATTTCGAAAGGCCGTGCGCGAGTTCTCGCTTCTCATACTTATGATTTGAGGATTCAAGAACTTATTCGAGAGAGTGCTCTTCACTGGAATTTATAAAATTAGCCCCAGCTTCTTGAGCGTGTTAAACTAGATCAGGTTTATAGTATGAAAAGCTCTTCTGACATCAAAGTGAGTTTGTTTGCATCGGCGATTAGAACGGATTGCTGGTTAGATTTCTATAACTCCCTTAAGCAATCAAACCGAGTTCCCTTTGAAGTTGTGTTTGTTGGACCGTCTCGGCCTGATTACAAACTGCCTCCCCATTTTAAATTTATTCAAAGCGATTTTAAACCCGCCCAGTGTACAGCGATTGCTGCAAATAACTGTCAGGGCGAAATGCTCCTTCAAGTGGTGGACGATTTGGAATTTTCGCCAGGCGCCATAGATTTACTTTTTGATGAAGTCAATAAAGCGCCCGATATCATGTCCACCTGTCATTATTATTACGGCGAAGAAGATTGTACTACCGGACAAAATGCTCTCGGGCGTTCCCATGATCAGCTTCCTCTGCTTCCGGTTTGTGGAATGTTTCGCCAAGGATTGTTTCGGAGCGCTTGTGGTTTAGACCATCGCTTTTTTGGAGTGATGTGGGAGCTGGATTTGTATATGCGATTTTATTTTGAACATAAAATTAAAACCCAATTTGTCGATGCTATTTGTAAAGAGAAAGTTGATCTCAATAAAGGCGGTGATCGCCTGTGCTCGAGATCCGGTCAGAGTGATCGAAATTTATTTCTTCAATTCTGGAACTTAGAAGACTTTGTATGTGGACAGTCTTCTCTTCTTTCAAGAAAGCCCTTCGAACCTTATTCGCTTTTGAAACTCGAATTGAACGAGCAATAAAGGTGTTTTCATCCTCCATTTGTCTTTTCTCCAGATTTGCGTCCTAATACGATTAAGGACGAGGAGTGGGCGTGGCAAAAAAATTAAAAATTGCCGTATTAGCAACGGAATTTCGCTGGACGAATTCCGTTCTCAAAGCTTTCGAGCGAACTGGGCACGAAATTTTCCGAGTATCTGTTGATACAAAATCGGTGAAGGATATTTTTCGTGAGCTCGAAGAAATTGCACCAGATTTTTGTTACTCTCATAATTTTCATATTTGTAAAGAATGGACGGCTGGATACAAAGACGATATCCACTATTTTTTTGCTGAGAATAAATTTCCTTTTGCGATTTGGTATTTAGATAATCCGGAAGTTCAGGGAGATCCCGCTTTAAAAGAAAGTTGGCGCACTGGGCCATTTCCAAAGAACTGTCTCTTTTTTGTAAACGATTCTTCTTTTGCCTCCTTTTTTAAAAAGCGTGAACTTCCTTCTTTTCATCTGCCGATCGGTGTTGATCGAGATATCATTCGATTTGATGACCATTCGTTGACGTCTAAATGGCGAGCGGACCTTCGATTTTCTGGATCGGCCATTGTGAGTTTTAAACCGGAGCCTCCTTCCGTTGAGGTGCTTCGCGAAGGACACAAATATATTTATGCTGAAGAACTCATTCGCTCGATCGAATCTGACCTCTCAAGAGCAAGTCAGTCGGATGCTGAATCGTGGTTTCAAAATTTTTTAGAGGCAGTGAACCATTTCTTCGATGTATATTACACGACGCCTGAGGATTACTTCAAAGCTGAACAAAATTTTTATAACGAAACAAAAAGGCTCCCGGAATTTTATCAAAGGGAGATTCAAAAATCGTCCTTACGTATTGCGGAGCTTTATTCTTGGTGTCAGATGACTTGCTATCTTTTTGAGCTGCAGTCGAGAGGAATGATCGTCCAGGGCTCACCTGACTGGGCGCCCCTATTTCCCGATCAGAAAGAAGTGCCGAGGCACCTAAGTTGGGAAGAGCTTTTTGCGAGTTATCGGGCGGCAAAAATAAATTTTTGTTTTACGAAGTGGAGTCTTCCGACAGCGATGCATGATCGTGTTTATGAAATTCTCTTAGCAGGAGGATTTCCGCTCACCGATTATCGAGAATATTTGCCTGAGGCCTTCAGAAAAGATGAGATTGTGCATTATCGAACGATTGAAGAAGCAAAACACCTCATCGATTATTATTTGAAAGCGGATACCGAACGAGAAAAATTGATCCGAAAGGGGAGAGATCGTGTCCTCAGTGATCATACCTACGATATAAGGGTCGCAGAGCTCATTCGGCAGAGCGTTCTGCATTGGAATTTATAGAATAATTGAGAATTATCGATAGTCGTATAGACTATCAGTAAGAGTGGGGGATGTATGAAAGCACGACGGAAACTTTTAATTAATCGTAAATTTCAGCTTAGTTTTCTCAACTATACGTGTGGAATCGCATCGATTGTCTTTTCTGTTTTTTTTATAGCAAACGAATATTTTTTTTGGAAATTTAATAAGTACGGAATAAGTTTAGGCCTTCCGAAAACCCATTTTTATTTTACTCTTCTAACGGAGCAAGAGAAAACGATGGCTTTAGTTTTTACAGTTTCTATAATTTTTATTTTTGCCGTTTTAATTTTTTTCGGGCTTTATTATTCTAATAAAATCGCTGGCCCGATTCGTCACCTTGAATATTTTTTGAAAAAGAAAGCTCAGGAAGCCGACAACAGTCATATTAAATTTCGAAGTAAAGATTATTTCCATGAGCTCGAAGAGCCGATCAATCAGTTGATTGATCGCGCATCAAAATAAAATTTATTTTTTTTGCAAATTAAAATTTAAATCGTCGCGACGACTGCTTCAGATTCTTCGACCGCTCTTCGTGATTTACTCGACTTCATTCCTCGAACGCGATCTTCGTAGCAGCTAGCGCATGCGGGAACATACGATTCTTCGGCGCCGAGTTGAATATTCGGGCCATCGAGCGAAGCCTTTCCGTCCACTAGCTTCATATTAAAAATCGCTTTTTTATTACAATATTGGCAGGTGCTTTTGATTTCATCGATTTCATCGGCAAGTTCGAGCAGCCGTTTTGACCCCGCGAAAAGCTGCGTTCTGAAATCGGTTCGAAGGCCGTAGCAAATAACGGGAATATCAAAATCTCTGGCGATCTGTTGAAGATGTTCAATAAAGGTGGGGGTCAAAAATTGGGCTTCGTCGACAAGAATACCATTTAAGTGAGAAAGGTGATCGAGGGTGAGCTGGGTATCCGGACCAATTAGAATATCGGCATCCTTTTCTAATCCGCTTCGAGACTTCACTTTTAAATTGCCAAAGCGGTTGTCGAGTTCGGGCTTTAAAATGAGTACTTTTTTTCCTTGTTGACGGTAGCTGTGAGCAGCTGCCAAGAGATTCAGAGTTTTTGCACTGCCCATTGCCCCGTACCGAAAATAAAGTTTGGCCATACTTCGTTTTAAAGATCTGAGTTCGAAGCCTCAAGCATTATCATGCAGAAGCATCAAAGTCTGCTCGCACCTGCGTCTCGAGACTTGCATTTCGAGGTTTGCTCTCCCAGAATGGAAGGTGATGGGTTCAATCACGAGCAAGTGGTATTTGCATTTTGCCCTCGGAAATGAAGAGCTTCGCAGAGGAAATTTTGACGCAGCCATTCTTGCCTATAAAAATGCTGACGCCGAAGAGCCCAATAAAGCAGAAGTGCTTGCGTCGCTTGGTTATGCGTTCCTTATCACCCGTAATTTAATTGAAGCCGAAAAGTTTTATAAAAAGTGTTTAGCAGTCGATCCCAACTTTCATGATGCTTGGCTTCACTACGGAATTTCAAGACTCTATCAAAATGATTTTGAAAATGCTGAAAAGCTTTTCGATCAGTGCCTGTTAATTAAACCTAATTCATTTTTAGCCCTGCGAGCGCGAGGGGAGTGCTTAGCGCAGTTGAATCGACTTCCCGAAGCCAAAGACTGTTTAACTCAGGCGCTCAAAGTGCAACCGAGCTTTACAGAGACGAAAGTGGATTTAGCGACGCTCTACTTACATTCAAGTAAAGCCAAAGAAGCGAAAGCGAATCTTGCCGAGGTCATTCAGGAAGATCCCAAAAATCAACGCGCTTTTGTTTTGATGCAATCCTTAAACAGGACCGAGTCATGTATCTAACGTATGACAAAATGGCTCATCAAGATGGCGTGGGTTCACAGTATCAAAGAATCGTAGGAATTTTTGCACTCGCTGAGCTTCTTCGTGTGAAATATATTCATACGCCCCCGATTATTCCCACGATTTTTCAGGGTTATAAAGAAAATGAAACAGAAATCATGGAAAACTTTTTTGGGATTCAAGGTGAGAGCGCGCCAGATTGGCCTACGGTTGAAATCAAAAATCCCAATTTGGCTGATCTAGAGCCGCTCATTCAAAAAAATGTGATCGTAAAAATTTATACCCCTTACAAAATTGTCGAAAAAGACCAATGCGCAGCCCTGATGGCGGTGATGCCTGCACTGAGAGCGCGTGTGAATCATCCGACGTCGACGTATGATTCAAAAATTCAAAATATGGCGATCCATATTCGACTTGGCGACGTTCTGAAAAATAATGAGGTCGATCGACTCATTCCCGTTTCGATTTATAAGTCTTTGATTGAAAATCTAAAAACAAAATTCTCTGGGAATATCCATATTTTTAGTCAGGATACACCTGCGCTTGATGAGATTCGAAATTTAGATTTGGAGTTCCATCTGGATCGAGATCTTCCGTACACCCTCAGTCATATGATGAAGGCTGATATTCTTTTTATTTCCAAAAGTTCGTTTAGTTATCTTGCAGGTCTCTACAATCCGAATCGTGTTTTTTATATTCCCTTCTGGCATTCGCCCGCCGCTCATTGGACATCGTGGGCGGAATGAAATCGAAGCCTCAAATTTTATTCGTTGTCGATCAGTGGTGTGAAGGACAAATAGCCAATGGAATTTCAGAGTGGGAAACGAACCTTTGGAAATCCTTAGAGTCCACCGGATTGGCAGACATCGAAACATTTCATTTTGATGATTATTTTTTGAAACATAAGGTGAGAGCCGATGAGGCGCTGATTCAAAAGTGTCTTGAAAAAAAGCCAGATTTAATTGTGCTTGGCATTTATACTCTGCCGGGTTCCGCCACTCAGACGCTTACGTTTGAAACGCTTAAACAAATAACAAATCAAAAAATCCCCATCGTTGCGACGTGGGGAGATTTACATTCTCCGATTCAATCCGATATTGCGGATAAAATTTCTGCGTACACCAAATTAAATATTTACACGGCTTCAAGTGAAGCAGCTTCTCGAGTGAGTCGGCCGGAACTTTTCACGTATACTTGGGTTCCCAAAGATGAGCGACTCTTTCGGGATTTAAAAATCGAAAGGGATATTCCTTTTATTTATCTTGGCTCGTCTAAACCGGATCGCGCGGCGGCTGTTGACTATTTAAATACGCATGGTGTTCACGTCGCTCATACGGGGGGAGAGAGAGAATGTCATGTCTCCACAGCGGATTATGCAAGTTTACTCAACCGCGCTCAGATCAGTTTAAGTTTTTCGAGAAGCGGAGGCTTTCATGTCACAAACGCGAGAGTTTTTGAGACAATGCTTTGTGGTGCGATGCTTTTAGAACAAGAAGGCGCAGAGACTGCGAGGCTTTACGAGCCTTTCAAGGATTATGTTCCGTTTTCTGATCACAAAGATCTGCTTGAGAAAGCCAAATTTTATATCGCGAATCCGGACGTCGCAAAAAAAATAGCGGAGAGCGGTTATAAAAAAACCTGTTCGCAATATTCTGCCCTTAAATTTTGGCAGATGATTCTGAAGCGGGTTTTTGATTAAACGAAACTTTAGAATCGGGCGTATTCGCGTAATGAATCGCTATCCAGCTCGGCAAAATATAGTGATCCATTTGCATATCCGAAAGATCCGGACCAAACCACGGAAGTGGAATAATCGGCTCTCGGTCATTTGAAAGATAAGCCGCCCACCACGCATAGGTCGAATTCGAGCAAATATGATGCTCACAAAGACTCATCAAAAGAAGATCGTCGACATCGGTCGGATTGCCGACGGGTTTCAACGTATGAATATCATCGCACGGAATTTTTTCTGAGACAAAATGAAGCTCACCCTTCAAATTCTTTTTACACCATTCGATATCGTCAGAAAAAATAAAAAATTCTGTGTTCGGAAATTGAGACTTTATTCGGCTCATTGCAGCCTCGTAGTAGCTCGCGGGTAGAACGGGATACATCGAAGAAAAACCCAGAAAATCAGATCTTCGAATATGAACAGCGGTCTTATCGGTAAATTTAAAAAACCATTCATATTTTTCGTGCAGCATTTTTTCAGTAGATGCACTGGGTTTAAAATATTTTCGGATAGTGTCTTTCATCTGATCAAAAAGATGATAATCCTGAAGATACATTCGGTGTCGGGGCGCAATTTCGGTTGCCAAAAGGTGTGCTGAGATGCCTTCTTGGTTTGAAAAAAAATGTTCAGGCACATTAAAATGTTTTTGAAACGCCCACTCAGAAAAACTCGCACCTTGGCCCAAATAATTCGCAATCCCAAGAGTTCCCGCGATCTGCCAAAGCTGGTTTCCAAGTCGTCCGTTTTGACCGAGTTTGAGATAGGTGATGAGCGACATTTCTCATTCATTCTATCATTCCCATCCCATGGATATAGCATTTTAACGATGCATCCATTAGAATTTAAAAAGGTATGTCGTCGGTTTCAGTTTTGTTTCCTTACAAGCCCGATCACGGAAGAAGAGATGAGCTTTTCAACTGGGTAAAGCGTCGTTGGCAGAGCCTTTTGCCGGAAGTAGAAATTTGCGTCGGAGAGACTTCGGATGTCCCGTTCAATCGATCGAGAGCGATTAATCTTGCTGCAGAAAAAGCTAGCGGAGACACCTTGATTATCGCGGACACTGATACCGCTTTTGAAAAAGACGCGATACTTGAAGGGATCGCTCAAGTGAATCAAGAGAAGTGCTGGTTTCTTCCGTATCGAGATTATTGTCGGTTAGATGAACCCACGACGAATCGACTTCTGAAAGAAAATCCAGATATTGAAGTTACTCAAAAAGATTTTACTCCGATGGAAATCACGAAGGGCTATGTTTCGGGCGCTGTTATTCTTACTCGAGATGCTTTCAGAGCGGTCGGCGGATTCGACGATCGATTCCAAGATTGGGGCGGAGAAGATGAAGCTTTTTTTCATGCGGCCAAAACTCTTTGGTCAAAAGTGAAGCGAGTCGATGGTTCGGTTTTTCATTTGTGGCATCCGCCAGCAAGACAAGCGACGGAGCGTGACGGAAAATATTTAGATAACGTTTGGCTCTTATTAAAATACCAACACGCCGAAGGGTCACCGTTAGTCATGAAAACCCTTTGCCGCGTTTAGGGGGACTGTCGCTAAAAACTCATCTGCTTCGTTGCTTCGTCACTCCGCTCCTCACATCTGAGCATTTATCAACAGTCCCTAAAAATTACTCAGTTGGTGGCAGCTTATCTTCATCATCAAAGAGAAGTGTGGCATCGATACTCATCTTGCAATAATTGCCGGCATCGGACGGATCTACTTTGGGTTCCGACACCATGGTCTCGGCAAAAGCGTTCATCAGACCTGAATCTTCGAGAGCTTTCAGTGTCTTTTTTTGAGTATCCTCTTCTGATACGGGGAGCGTTTCGACGGATGGAAGCGTTTTAATAGAAGAAATTAAATCAGAAATCTGAAGACTCATTTTTTCAGTCACTTTCACTTCTGAAGGCGCACTAAAGTTTGGCACTTTTTTTGGAGAATTACCGTCTACCATTTGAAAAACATTGGGAGGGGGAGTTCCCTTCTTTTTGATTTTTATTTTGGAATCCGCTTCATACGATTTATCTTTTTTGATCAATTTTTTGTTAAAGCGCAGAACAAAAAATAAGATACAAGCGAACAAAATTCCAAACACGCCGATGTTCCACCAAACTTGTGAAGATAGTCTCCACCAGGGTCCGGCGAATCGAGAAATCGCAAGAAGTTCTGACGGAAAATAAAGTGCCACCAAAATGGAGAGACCTCTTTGCATCACACCCTTAGTTTGAACGAAGAAGCATTCCCCATCACCAAGATCTTTTTTTACTTGGGATAAACTTGGAATCTAGGCGGGAATGCTCGAAAAATCAGAGAATTGACTTCATCAGCCGACGCATCGTGCCTTGAGTGATTCTACCAATTCGTTAAACTGTGGATATCATGAACAAATCAGGACTGATCGATCTTGTAGCTCATAAAACAAATATGCCTCGAAAACGTGCCGAGGCGGTTGTGAATGTTATCTTCGGCGCAATGGCCGACACTCTCGGTGAAGGCGGCCGAATTGAAATTCGCGGCTTTGGCAGTTTTGTCAGTCGTGAATATGAAAGCTACGTCGGACGAAATCCTCGCACCGGCGAGACCATCGAGGTAGCTCCCAAGCGATTACCCTTTTTTAAAGTGGGCAAAGAGCTTCGCGATCTAGTGAACGCAGTCGAATAGAATTCTCGATCGGCTTCAATTAAAATTATCCATTTTGTGTATAGACCTCGGGAGCCCGCAGTCGTCGGAGGAGTTCCATAAGTTGGGGAAAATCGGGGCCGACACCCTGATGAATGTCAGCACCGATTTCCCGTTTTGAATTGGGGTGCCAAGAAACTTCGATGGGGTGTTTGCGTGTGGTAGAACCGGTGATGGGCACTGCAGAGGGTGATGAGGTTTTCGATTTGATTTTGTCCGC
>JAQBPA010000080.1 GCA_028287765.1 Bacteriovoracaceae bacterium
CGCGATGGTCTTGAAAGACGGCTTTTGAGAGCGCGTCGGCCGCATCTCGTTCGTGAACGAACTGCATGAGTGGGTCGTATCCAAAGAGTGTGGGGACTAACGATCTTCTAAAAAGCTCTGTAAAATAATTTTTACTCTGAGGTCCGAGAATGAGGCAAAAACGAAGAGTCGTGACGATCATTTCTGGCGCGTCTTGAATCAGATGGAGGATTTGTTTTTCGGCTTCCACTTTATCTCTCACAAAATGCGCTTCCGGTTTGGGATCGAGTGGATGCTTTTCTGAAATATAATTCGGGTTTTTAGGAGAGGCGCCGTAGACAGCCGTCGTTGAGCAAAAAATAAATTTTCTAATCTTGGCGGCTTTGGCCGCGCTGATCATGGCTAATGTTCCGATGACTTCAAGTTCATGGGCGTAAACCCAATTGAGCGAGGGATTATTTTTTAGCGCGGTGTGAACGAGAAGAGTCGCGCCAATATTTTTTAATATTTTTGCAAGTCGAGCATCGGCGCCCGGCTCTACTAAATCTAATTTTTGGAACAGAAGTTTTTTATACTTTTTCTTTTTGGGAGCGTGGAGATCAATCACCCAAAACTCATCTACTCTCGGATCTTTTTCGAGTCGCTCGATCAGTAACTCGCCGAGAATGGTGTGGGCGCCGATAATGACAATTTTATCGGCGGCTTTAAGTTCCTTTGACATCAGATTCATTCTAAACTTTTTTACACCTTTCAGGGCAGATAACCATTCACTTTTTTAGAAGTTTTTTTTCGCGCTCGAGTTTAACTTTTATTGCGCTCTTTTTTTCGTTTGTCTAAACAGGTATCACTATGATTCAAAGGCTCGCGCCTCATATCGTCCATCAAATCGCTGCTGGTGAAGTAGTCGAGCGCCCTGCGTCGGCGCTGAAGGAGCTGATCGAAAATGCTCTTGATGCCAAGGCGTCAAAGATTGCGATTGAATTTGAGGGCGGGGGGCTGAACCGTCTGATTGTGGATGACGATGGTGTCGGCATGACGGCTGAAGATCTTCCGCTCGCGTTTGAGGCGCATGCCACAAGTAAACTTAAAGAGCTGGATGATTTTAGGGCGCTCTCTACCTTTGGGTTTCGGGGAGAAGCGATTTGTTCGTTGGCATCCGTTTCGGATCTTGAAATTTGGAGCTCTGCGAGAGACGAGAAGGTCGGCTCCCGAGGACGTGTGGTGTTTGGTTCTCAGGAGAATATCGAAGCGGCAGATAAACGCTTAGGCACGAGGATCACCGTTAAAAATTTATTTCACCAGCACCCGGCTCGGCTAAAATTTATGAAGTCTGTGCGTTCTGAGACGCAGGCCCTCTCTCAGGTTTTTCGTCGTTATGTTCTCTGTGAACCCGAGATCACATGGATTCTTCGGGATCTTGAAGCAAAAAAAGAAACGCGTGTTTCTCCGTCGAGTTCACTTGATCGAGTGCTTTGGTATTTTGATTCGGATGAGCGCGAGCATTGGCTGAATTCTAAAAGTGAAAGCAGTGACTGGAAAATCGAAATCATGGCGCTTCGGCCGAGATTCATGGGCAAAATAAAAAGTGGAATTTCTTTATTTTTAAACCAGAGACCATTTAAAGATTCAAAAATTGAATTCGCAGTCAGACGAGGATTCGAAGGATTCGCCATGAATCCGCGCGATATTTCTGCTGTCGTATTTTTAAACGGCTCGCCTGAGCTCTTTGATGTGAACGTGCATCCCATGAAATCGGAAGTTCGATTTGTAAATCCGGATCTTTTGTTTTCGGAAATCGTACGAAACCTTCGCGCAGGATTTGAAAAAGAACATCAAACGGCTTTTACTTCTGCGGCGCAGTCTCTGACCTACGAACCGAAACCCATTTTATTTGAGACGCCAGCCCGTAGTCATTTTGAAAAGGCGGAGGCGAAATCTTTTCGCGAAATGAACACTCAAATTAAGAGCCCTTCTGTCGAATTCGAAGTATTTTCTGAAACTTTCGTTCCACCCATTTTACTTGAGTCGAAAGAACCTGAGTTTCAATATATTGCTTCTCTTGATGATACATATTTAATCGCCAAAAAAGCGGGGGAGCTTTTTTTATTTGATCAACATGCGCTTCATGAAAGAATTATCTATGAGCGCCTTCTCCATTCTTACCAGAGTGGATCAAAAATTCCGTCGCAGCGTCTTTTGTTTCCGATTCCTTTAGTGATCGAAGGGGCAGAGCCACTTCTCGAACAAGAAGAGACGCTTGAAAAACTTGGGTTTGAACTTCGCCTTTGGAATGATAAAAAAATTCAAATTATCGCAGCTCCTCATTTGCTAAAAAGAGATTATGCCGAGGTGCTCACAAAACTTTCTCATTCGCTTGAACTTCCGATGGAGACCATGGCGAGAGAAGTTTTATCTACCATGGCCTGTCATAGTGCAGTGCGGGCGCATGATCGTTTGGAGCGTGAAGAAATCGAAAGATTACTGAAAGACTTCGCAACAAAAGACGCGCTAGGCCATTGCCCGCACGGTCGCCCGACCTTCATTCGCTTTCAGGTAAAAGACTTAGAAAAAATGTTTCGCAGAGTTATGTAAACTTGTAAGCAGTTCATGTGAGTTTCGTAAAAATCATCTCCGGGCCAACCGGGAGCGGAAAAACGGCCGTCGCCGAACGATTTCAAAAGCCGATTTTTAGCGCCGATGCTTTTCAGTTTTATCGGGAGATTCCCATTTTAAGTAATCAGACGACTTCGAAATCGAATGTTCATTTTGTTGCCGATCGTTCGATAAAAAATCCCATCAATGCGGGCGACTTTTCTCGAGAGGCTGCTCCGTATTTAAAGAGCGATGGAATATGGGCAGGTATCGGACTTTATCTGGGAGCGGCTCTTTTTGGACTCGATGAGGATCGAAAGAAGGGAACTCCATTTCAAGGAGAACCTCGGATGCCCTTTCGGATGGTTGTTTTAAATCCGGAGAGAAAAAAACTCTATTCAGATCTTGATCATCGCGTTGATCAGATGTGTGAGCGAGGCGCGGTCGACGAAGCCCGCAGAATTTATGAGCTCAAACAAAAGGGTGAAATCGAATCGAGCAATCCTGTATTAAAAGGGATTGGTCTCAAACATCTTCTTGAGCATTTTGATCAGCAAAGAAATTTAAATAACACGATCATACTTTGGAAGCGAGATACGAGACGACTAGCTAAGCGGCAGATGACCTGGCTTCGGAAATTTTGTCCGCCTTCGCCCACCTGCATTTGGGTGGACCCGGCACAAATGGACTTTTTAACGCTGGCTCGCTTCTTTGAAATATGAAAAGAGATTGGGGCGCAGTCCTCGGGCTAGATCTATGAACCATTTGAAGTTAATCTTTGTTTTTTTTCTTTCGAGCGTTTCTGTCTTTGCGGCAAATTCGACGGATTCTTGCGCGCGTCTGATTACTTTTTTAAATACGATTAACTTTGAGGAAGCCGAGGCTCGTCAGGATACGTACGCCATGATCCTCTCCGTTTCAGGAAGTGAGGAGGGTTGGGAGACGCTTTTTAAGATCTGGGAAAATAATTTAAGTGGAAAGTTTAGGATGGACGGAGAACGAGCTGCCATTTCATCTCTTCCTGAAGAGACAGCAAAGAAGCTCTTAGACGTTAATAAAACGATGGCCGCGAGAGAAGTGCTTCAAATTCTCCAGCAGGTTTCATTTTTGACGAATGGTAACGAATGGGATCTCGATTTGCGTTTGTTGTCTCAGCATTATTTAAAGGGTGTGCTCTCAAAAATCAGAGGATCGAATATGCCGCGAGTCATAGCCGCCGAAGGCTTTCTTGAAAAAAAAATAAATTTCAATTTTTCACGAGCTAAAATGTTTCAGTTTCCAAAATATTTTTACGAATTTAGTCCGCGTATTATAAGAGATGAACTTTGGGGGGTGCCGTCATTGACTATCATTCCTAAGGAATTGAAGACTTATCAAAGAAAAAGACGCGAGTTAGTTATTAATGCAATGGTTGCTGCTCATCCCCCGCAGGGGCAAGTAGCGCCGGAGGGTCAGTTTGCGAGAGATTGGCTTGATGTGCTGTTTGATGATCCACGTCTAGAATATCTTTCGAGCGGTCTTTTGAAAGATCTGCTCCAAAATTATCGATCTCGCAAAGGTTCTCGCTAGGTCACCGTGACCTAGATCCAGATCTTATATTTCAAAAGCGTTTGCGCTTTTGAAAGCAATTTAATAAAAGCTGTAGGCTGGTGGAACAATCCTTTACAAGTTTCGTGAATAAAAAAAGGCGATATCTCGAATTTGAACGCCCTCTTCAAGATTTAGACAATCAAGTTGAGCAGCTGAAGAATTTAAAACTGCAGGGGCAAGTCGACGTCTCGCTCGAAATTAAGGCTCTCGAAAAAAAATCTGATGAACTTCTCAAAACGCTTTTTGATCACTTAACTCCTTATCAGATCGTTCAGCTCGCAAGACATCCTGACCGTCCGTCGGCGCTTGATCATATCGATACGATCTTTGACGATTTTACCGAGTTGAGTGGAGATCGCGCTTTTATGGAGGATAAGTCTATCGTCGGAGGGCTTGCTTCGCTTGACGGTATTCCGGTGATGCTGATTGGCCATCAAAAGGGAAAGACCACTCAAGAAAATGTCGTTAGAAATTTTGGAATGCCAAAACCTGAAGGCTATCGAAAGGCTCTTCGGCTGATGAGTCTCGCTGAACAATGGAAAATTCCTTTGATTACTTTTATTGATACGCCCGGCGCTTACCCCGGAATCGAGGCTGAAGAGCGTGGACAAGCTGAGGCGATTGCAAAAAACATTCTTGTGATGACGGATTTAAAGACTCCCATTTTGTCGATTGTACTCGGTGAGGGCGGTAGTGGGGGTGCGCTAGCGATTGCGGTGGCCGATCGTTTGCTCATGATGCAGTACTCCATTTATAGTGTGATTTCTCCGGAGGGATGTGCAGCGATCACTTGGAAGGATGGCTCGTTCGCTTCAAAGGCTGCGGAAGCGCTTCAGTTAACGGCTGCTGATCTCGTTAAATCAGGAATTGCGGACCTCGTTGTTCCTGAGCCGCTCGGCGGCGCTCATCGCGACCCGCTTTCTTCGGCTCTCGGATTAAAAGCTGCACTCTTAAAAGAATTAAAAAACCTTCAAACCTTTTCGCAACCGGATTTACTTACGAATAGGTACAGCAGATTTCGAGATATGGGCCCCTATCGAGAAAGTCCCAAATCCGTATGAAGCCGCTCATCATTACTCTCGATGGCCCGTCCGGTAGCGGAAAAAGTACAGCTTCGGTTCGCTTAGCGAAATATTTTAAGATCCCCTGCCTGGATACGGGCGCGATGTATAGAACAGTCGCTTATAAGGCGACGGAGGCGAATATTCCGCTCGATGATTCTCCTGCCCTTTCCAAACTTGCTTCCAAATTAACTTTTAAATTTGGATTTGATGGAGATTCTCGATGGGTCGAGGTTTTGGATAACGGCTCGAATATGAGGATGGGTAAAGAAATTCGAACGCCTGAGGTTTCTCTCGCGGCCAGTAAGATTGCAAAGCTTCCAAAGGTTCGGGAGGTTTTGGTTCGTAAGCAGCAAGAGATCGGACGAAAAGATGGCGCGGTTGTAGAGGGCCGAGACGCTGGAACAGTCATTTTTCCTCATGCGACGATAAAGTTTTTTGTGACGGCATCGGCAGAGGAGCGAGCGAAACGTCGACATAAGGAACTCGTCGATAGTTACGGGATAAAAGCACAGGATTACGGCGAAGTTCTGAAGGAAATCTTACTTAGAGATCGGCAAGATGAAGAGCGAGAAGCTAGCCCTTCAAAACCGGCCGACGATGCTCTTATTATAGATACGTCGAACTTAGATTTTGAGAAGGTCGTCCAGTTCTTGAAGGAAAAAGTGGAGAGTCGACTGCAGACCCGCGCTGCACGATAAACAGACGCGCTCTACCACGATAAAAAAGGCGCCTCCTTTCTTTTGACTTATTTGTTTGGCCTAAGGTACCTATGAAGAGCTTATTTCATTCCGAAATAAGCCGAAGCCAGTTTAAATTGGTGGGTTGAAAGGAGAAACTATTAGTTTTGTCTATGGCATTAAAATATCCCGAGAGGTCCGATGAAAGCTTCAACGTGACCAGTCAAAAACCAGAAGATGCAGAATTCGAGCAGCTTCTTAAAGCAGTCTACGAAAAAGAAAAAAAATTTAAAGCAGGTGAGGTCGTTCCAGGTCGAGTCATCAGTGTCACTAAAGAACATGTCTTAGTGGATATTGGTTTCAAGGCGGAAGGAATTATCGAAATCGAGCAATTCGGCAAGGATTCGGACGGAAAGTTCCAAGTTCAAGCCGGAGATGAGCTCCTTGTTTATATCGAGGCCGTCGAAGATGATAACGGCAATCTGATTCTCTCTAAAGAGAAAGCAGATCGATATAAGATTTGGGATGAAATCGCTGAAGTCTACGAAAAAGGCGCCATCATTGAAGGCACCGTCGTTGATAAAGTAAAAGGCGGTCTCGTTGTGGATATCGGTGTGAAGGCATTCCTTCCCGGTTCACAAATTGGTCTACTTCCTGTGAAGGATTTAGATTCATTCGCTCATCAAACAATCAAATGTAAGATTGTAAAGTTTAACAAACGTCGCGGAAATATCGTTCTCTCCCGCCGAGCGGTGATGGAACAAGAACGTGATTCAAGAAAATCAGAAATTCTCAGCACGATCGAAGAAGGTCAAAACGTTGAGGGCATTATTAAGAATGTCACCGACTACGGCGTCTTTATTGATCTTGGTGGAATGGATGGACTTCTTCACGTCACAGATATTTCTTGGGGTCGAGCTGAAAATCCTCAGAAGATGTTCAGAATTGGCGATCCAATCAAAGTCAAAATTCTTAAATATGACCGTGAAAAACAACGAGTCAGTTTGGGCTTAAAACAACTTTCGGAAGATCCTTGGTCTTCTGTAGCTCTCAAATTTCCTCCAGGCAGTGTCGTGAAAGGCAAAGTAGTCAGTTTAACGAACTACGGCGCGTTCATTTCTCTTGAAGAGGGAGTTGAAGGTCTTATCCACGTCTCTGAAATGAGCTGGAATAAGAAAGTGAAGAATCCAAATAAACTTTTAACGGTTGGACAAGAAGTCGAATCCAAAGTTCTTGAAGTCGATGCTGAAAATAAAAAGATTTCACTCGGACTCAAACAACTGGAAGCGAATCCATGGGAGTCTCTTGTTTATAAGTATCCCATCGGATCCACTGTTAAAGGAACGGTTTCCAATATTACGGACTTTGGAATTTTCGTAACAGTCGAAGACGGAATTGATGGTTTAATCCATATTTCGGATTTGAGCTGGACCGGAAAGATCAAAAATCCTGGAGAACTCTATACTCGCGGACAAGAAATTGATGCGAAGGTTCTTCATATTGACGTCGACCATGAGAAATTTTCTCTCGGTACAAAACAATTAACGCCCGATCCATGGGAAAAGGCTGATAAACGTTTTGCTCCAGGAACTCAGGTGAACGGAAAAATTGTTCGAATCACAGATTTTGGTGCCTTCGTAGAAGTTGCGCCGGATCTTGAAGGGCTAATTCACATCTCTGAAATTTCGGAAGATAAGATTGAGAGTGTCTCCTCTATTCTTTCGGAAGGCCAAGAAGTTCAAGCGGAAGTGATTAATATCGATATGCGAGAGCGAAAGCTTTCATTATCGATCAAATCTCTGAAGCGTCGTGAAGGTAAGCAAGAGATGAAGAAGTACCTGGGCGGCGAAGAATCCCTTTCTTCGACCCTTGGAGAACACTTCAAGAAGAGCAGTTAACCGAAAAAACGTTAGTTTCAGGTTTAAATCGTGAAAGGGTCTGTGTTTAACAGGCCCTTTCTTTTTATGGGCTAAAAACCAGTGTTCTGGGTGAGACGGATTTGATAAACTGAGAGCGTGAAAAAATTTTTCAAATTCCTTTTTGTCGTTTTTATTATTCTCGTCTCTGTTTCCCTGCTTGGAAGTTTTTATAAACTTTTCAATCCCGAAGAAGATTATCATTCCTCCAATATTGGAGTGATCGAAATCGATGGCGTCATCACGCAGAGTTTGCCGGTATTGGAACAGCTCGAAGAAGTACGTAAAACTCCTCAGCTGAAGGCTTTGATCGTTCGAGTGGATTCTCCTGGCGGGGCGGTGGGCGCTTCTCAAGAAATTTATATGGAACTTAAAAAAATGAGAAAAACTCTGCCGGTGATTGTTTCTATGGGAGATATCGCGGCGAGTGGCGGGCTTTACGTGTCTATGGGTGCTGATGTGATTCTTGCGCTTCCAGGCACTCTGACGGGTTCCATGGGCGTCATTTTTGAACTGATGAATTTTTCGAGACTGATCAATAAAGTTCTTATTGATCCGGTGACGATCAAATCGGGAGAACTGAAAGATGCTGGCAATC
Organism: Bacteriovoracaceae bacterium; assembly: GCA_028287765.1. Taxonomy (GTDB): domain Bacteria; phylum Bdellovibrionota; class UBA2394; order UBA2394; family UBA2394; genus JAQBPA01. The sequence goes on from JAQBPA010000080.1 coordinate 8,417, forward strand.
CAACGCGGCCCCTTGATCCGAAAGCGAAACAGCTTTTTCAAGATCTCATTCATCAAACGTTTGGAATGTTTAAAAACACCGTAACAACGGAAAGAAAATTGAAACCTGAAGCGGTTAAACTCCTTTCGGACGGAAGAGTGGTAAATGGAGAAGAAGCACTTAAGATTGGCCTTGTCGATCGCATTGGAACATTTCAGGACGCGGTTGATCTTGCCAAAGAGAGAGGAAAAATTTCTGGAAAAGTTTCGCTCGCTTATTTATCAAGAAAACCAAAATCCTTTATTCACCGTGTGATTGATAGTGCTGCAGAGCCTCTTCAGGGTTGGGTTCGCGAGCGAACCAGAGTTCTTCAGTATCGCTGGGAACCTGCTCCGTGAGACATACGCTGTTTGCTCCTTGGCGAATGGAATTTATCGAAAATCATGACGCCGAGAAAGAATGCGTTCTCTGTAAAATTCCAAATGCCAAAATGGACGCAGAAAATCATCTGATTTTTAGAGGCAAGTACTGCTACGTCATCATGAATAAATTTCCCTATTCGCACGGGCATTTAATGGTTATTCCGTTTCGGCATGAGAAAGATTGGACAGAGCTGAATCGAGACGAGCTTTTAGAAATGAATGAACTGACACAAAAAGCTCTTCGAGTTTTGAAAAATGAACTTGAGGCGAATGGGTTTAATATTGGAGTCAATCTTGGAAAAGCAGCGGGTGCGGGCATCGAAGGTCACGTGCATCAACATATTGTTCCAAGATGGATAGGAGATTTTAATTTTATGCCGTTATTGTCAGAAACAAAAATTATTTCAGAACATCTCGATCAAACTTATAAAAAACTTTCGTCTGGCTGGGGAAAAAAATGAAACGAACGGTTCGCATCTTTTTACTCATTGTCGCTATTGGTGCTCTTTCGTTTATTTTATCGAAATTTTTTGAAGAGAATTCGGAGTCTCTTCAACTTCAGCTTTTTGGCTGGAGAACTCGCCCGTTAGGTGCGGGACTTTTAATTGCGGCAGTTTTCTTTACCGCTGTCTTTTTTAGTTTTTTTGTCACGTTTACGGCCGTGATCGCGAAGTCCATTGAAGCCGGTCGACTGAGACGAGAAAATAGGTCCCTTCAAAAACTTCTCGAAGAAAAAACTCATTCAAGTTCGTCAAAAATATAAAGACCACCGGCGTTCATATCATTTCCGCTTGAGGATACATTTCGACGATAGAGACTGCTGACGCCATTTCCGTCTAAATCTGCCATCGCTTCGCAGTTCACGCTATTCGTTGCGATGATGACGGCTTGATATCCGAAATAAGTTTTTTGTCCCATATCAAACGAAATTAGCTTCCAACGAGGATCGATTGAAAAGTCCACCGTTGTTGGACCTTGCGGAGCGGGGGGGATATTCGTTGGACCAGCAGCCGTGAACGCTTGATTGGTGTGAAAATAAGCGACTTCACCTTCCACTAATTTACCAAGTCCGATAGGGGCTTCGCTTGCTTTACTTCGAAGCATATATCCATCGAAAGCAGTTATCGCGATACTCGCTAAAATTCCAAGCACTCCAATAACAATGACGAGTTCGACGACTGTAAATGCACGACAATTTTGACGAACCATAAACCTCTTCCTCCTAATATCTCTTCAGGGATTCACCCGTGCAATAAGCCTTCAGGCCGACTTTCTCTTCGTAGATATAGAATTCTAATATACCACGGCCTTTATATCTTTTCAGCAGGTCGACACATTTGTGGTTTAAAACAGAATCTGGAACATCTTGAATCCATTTTTCTTGTAAGACGATTTTTGCGACACTGAATTTTTGAAGAAGCGTGAGAGCAGGCATAATTTCTTGGATATCTTTAACATCCAAGGCATCGATTCCATCTTCTTGATGAAGCCATTTATCTCGCTGAATCCAGAGTGCAAAAATTCCGCCGGCCAGAAGAATGATCAATAACATATTTTTGAGTCCTGCCTTGGAGCGATTTAACGCATTCGAAAATTTCTTTTGCTTCAATTCGGCTTCTGCAAGTCGAGCGAGTGCACTGACGGCCTCTTCATTTTTTTCGTTATTTTTTAAAGCAATCTGATAGGCATCTTTTGCGAGATCAAGTTTATCGACCGCCACATAGGCGTGACCCAACAGAAGAAAACAGGTGTCCATGGTGCGATGGAGTTGCGATTCATTTTTAAGATTCGCGATGAGTTTATCGATTTGAGCTTGGTCTTTTGATCGGATGGCCAATTTGAGTTCAGAAAAAATTAAATAAAGATGGTATTCAATTCCACGGTCCCATTTTTGGTGAGCTTTTTGAAATAATGACCTAGCGAGCTCAAACTCCTGATTGGAGAGATGTCGAAGGCCTTCTCTAAAGAAATCTTGTGCCTCTAAAAACTTTTTGGAGTCGGCAAGAGAGTCTTGCTTCCAGCGAGAGATGCTCGCCATATAGGCGTCTTTCGCTTCTGGATCCATGAGAGTTTGATAAGCGCGATCGATTCTGGCGAGCATATCATCCAAAATTCTTTTGGTCTGACCTCCAATATTTTGGCCAAACCGATCGGGATGGAGTCGGTATCTGGTTGCACGATAAGATTCTTCTAGATCGGCATCTGAAGAATCTGGCGATGCTTCCAAAATAGAAAAATAATCTTTGTTCATGAGATCCATGTATTCCGCTTGCAGTGATTTGGCGATCTCTGCTGGGAGTTCTTTTTCGGATTCGAAAGTTTTTTTAAAATCTGCTTTAGGAATCTCGTTAAACCTGTCTTTGGAAGGAGCAGTTCTCCATTCAATTAATCGCAATGTTTCGAGTAAGTAAAAGACCCGAAAAAGCATTTCGTGATTAGCTGTTGGAACGCGTTTCAAAATTTCGGAGAGAGGTTCTGTTCCTGGAAGGGATTGAAAAAAATGAAGAGAGCCAGAATCCAAATTAAAAAGCGGAAGAATTTGGAAAGCTCGTTCAGAAGACTGACAGAAAAAATCCATTTTAGTCCTAAAAAGCGAATGTAAAAAATCTGCGCTATAAAGTGCTTTATGGGCGCGCATCATCAAAAGAATAGAATTGAATTCGAGAGCTAAGATATGACTGGGAAGTTCTTTGAGTAAAACAAATTCAAAACTGC
>JAQBPA010000039.1 GCA_028287765.1 Bacteriovoracaceae bacterium
CAAAGTTTTAAGAGGGCTTGGACTTGGCCTGATCACAGGTGCGGCAGACGACGATCCATCAGCGATCGGCACCTACGCGAGTGCCGGAGCAAAATTTGGGCCGGCATTTTTGTGGATGGCACCTGCCACATTTCCTATGATGTTTGCTGTTGTTTATCTTTCTTCAAAGCTTGGGCAAATCACGGGTCAGGGGCTCTTTAAAATTATTCGAAATCACTACCCTAAATGGATTCTTTATTTTTCTCTGGTCGGTGTTTTGATTGGAAACACCATCGAAGCAGGCGCCAATATGGGTGGCATGGCAGCTGCGATGAACTTAATTATTCCGATTCCTCTCGTTTGGATTATAATTCCGACTGCTTTGGCAATTCTCGCCCTTCAAATCTGGGGCTCATACAGATTGATTAGAAATGTTCTTCGGGTACTTTCTTTTTCACTCTTGGCGTATGTAGGTTCTGCCATTTTGGCGAAGCCCGATCTCATCTCCACACTTAAAGGGACATTCATCCCGACGCTTCACTTTAATCGTGAATCTCTTTCGATGTTGGTAGCCATTATAGGAACAACCTTGTCGGCGTATCTTTACACATGGCAATCGAACGAAGAGGTGGAAGAAAAAATTGCAACTGGAGATCAAGGAATTGCGAACAAAGACATCACGATTGACGAAACTTTAAAAATGTCCCGGTTGGATATTTTTTTTGGAATGCTTTTCTCTAATGTCGTGATGTACTTCATCATTCTTTCAACAGCTTCCACCTTATTTAAAGCCGGAGAGATGAATATTGAAACGGCGGCACAGGCCGCCGAAGCACTGCGACCCATCGCAGGAAGAGGCGCGAGTCTTTTATTTGCCGCAGGCATCGTCGCCGTAGGATTTCTTGCGGTACCGATCATGACAACGGGGGCTGCCTATGATTTTTGTCAAACGTTTGGCTGGAAAGCGAGTCTAAATTTTCGTCCAAAGGATGAAAAAAAATTCTATATAGCGATTACAGTTTTTACCTTCATTGCGATGGGAATGAATTTTTTCGGTTTCAATCCCATGAAAGCCTTAGTTTGGTCCGCGATTGTACAGGGATTTTCAACTCCTCCACTCATGCTTCTCATCATGCTCATGACCAATAATCCTCGAATCATGGGAAATCGAACGAACGGCAGAGCCATCAATATACTTGGATGGCTAACAACGGCCCTCACGTTTGCCGCCTCTGGTTGTCTCGTGTTGACGTGGTTTTTATAAAAGCCAAAAAAAAGATCCGGTAAACTCATCGCTTACCGGATCTCTCAAGAAATTAAATTCTTACGGTATGATTACCAGCGTCGGCCTCCGCCGCCGCCTCCACCACCGCCGCCGCCGAATCCACGGCCACGACCACCACCGCCGCCTCCGCCGCCACCAAAGCCGCCGGAGCTGCTTCGAGGAGCTTGAGGACGAGCTTCAGATACCGCGATCTTTCGACCTTCGAAATCTTTTTCGTTCAAGTTTGTAATTGCACCAGCAGCTTCTTCATCTGTCGACATTTCGACGAATCCGAAACCTTTGCTTCGTCCCGTGGTTCGATCCACGATGACTTTGGCGGATTCCACTGTTCCGGCTTGTGCAAAGAATTGTTGTAAAGCATCATCTGTGGCTGAGAATGCTAAGTTACCTACGTATAGTTTTTTTCCCATTTTTTCCTTTCGCACGCCTTACGGCGTGACCTCTCCTTAGAGATTGGGCGCCGCTAAGGAGGACATAAGCACCATGCTAAAGTAACCCTGACGCGGACTAATCATTTACATGTCCGGCATAACATACTTTTTAAAGAAGGTTTAAGGGAATAATGGGTATTTTTAAAGGACTGGAAAAAAGAGGTTCGTCTTGTCAGTATATTACTATGAGAACGTTGATTCTGTTTTGTGCGTTTACCCTTAGTTCGAAGGCTTTTGCCCTTTGTGTAGTTCCTCCGAAGGCTAATCTGAGAAAGGGACCTGGCTTAAACTTTAGCCTCATCATGGATGCTATCCCTTACACACCGCTTAAAAAAGTGTCTAAAAAAGGGGGTTGGTATGAGGTCAAAGATGTGGACGGGAAGTCTGCCTGGGTACGTGAAGACGTGGTCACAACGACCTATAAATGTGTCGTGATTAAGGACGAATTTGCGAACATCCGAAATGGCCCCGGGACCAAATTCCCAAAATCGGGCGCAGGAATGGGAGAGAAATATCTATCCTTTAGGCTGCTCGAAGAACAAAAAGAGTGGGTGAAAGTGGAAGATCTGGATGGCGATCAGGCTTGGATTCATAAGCCGGCAGTTTGGATCCAGTAAGGTTTTTTGGCAGCATCCACTCAACTTTGAACTTTAAATTCGTCCACGAATATCGAGCTTAAAAGTCGCTAGATTTTCAAATATTTGATGATAATCGTCAATTTGAGTGCGAAAGTTATGAGATCCGATCGTGATGGTCTCATCATTCTCAGCAATGATCTGATTATAAAAACCAACAGCGCCGCGTAAGGGGAGTTCAATGGATTTCCACTTCCCATTAAAAAAACGGGCAAGCCTCGTTTTGAGAGCCCAGCCATCGAGATAAATGAGTCCCGGCTCCCCGTGATCATTAAAAATCGCAATATCCATGCCGCGATAGGTTTGTCCAGAAGTCCCATCGACCACATCCGTCGCAAATGTTTCAGCCAAGTTTGATTTTTTTGCGAGTTTTAAAATCCCCGCATCATCGTCGAAGTAGGCAACGCTTAGCGTCCCGTTCACTTCACGTGCGGTGACGTAAGCGCCCGCTTTTCCTTTTTCGATAGGCCAACTCTCTTTGATTCCTTCTGATTCGTTTCCGAAATATCCCCAAAATAGACCTTCAGAGTTTTGAAAAACAAGACAGTCTGGATGACTTGCAAAGGCGAGCTCCGCTCGGCCAGAGCCTGGAATTTCAGAATCAGAAATGACTTTTCCGTCTTCACGAAAAGTCAATGAACGAGATTCCAATTTTAAATTTTCGTAAGTGATTCTTCCAAATGTTTTCATCCAATTAAAAGTCCTGAGTCGCGACACTCCTCCCATCAGAGAAATGGGTTTATTATTCCAAAGTCGAATTTCTTGATCGACGCGGTAGGTGATTTTTCCGCTGCTCATATGGATATCCCGCGCTTCTTTTGCAGAAGGATCGAGAACCGAAAGTGTCTCCGTAGAAAGTTCGATGCGGACGAGCCCGGTTTGTTCATCGCTGCGATTTACTGTGATAAGCGAATTTGCGTTTTCGACTTGAAGGTACTCTCCAAGTTTATATGGCTTCAGTGGAAGATTATATTCCGAGACAGAACTCGACGAGCTCGTGCACGAAATGAAGCCCGAGCAGATGATTGCAATCAAAATATAAAAGGGCATCGACTTCATTTGTTATCGCCTTTCAATGCAATACTGAGATCGAGAACAATCGATGCTCCACTCACCGTAACGTTCTGTATTTCCATATGCAGATTCTCAGGATCAAATACGGTAGGAAAGATTTCAAACTCAGAATTCTGTTTAAAAAAATCTGTCCAAATAGATTTAGCGAGATGTTCAAACAGAGCGACTTCTTCGTCGCTCAGACGACCCTTGATATCTTTTAATTTCAGTTCAAATTGAGAAGGATCTAATGCCATCTTCATCATTTTTCGAACAGGGTCCACTTTGAGAGCCGCCGCAATCGTCAAGTGACTCTGTATTTGGGTGGAAGGAATCGTTCGATCTTCAAGATGAGTTCCGACATTCATGACATAATTTTCAATGTCCAATTTAAATCGATTTGCCTCATAAGTCATTTTAGGTGCCGACTGCGGATTGATCGTAATCACGGTACTCACGTTTTGTTCTTCAGCGGCGATAAGCCCCTTCGTCTGTTTTCCAATATCTACCGTCAGTCGAAGGCTGAGAAGTCGTTGCTGATAAAAATTGCCCCAAGCAGAGTTAGTGAGAGTTGTTGGAATGACCAAACTGAAATCGGAATCGGAAGCAGAAAGTATGGGACGGTCAAATGATCCTTCCGTCCATAAGGCTTTATTTTGAAGCGCCTTTCGAGCATGTTCCATAACAGCTTCAGAGTTTTGAGCTGTAGGTTCTAAGCCTGATAAGGCTTTCAGATGATCAGCATTTAAAAAAGTGGCATTAAAGTAAAGCTCGAGGCCATTGGAAGTCGTAAAAAATGAATTCGTCCGAAACGGATTGAATGCAAAGGTTAGATATTGTTGTGAAGGGCTCGGTTCTGCAAGTTCCAAAGTGACCCCGCTTCTTTGAACAAGTGGCCCCGTTTTCCAAATCGGATTATCTTTAAGAACTTCGCCTGCCGATTGAATAAACGAGAGACCTCTTAATTTTTCTGTAAGCCAACTTGAAATGGTGGATTCGGTTAAATCAAAAATTTTATTTAGGATGGCTTCTCGAATCGATGTTGAATTGAAAAATTCTGTGAGACGGGGAGCTTCTGGAATTTTAAGAGTCATCTTGGAGGCAATCTCAGACGCTTCGGTTCGATCAATTTTAAGATCCATCTTTTGCGGTTCAAATAAAATTCCTAAGTTTCCGTTCGCAATTTCAAGTGTTGCTTCGCGAAATTTAAGGGGAGGCAGCGCCGTCACAGTAATTTTTTTGGTCACAGGATCGATTTGACAGCCTGCAATGTATTTTCCTATTGCTCGGAGACTTGCGACTTTAGCTTGGATGTAGGCCCGACTGGACGAAAGGTTAATCCATTTCGGATCACTCCAAAGAGCATTTAAGCCGAACGCAAAATATGCATTGCTCTCTTCTAAGCAAAATTCGAAGGATATATTTTGGTTATTGTTTTGAATTTGATTCAGCTGTTCGATCAGCTTTCTTACTAAATTGGGTCGGATCACAATCCCAAGCGGTTGCACCGAAGGAGTTTCGTCCGCAGCATTTGTTGATTGCGAAAAAAAATGAAGACCGAAGCAAATATAAAATAAGATGTTTTTAAAATGCATATTTCACCATTAGTCCAAACCGATCCGCTGCTGCTCGGTAAGTTCCGTCCGTTGAAATCGGTCGGAAGGCAGAATTTGGAATGGCATTCGAAGCCTGCGTGTTTTTGGCCGTTCGATCAAACATAAAGGAGTGCGCGTACTCCGCGCCTATTTTTAATTTCCGAGACCATTGATACTGAGCAAAGGGACCCACAAGAAGAGTATCAAAATCCATCAAGGTTGAAGAAAGATAGTCATCTCTCACTGAGTTCGATGTGTAGGTTGTATTGAGGCCTAGAGTCCAACGCTGCCAAAGCGAAAACGAGTTTAAAACTCCCACTAAATAATCGTCTTTCAAATCTTTTCCGGGCCGTGAATAACTTTTAACGGCTGAAAGAGCGGAGTCGCGAAGCTCGACAGAAATGGACGGAAAAAGCGATGCAAACGTATAACGTCCAAAAAGTTCGATCGTATAATATCCATACGGCTGATAACTCGCCCCCATTTGCAGAAAGGGTGGAATGGTCGACTTCGACACTACTTCGGCGTCGATCGTATCTTCGACACCGAGAGCGCGAAGTCCTGCGCTCAAGTTCCCCACTGCTTTAGGTGTTTGAAGATGGAGGCGACCTTTGAAGGTGTACTCGACCGGCGAAAAAAAAGATAAACCGAAAGACCACTGGTAAGACGGCGAATAATAAACACCGATCGCACCACTGAAAGCGTTAGCCGTTTGCATGGGGATTTTTGCACGGGCCGTTAATGCCGAATTTTCTTTGGGGATATCATCAGAATTCATGATATTGGCCATAAAACTTTCTAAATCGATATCCAAATCAGATTTAAAAAATCCAAGAGAGTACATTCCACTCATGGCGATCGACCAATGATCATTCGGTCGATACGCAACCGTAAATTGATTTTGCCAAGGGATGACGAGCCCTTCGATAAGACTATATCGCTGAGCTCCGTTAGGATCATAGGATGCCATAACGCCCGCTGGAAAATAAGTAGCATAGCCAAATCGAAAATCCTTTGTTCCTAAAGGTGAACTCACGGAGATAAACGGATTGGGGGCAACAGCAGACATATCACTGCTCTTGTAAGCGAGATTTGTGTTCGGATCGATTCCATCCCGGTCGTAAATGACCCAGCCGCCGACGAGTGTAAGATTTGTCTCCATTTGTGTGCCGTTACATTTTCCAATTGTCGCAGGATTCCAAAAGACAGAACCCGGAGTGACCTTGGTTGGAGTGGACGCAATTCCGCCCACGGAAGCTGAGATGGTTTGAGCATGAATCTCAGCGGCGCAAAATAGGGCGCCCAAAAACAAAAGTAGAAGGGTAGGTTTGGTCATTGGAATGGGGCAAAACTAGTCGAAGACGGTCCAAAGCGCAATCCCCCACAGAACGCTCCTAAAACCGATAAGCCGCTGAAATTAAACCTATTTTAATGGCAGATCGCGAGAAACTGGGGGGCTCATCATTTTGCCCTCTGTGTGCTAAAGATAATTCGACTTATATGAAATATTTAGCCCTAGGCAGTCGCATACGAACCATCCGAGAAAAAAAGAAACTCTCTTTGGATCAAGTCTCCAAAAAAGCGGGAATTGCGATCGAACAATTAAAAGGGATCGAAAGTGATCAAGAACAGCCGATCATCGCAACGCTTATTCTTTTATCGAAAGCTTTAGGCGTAAACGTTGCGGATATTTTTCGAGATCGCCCGACGACGTCGTCTTATGAAGTTGTGCGAAGTGAAGGTCGGGAAAAAATTAAACCTCTCATGAAGCCCACGAGAGCGCATATTTTGGATTACAATTATGAACTCTTAACGACTCCTGGAAATGACAAACATTTAAATGCTTATCTTCTAGATTTTCCGGCTAGACAATCAAAGAGACCCACCCACGACATCACGCATGCAGGCGAAGAATTTATTCATATGTTGGACGGCGAAATCGTAGCCTTCGTCGCGGGCGATACGATCGCTCTCAAAGCGGGAGACTCGCTCTTTTTTAGATCAACTGAGCCTCACACTTTTTTTAATCCTTACGAAAAAATCGCGCGAGCGATCGCGGTTGTGTATCCATTTTAAAAACTATCTTCGATCTCTTCCTCGGTTTAGCGCCAGATTCAATTTATTAAGATCAACAAAGAGAAGCGTTCCATCGGTACGAGCAAGCACCACCTTTTCGGAGTCGCGACTAAAAACAATCTTACGATCGTAAAAAACGGAACCATCCTGACTCACATCTTGACACGGGAGTGTATCCGAACGGTCGTTCACGCCGGCTTCGAATTGAAGTGGGCTAGAGAGAACTTCATAAAAACTTTCGTGATGTGAGTCCATGCGTCGTCTCAGGAAGGCCATGCCACCGATCGAATCAACGCCCACCAAATATTTACCATCTGGCGAAAAAGACAAAGCTTCAAATCCATTCATACGACTTAGAAAACCATCACGCGCGAATTCGGTTCGTTCTTGAAGAAGAGCTTGGGGGGCTGCGCCGTATTTGAGAAGGTCATCAAATCTAAAAATTTTGAGTCGGCTGTTTGAGTCAGACATAACTTCTTCCGGAGCAGAAACGTTGGAGCGAATACCTACTGCCAGAAGTCGCTGATTCGGCTCAAAGGCCAGTGATCTCGCGTTGTCGGGATATCGATTTTCGACATAAGGCGGGCCTTCAGCAAAATATGTTCCCAGATGAACAGAAATATCTCGGGACCCAACGTCTTTAGCTATTTCTATAAGTTCCCTCGCGGTTTCAAATTTGTATTTCTCTAAAGCCATGCGAATCCAATCCGCTGTGGCTGAATTGTTTCCGTCGATGATTTTTAAAATGGCTCCAGCGTTAGCATCCGTTTCGACATCGTTTTCGGTATGCGTTCCAATAATCAGAAGAGGTGCTCCGTCTCGAGTTCTTGCGATTGTTGCATCTGGAAGGTTAACTACCCCGTTCGGGCGAAAGTTTATGGAGTATATTCTTTCAACGTTCTTAAAAGAAAATAAAGCTTCATCGCTTTCAATCTGTTTTCCATTGAAATCATAATAGCTGACGAGAAATACTCCATTGCCGCCCTTTGCCACAGCAACATAATCGCCATAATTCGCAATTTCCATAGGCACGTGGCGGATACGTTTAGGATCATCCTGCTCATATTGTTTAAAACTTTTTGGAACAAGTGCGAGCACCGCTGGCGTTAATTGCTTTATCAAATGAACACAGGAACCAAGATTCTCAGGCATGGCATTAAGATTGTTCATGCCGAAATCCAATGTCGAACATATTAAAAACAGAATAAAAAATTGTCGCACTTTTGTTTCTCCGTACTGATGATCCCAATAACCGACTGATCTAAACGTAAATCATTAACTAAGATCAAGAAGAGAAAGCAGGGGGTCTACATATCAGCGTGCGGCTGCTCTAAAATGAATGGCTCGGTTCATATCAACCGAGCCCCCCACTTTTTTAACCCGTACGAATTTCTTATGGGATACGAAACGCTATATATAGTTTCAAGTTTCCGCGCTCTAAATCAAAAAGCACGGTCTGTTTCGACTTGAGACCACTCGTTAGTTTCTTATAATCCTCAACCGATTTCACGTCTTTGCCATTGATTCGACGAATGAGATCACCGGGCGCTAGTCCAGCCTCAGCGGCGGGAGACGTTTCCTCGATATCTTGGATTTGAACGCCATTGCCTTCACCGTTCATCCCGACCGTTAAACCCAATTTGTCAGACTTTTCGGGCTCGGCTTTCTTTTTCTCAGCCCCAGGTTTATTTCCTTCAGAAAGATTTCCCACTTTGATGGAAATTTCTTTTGGTTTTTTATCGCGAATAATATTGAGTTTTACAGAAGCACCGGGTTTTACTTTGGCAACTGCTTTTTGAAGAGATTTGGCATCATTCACTTCTTCTCCGTTAACATCCAAAATAATATCGCCACGCTTCAGATCACTTTTTCTGCAGGTCCGCCCGCAACGATATCGTTTACGATTACGCCCTTAGCAGAAGTAAGACCGAAGCCTTCTTTCATTTCTTCTGTGATATCGCCAATCATCACTCCTAAATAACCTCGTGAAACAGCGCCGGAATCTTTCAGCTGACTCACCACATCTTTTACAATATTAATGGGAACGGCAAATCCAATGCCACTTCCTTGCGCGGTGATGGCGGTATTGATTCCAATCACTTCGCCTTTCATATTCACGAGAGGTCCGCCGGAATTTCCGAAGTTAATCGCAGCACTCGTTTGAATAAAATCGTCAAAACGACGATTTTCACCTGGGCTGATTTCTCGTCCGATCGCAGACACAATTCCTTCAGAGACGGAGTGATCGAGGCCAAACGGATTTCCCATAGCAAGGACCCAGTCGCCCTTTTGCATATTTTTGGAATTTCCCAAATAGGCAAACGGAAGATCAAAGCCCGTTTTAATTTTTAGAAGAGCCACATCCGTAGCAGCGTCTCGTCCAATAATGGTTGCTTGAAACTTATTATCTTTTTTTGTTCGCTTGTCGCGACTCAAAATACTGATTTCAATTTTATCTGAACCTTCGACGACGTGATTATTCGTTAGAATATAGCCGTCCTTAGAAATGATAAACCCTGAGCCGAGGACTCTTCGCGCTTGAGGTGGAGCTTCACGCATCGGGCCGCCGAAAAATTTTTCAAAAAATTCTTGAGGATCTCCAAACGGATCCATTTGTTGAGGTTGCTGAGGTTGACCTCGTCGGTTTTCTTTTTCTTGTTTTTTGGGC
>JAQBPA010000055.1 GCA_028287765.1 Bacteriovoracaceae bacterium
AAAGAGTGCCTTTCAAAATGCTCGATCGGTTTTCCCAAACGAGTTTCTTGTGCGTAAGATTCGCGGAAGTTTCCATGAGAGTCTATTTTTACCAGTGGAGGCCGAAAATGGGAACTTTCTAGTTCCGAAGGAAGTATCAGTGATTTGTAAATTCTAGGTAGTCGTAGATGGCAGGAATGGCGTCCTTATATTGTGGAAGTGCGACCATCAGCGCGGTAGGTCTCTTCGGCTTATAACCAGGCGGATATTTTGCTGAAAGAATACGAGCTTCAAGAAGTTCTTGGGATGAACCTGCCACAGCGGGACCTAACGCCCCGTCTAGCTTTGGATTTGAATTATGGCAGGCAATGCAGATACTTTGGTAAATGGCTTTGCCTTTTTTGATCGAAGAAATTTGTTCGGTCGATTTTTCGGCAAATTCTTTATCTTCCGTCGGCTTACATCCGATTAAAGATAATAAAAAAATTAAACCAAAAGCGTAATAACCGAATACAGGATCACACTTAAAACGAATCCCCATATAATCACCCCTTTAACTGTTGTGATGGGTCCAGTTTTTCCAAAAAGCGCATTCGCTTCAATCGCCAAAACAATCACCGCGAGCACCGCAACGAGAGCCGGAAAATTAGCGCCCGGCGATACATAGAGCGGCAGATGACTTGCAGCCGACATAAGAAAAAGCATCGGAATCGAAAATAAGACATTCGTTCGCGAAGCAACGGTCGCCCGCGCTCCACGAGCCGCAGCCGTAGGATCGGCAGCACCGCCGGAAGCTACAGAATTGGCAGAAGCAATGATGACCTTTTGAGCCGGCCAAATCACAAACCAAACATTATAAGCCATCAAAAGCCCGACAGCGCTTCCCGTTAGAATCCATATCCCCCAAGAAGTGGCATAAATTTCATGGCCGGCAGTATGTCCTTTATTCCAGAGCATCAAGAGACCAAAAAGAACGGTGTAGGCAGCTCCCCATCGAAACCACCAAAGCGCTTCGGGGACTAACTGGCGAATGGCCGTAGATTTTGTATTCGCATCTGTGCCAGCGAAAAATTTACCTTGAACAAAATTGAAGTAATAGAGGTGCCCGATCCACGTAACCCCAGCCAAATAATGGAACCATCGAAAGATTTGATAGAGGCCGTCGCTCGTTAATATGGTGTTCATTTTTGGGATACTCCTTATTTCAAAATTTCGCCTTTTTGTATGATTACGGACACAAAAAAGCCGGAAATCAGAATAGTAAACGGCTTCCTTATTGCCAACCTCAAAGAGTGAATTAAAATCACAAATTTTAATGGTCTAAACGACTCGATCCCACTTAATATTTTTTCAATTCAAATGCAGAATTAACGGGTTCTTAACGGCTGGGGGCAGCAGGTATGGTAATCCATTTTTACGGGCGTAATGAATGAAAATTAGACCAACCAAAGTCTTTATTTTATGGATCTGGGCCACTTTTTTTATTCCGTTTATTGTGTGGCCGCAGGCGCGGCAAAATGAAGTCATTTCCTCTTATTTAAACTCACAAAGTTACGCCCCCGCTAAAGCGTCCCCTTCAACGGATCTCGACGAATCCAATATTATCCCACTGCCAGATCAACTTAAAAATCCAGACCAAAAACAGAGTATTCGATTATCAAAAACTCCTTATCTTCCGAAAGCCACCTTCACCTCACTAGAAGAAGCTTTTATTGCGACAGAAAAAATCTCCGCCTACGAAGCTGAATCGCGAGCCGGAAAAGCTCTTCAGTTATTTTTGGAACTCATTCAGACAGGAAAAAATCGTGAAGCTGAAATTGGCTCCGAAAAATTCCGTGAAGAATTGGACGGCGGAGAAGTCAAACTCCGAAAACATCCGAGCGGAAAGGCGGAACTCAACTCTGTCGATAAGATTAAATTTCAAAAAATAATTCCACTGGGCTCTCAAACTTCGGTGATTTTCTTGAATAATTCACTTGTCGACAAGCAGTCATCTCACCTCCATAAAATCATTGCCTGTCAGCATATCGATGGTGGTAGCACGCGACTCGACGATGAGAACGGACGTGATGTTTTAATTGTCTGGTATGAAAATGGAAATGAGCAGGGATTTTCTCGAATCGACCGTGTTGAATACTTTCCAAGACATCCACGATGGACCAAAGAGTGGGCGAAAGACGAAGTGCTCGCTACCTGGACCGCGCCTTCGCTAGAAAGACTTCTGATTTTGGGCGTGATTATGGGATCTCTCTTACAAGCGCATCAAGTGATTGGACTGAATGAACTTGGAATGCTTTGGGGAAAAGTCATTCCTATCTCTACTGGCCAAGTTCTTTTTACGCTCGGCTTTGGAGGAGCTATCGGAGTCTTAGCGCCAACGATTAGAAAACTCGTCACACGACCTAAATCCGATCTCAAACAACTCATGCGAAATATCGTGATCACCAGTGCCCCCTTTGCCATTGCGTTCAAGCTTCTTGATCCCAATCAAGGACCTGCTGCATTTCAGATTTTTAAAGAAGGAACTTGGCTGCCGTTCGAATCGATTGGATGGCTCACCATGGGCGGCCTCGCTGTTCACTTCGTTTCAAATAATCTAACAAAGGTACAAGTTGCCAAGGCCATTAAACTTTTAAATCGAGAACAAAAAAACGTTAAACGATTTTTTGATATTTCACTGGCCGATTGGCAAACCCAAGGATTTAATTTGCTAGTTAGTATGCCGAGTCGCTTATTGGATCTCAGCGGCGCGCTTGCGATTGTAGGTACTTGGCACGCAGTACATTATGAAATGCCCGGTGGGAAAGTCCTTTTGATAAGCCTTTGGCCTGCAGTGATGTATGGCTATACGCTCTTAGCAGAACATTTAAAAACCGATAATGCTGAAGAAATTCGAAAAGATTGGGAAAGGCATCCCTTTGGATTCCTTCTCGGCCTTCCTATTGGGACTTTTGCCGATCTCTTTAAAACGATCGCGGTTGAAGATGACTCAGAAATTCGCGGTCATCTCGAAGACATCGCCGCGCGGTGGAATCGCCAAAAATGGGCGCCCTGGTATCACACGGGAAGAGTGCTCGATAAATTCGGACGCATCCTCGCACCTAAAACAGAAAAACCATCTTCCAATTTTCGAAGCCGATGTGCTGGTGCACTCTCACGAGTCGGGACCTTTTGGCAGACGCCATTTCTGATGGAATTAGATCAGATGGCTTTCGCAAAGCCCTGATTTTTGCATAAAGCCAATGAAGTTATACAGTTAGAAAGAGTTCTCACCATCTAGGTTTATGCCGCTATTTCCCCGATAATGGAGTGTAGGGGATCAATAAAAATGCAGTGCCCAAAGTGTAGCGAAGCGAGCGTGAAGGATGCGAATTTTTGTCACGTCTGCAGCTTCATGTTAAAACCTTACTGCGTTCTCTGCCGGTTAGATCTCCCGGCAAATTCTCGATTTTGTTTTCGTTGCGCACACCCGCTTAGTTCAACTGAAGAGCAAAAAATTCACGAAAAACTAGAAGTAAAAAAATCTTCCAAAGACACGACATCCGAAAAAAAATCCACGGATCATTTATCGAACTCACTTCCCGAAGATTTAGCTTCCAAATATCAGCTCGCTCAAAAAGCGATTACGAGCGAAAGAAAACTCGTCAGTATTGTTTTTGCAGATTTAAGCGGATTCACTTCTCTCAGTGAAAAATTAGATCCAGAAAAAGTTACGGAAATCATGAATCGATGCTTTCAGCGTTTGGGTAAAATTGTTTACGAACACGAGGGCTATATCGATAAGTTCATGGGCGACTGCATCATGGCACTTTTTGGCGCTCCCATTGCCCACGAAAATGATCCCGAACTCGCCATTGATTGCGCTCTCAAAATGCTCGAAGAACTCAAAAAATTTAGCTTAGAAGAGTCGCTCCCACTCGGAATGAGTATTGGAATCAATTCCGGAATGGTGGTAGCCGGCGGAGTTGGGTCTGATCAAAAGTTTGAGTACACAGTGATGGGAGATGCCGTCAATGTCGCCCAGCGCCTCCAATCCGCAGCAAAGGCAGGACAAATTCTCGTCAGTAAAATCATGTCCAAGCTTTGCCAAAATAAATTCGACTTCGAAACTCACGAACCCATTCGCGTAAAAGGAAAAGAAGCCCCCATCGATATTTTTTCGGTCATCGGAAAAAAGAAAACTCATCTGAAAGAGCGGGGGGTTCAAAGCGGTTACTCAAAGCTTATCGGAAGAGAACGCGAAGTTCAGATCATCGAAAAACTTTTAGACGAGCTCGATAATGACCGGGGTCAAATTCTCTTAATGTCAGGCGAACCTGGCGTCGGAAAGAGTCGTCTCAAACACGAGATGAAAAAATTTACGCTCGCTCGAGGCAATCGATGGCTCGAAGCTAAATGTACGAATCTGAACCGCGAGACTCCCTATTTTGTCTTTATTGATCTTCTTCACCATCTATTTGAAATCGACGAAAAAGCAGAGCCGGCCGTACTCAACGAGCAGATCAAAAAAATTAAAAATTACAAACTGGATAAAATTTCTGAGCATCTCATCCGGGATCTTTTGAATATCCCAAGCAGCGGCGAAGATGAGCCTATCAACCTCACGAACAGTCAAAAAAAGCGCGCCATTTTCGTGGCACTGAAGAACCTCATTTTTAGGTGGGTAGAAAGTTCAGCAGCGACGATTTACTTAGAAGATTTGCATTGGCTTGATCCCATCTCCGAAGAGTTACTGCAATCATTGCTCGATTCTGTTCCCGAATTCCCGCTTTTATTTGCTGCCGGAACAAGGCCCGATGTTGCGCACGGGTGGAATACTAAAAGAAATTTCACACAAATTTCTTTAGGCTCACTCACCCCTCAGCAATGTCTACAACTGGTGCAAACCATTTTAAATTTAACTCAGATTCCGAAGGGCCTACAAAACCTTATCGAATCTAAAAGTGATGGGAATCCACTCTACGTAGAAGAAATTATTAAAAGTTTGATCGACTCAGGAGATATATCCAAAACAGAAACTGGCTGGATGGTATCTGATGATCTCAGATCTGTTGAAATGCCAGCCACACTTCAAGGAATCATTGCCTCGCGTATTGATCGCCTCCCCGATGAAGTAAAACTTGTTCTTCAATATGCCTCGATCATTGGCCGCAGATTTAGCGACACTCTTCTCGAAAAAGCTGCCAAATTTGAATCGCTCCATGAATCTCTAAAAATTTTAAGAAAGAGAGAACTTATTTTTGAAGTCTCTTCAGAATATGACGAAATCGTTTATATGTTTAATCACGCACTTGTTCAAGAAGTCGCGTACGAAAGTATTCTTTCAAAAACCCGAAAACAATTTCACGCACGAGTGGGCGTCGCGATCGAGGAACTTTTTAACACTGATTCAGAAAGTACGGCCTCTGAATATCTTGAAGCACTTGCGTATCACTACTCTGAAAGCGCCGTTCATACGAAGGCCGTGGACTATTTACGACGTAGTGGAAAAAGAATGGCTGATAATTTTAGCAACGAGGGCGCTATCAAATCTTATCTCAAAGCGATCAGCATTCTCGAGGCCAATCCTGATCCCCAATTTTTAGAAGAGAATCCCGTCACTTCGGATCTCTATTTTTTATTGTCAGAAGTTTATCTCTTAATGGGAGATTTTGATTCGGCCGAAAAATACCAATGGAAATATCTCGAACTGGGCAGCAAAAAAAATTCTCCCAGCCATTTAGCTAAATCGTACCGAAGACTCGGTGAGATTTCACTTAAGCGGGGGCACTTTGAAAAGGCCCTTGAGCACTTTCATGTATCGCTCGAGTTCTCCGTCAGACTTAACGACTTTGAAGGGCAAGTGAGAACTTATAAAGGTCTCGCGAATACTTGGAATAAAATGCATGACCTCTTTAAAGCGATTGAGATGTTTGAAAAAGGAATTCAAGGTGCGAAAACTCTAGGGAACCCGCTTTTAATGGCCGAATATTTAAATGATAAAGCCACTGTTCTTATCGAGCTAAATCAAATTTCTGAGGCGCAAAAATATTTAGAAGAGTCGATTGCGCTCAGCAAAGATCGACCCACATTTAGATTAATTCTCATTTCGGCCACGCTCAATCTGGGTGTCGTTCAATATTTTCAAAAAGATATTCAGGGTGCTCTCGCTAAATTTCGCGAGACCGCCAAATTATCGGATCAAATTGGAGATCT
>JAQBPA010000068.1 GCA_028287765.1 Bacteriovoracaceae bacterium
GGATGAACCGCCGGTAGGAATCCAAAAATCTGAAGGAGATGAATGATAGGTGCGTGTCGAACCGGAAGGTCCACCGCTGATGTAAACAGTATCACCGGCTTTAAGATTATTTATTCTTCCGAGAGAATCTGTGCTCGTCCAAGCGTTCGCCCATGACGATCCGTCGTTTGTTCCCGTCGCACTGCTATCCATATAACGTGTATTTCCTGCTGTGGGTGTTGGCGTTGGTGTAGGAACTTGCGTGACAACAGGAGTAGGCGTTGGTGTTGGTGTCGTTACTGGTGTTACGACAGGAGTAGGTGTTGGCGTTGGCGTATGTGCTGGTGTTGGAGTGGGAGTCGGTGTCGCTGAATGTGTTGGAGTAGGCGACGGGGAATGAGTTGGTATGGGCGTAGGTGTCGGGCTCGAAGCAGAGACAGGCGCGCTTGTTGTTGCAGATGCTGACGAAGTATTGCTAGAGCCAGTTGTTGAGTTCGCGTCATTTGCTGCAATCGGAACAGACGCTTCGGAGTGAGCAGCCTGTTGATTACAGCCCGATATATAGAGAGAAAGAAGTGTAAAACTCAGACTTGAACTTGTTAACGCACTGTATAATTTATTCCTCATTCAAATCCCCTCACATTAGCTTAACGATTGAACTCTAAACTGCAAACCTCGTGCCAGAAGTATGCAAATAATGCAGCGCTAACTTGCTGAATTTAGAGCGGAATATAGAAGCCGGCAGTGCAGCAAAAAATGTTACGGCGGATATGCCCTAACGACTAAAAAATGTCGGACAGAAACGCCCGAGATTTCGAGAGCGGGAGGAAGGGGATTGAACCCCCATCAATCGCTTTTGTGCCGCCCAGCCCCATAAATAAATTCCCTATAGAATAGGGCTAACTTTCAGATTCGAGGGGGAATATGCAAGGGATTCAGCCGAGAAGCGCTCACGTTCAACAACAATTTGAATACCATTTAGAAAAAAATCCCGGATTCTTTGGAAGAATGGATACGAATCAAGACGGAAGTATTCAACAAGACGAGTTTATCGCAATGGCAAAAAATCTTGGACTCGACGGCGAAAAAGTTTTTGCAGCCATGGATACAAATAAAGATGGCAATATTGATGCTCGAGAATTTAAAAGTGGATTTAAAGTTTTCAAAGATGAACTTTTTTCTGGTCTCGATAAAGGAAATAAAGGTTATCTCACTGAAGCAGATCTTACGGATCTTGCAAAAAAATTGGGAATTGATGTGGATAAGGTCATGGCGCATCTGGACCCCACCGGCTCAAAACAAATTTCGAAGTCCGAATTTTTAAATAAAATAGGCGGAGTGCTCAATCATTTAACGCATTATTCATTTAAGAGTAATGGAGCAGCAAAGCATTCTAATTCTGACGTCGCCGCAGTCGTCCAACTTTCGCGCAACTATTCAAAGGAAGACGTATCCGATATGAATGGACGGCTAAATCGCTCTCAAGCCCGTTCAAGTGAAGAAGCTACTTTCAAAGATCAATCAAACAGTCCCGAAGCTTTTCAAAATACTTTTGATGACTTCGCAAACTCCATGGCAGATCAACTCGACCCAGCAAAAACCGGAGTTATTTCTAAAGAGGCCATTGGACGTTTGGCCGAAGGCCTCGGAATCTCGAAAGAAAATGTCCTTCAAGTGTTGGCTAAAATATCTCCGCGCGGTCTCACTCGTGAAGAATTTAAATCCAGAATCTCAGATCTTTTTCAAGGCGTTCTGCCCACCGACTCCGAAGGATCAGAAGACGATGCTGGCTCAATCATTTCATTTTCATTCGATAAGAAAGAAAATGAAACGATTACAAAAGGCGATTTGCTCACGAATTCCACCACAAGTCAGACTGTAACTGGAAAAATTGATCTCTTTGGCTAAAACTACGAATTGTATTTTTCTCTGTAAATTTTTCATACTTCCCACGCATTTCTCTCTTCTTTTTTTAATGAAATATGGCGGAAATATGAACGTTAAGGGAGAATCTGGGAGAACAATTCTCCATCGGCTCGTCATTGACCGTAATTTCAAATTGGCTCGCGAAGTCGTGATCAGTGGGGACGCAGATCTGAATATGAAAGATGATGCAGGCCACTCGCCCATCTTCTATGCGCTCGAAAATTGCCGAAGGGACAGCCAAGATGAAAATTCTGAAAATCTTTTATCAGATCTCTGGCTCATTACAGCGATGATCGAAAAAGGGGCGAATGGCAGAACAAAGGACGCCGTTGGTTCGACGATTTTAAACTACAGCTCTCAACTCCCGATACACGTGAGGCAGGATATCTCAGACAATCTTTAAGCGATGCCCTCGCGCAGCAAAAAAAATTTCCGGAAGAGACTACAAATGCAACTCATGATCTCGCGAACTCTCGGAGTTGGGGTCAAGTCTGTTAGGACTTTCTCTTACCCACATCTTTTGAAAACTGCTGGAAACCATTTTAAATCAATTTATATGCCCTCCAAAAATGGAGAATTCGGCGGGTTTTTCAAGATTTTAAATTCTGTAGCCCTTGAAATCATCTT
>JAQBPA010000075.1 GCA_028287765.1 Bacteriovoracaceae bacterium
GAAGAGGTCAGGGCACTTAAGGGTCAGGTGAAATTTCACCTGACCCTTAAGTGCCCTGACCTCTTCTCTTACTCCTCACTCTTTCCGCCGAGAACATTGGAGAGAATCGTTCCTGTAATCCCTGCACGAGTAGCGACACTTGGTTTTGATTCGTAAAAGTCGAAATCAATACTGATCGCCGCTGCAAGAAGCACGAGCTTTTGTTCCGCGGTCCAATTTGCGGCAAAACTGATAATGAAACTATCTTCATCCGTAAATATTCTGGTTAAAGCTCCCTTCCACTCTCTCGCAATACACGCGCCTGTGTCTCGCCCTTCGGAGTCGAAAGCTGCAAATGTTTCGTTTCCTAGAATCGCGTCGCCGATTGTTCGACCGCCCATAATCGTGCTCTTGAGGTTGGCAAAAAGAAAATTGTTGGTGCGATAAAGAGAATAGATATTTCTAAAAACTCCAAATCTTCTGCCTACCGAACCTACGGGCTGGTGTCGGTTATTCGTTACAAATAGCTGAGAAAAAAACCAAAAAAAAGGTCGATTCAGATTGGCAATCAGATCTCCGTTCAAATCAATGATATCAAGAACGAGCGGCCGTCGGTTTCCTAAAAATAATCTTGAAATAAAATTCCAGAACCCGCCCTTTCGCTCCGCAAGATAGCCAATCGTCTCTCCCGCAAAGTTCATCAGGCTATAATGATTGCAGGTTGGCCATCCCGTAAAAATACGAATGGCATCTTCGTTTTGTTGGACGCAAATATCTTTTATTCCATCAAACGAGAATAAATCCTTAGATTCTGATTTAGAAAAATTTGCTGGGACGCCTGAAGCGACTGCGCCTTGATGCTGCAGGAAGTGACGATATCCTTCAAAATTAATTCCACATTGTGGACATTCGGTAGAGTTAGATCCATTGAATCCGCACTTCGGGCAAATCTGTGACATAACAAAATTTTAAAGACGTAAGAGAGCGGAAACAACTCAATTCGGTCTGATTTCGTGCGTCATGAAAACGCCCTACAATTAAATTAGGTTTCATCACGTGAGATGAAGTCATAAAATAAAATGTGGAGTTACAGACCTGTCCGAAATGCGGCGCTGAAAGTCATTCAGCTGATGAATGCATGCATTGTGGAATTGTATTCAAAAAATTTTTGGAAGCTGAAGATACGAGAAAAATCATGTCGTTTCAAAAAGACCGTCCTGATTTTTCGGCGGACTTGAATTTAAATAAAGACATGAAGTCAATTGACAGTCCTTTCGATGAATTCAGTCGTAACCCGTGGGTCAAAATTCTTTTTCTACCCGGGTGTTTGCTATTTGCGATAGGCCTGGAATCTTTTACTTTAGTAAAAATCGTGAGCTTCGGTTTCACTCACTGGTTTCATGAACTGGGCCATGCGCTATTTGCCTGGCTAAGTGGAAGAGCATCTCTACCGATACTCGGTCTAGCAATCACGAGCTCTGAGAAAAGCGTTTTTACAGCGATTTCATTTCTGTTTCTTATTGTTTTTATGGGTTACTCGGGCTTTCGCTATAAGTCTCCGTACCTCCTATTTATAGCGGCGAGTTTATTTATCGCGCAATTTTTTTACACTTTTGTGTCGACTTACGATTTTTGGGAAATGTCGATGATTTATGGAGGAGTTGGAGGCGAATTTATTCTGGCAGCTCTCGTAATCTCCGCATCTTGCCATCGCATTCCTGAACAGACTTATTGGGACCTACTTCGTTTTATTGTGGTCCCCTGGAGCGTAGTCAGTTTTTGGCAAAGTTTTTCTCGTTGGATCCGAATTCTCAATAACGAGGAGATGATCCCCTGGGGGACCATGTGGGGAGGCGCCGATGATTCGAACGGAGATATGAATCGACTGCACTCGCAATTCGATTTTTCGAGAGGAGATCTAGCCCACGCATACATTGTTACTGCATTCATATGCTGTGCCTTCATTATGATCAATTTTCTTTGGTTCGCGTGGCCCGCTATCATCGAGATCCTGCGAAAGCAAAAGTTAAAGAGCTGAAGACGGCTTGCGAGTCGAATGAGTCGTCTGCCGAATGTAAGAAAATGAAGGATGAGGTCTATTCGCGTTGATACCCCTCTAAATTTTGCAAAAGCAAAATAGAAAAATAAATAGGAAGGGTCGAACCCTGAAACAGTCCAGTGGACTGTTTCAGCTGTCCACTTTTTGCGGAGCAAAAAAATAAGATAGATCGACCCGCGCCTAGGCTCACGGACTCCCTCTAAATGTAAGTTAAGCTCAACGAAGTTGGAAATAATCTAAATGCCCGCAGTAGGGGTCGAACCTACACAACCTTGCGGATACGAGATTTTGAGTCTCGCGCGTCTGCCAGTTCCGCCATGCGGGCACTTTATTGGTGCGACTGGAAGTTAACATTTGGGCGTTAGGTGTTGCAAGGTTATCTGGCGCGGAACTGACAGACGCATGGACGCTACCTGTTTATTTGCTCGCTGTTCGCTCGACCAGATTCCGGGGATAAAATTTTAAAAGCGAAATGACGTCGCGAAACTAATGGATGAATTCGCGATTCACTGGACTTACAAACGCAAGTTGTCGTGCGCGCTTCACGGCCAATGTAAGTTGTCTTTGTTGAAATGCTCTTAAGCCTGAAATTCTCGCTCCAACGATTTTTCCTTCGTCTGTGAGAAATGGATAAAGTTTGCTCAAATCTTTGTAATTAAATTCAAGACTAAGCGGAGGACGTTTCTTTTTGAAATTGGATTTCTTCTTGGCCTTCTTTTTTTTGAGTTGTGCCGCAGTCAATCGGGGTCGCGGTGTATATTCATTTCTCGAATCGTCCATGAGATGTTCTTTCTATTTAATTAAGTTGGCCAGTTTTGAAGAAATTGTTTTTCGGTAGGCGTAGCATGCCGGCAAAAAGCCGAGCTTATCAATGCTTCGCATTCCGCGATGGGAAATCTTAACTCGAACGTATTTCTTTAACTCGGGAATATAAAATCTCTTCCAAGTTAAATTCGGGAAAAAACGGGTTTTTTCTCGGTTGTTGGCGTTCGAGACGGTATTACCAACTTGAATCTGCTTACCTGTAAGTTCACACTTTCTACTCATAGTGAAAAGGAATCTCGAAAAATGAAGGCGAAGTCAACGCTTTAGGGTCCTAAATTACTTCTCTAGGCTCTTCTGAATCCGCTTTAAGCCTTCTTCGATATCTGCTTCCGAAAGTGCATACGACAGCCGTGCATAATCGGGCGCTCCAAATGCCACGCCCGGAATCACACAAACTCCATGCTTTTCGAGTAGTTCCTCTGCGTATTCAGCAACCGGTCGCCCCTTTAACGCCTCAGAAAAATTCACAAAAAGATAAAAAGCGCCCTCAGGTTTTATGGGTTTTAGTCCTTTAATTTTAAGAGCTTTTTCATAAATAAAGTCGCGTCGTTTTGAGAATCTCTGATGAAATTCGTCCGAACTGGCATGAAAAGTGGTGAGAGCGGCTTCCGCAGCAACCTGAGAAAGGCTACACGCACTGCTCGTTACCTGACTTTGAAGTTTAATCATCGCGTCGATGATGGGCTTCGGTGCAACCGCCCATCCAAGTCGCCACCCAGTCATCGCATACGTTTTTGAAGATGAGCCAATAATGCAGGTTCGCGATCTAAAATCTGGACGAATTTTGAGCACCGAACTCCACTCGGACGGCGAATACACAAGCTTATAATAAGTATCATCGCTCATAAGCCAAATCGGATGCGATTCAATCACCTTTAAATAGGAAGCGAGTTCCTCTTTTGTATAAACCATTCCAGACGGATTTGAAGGGCTGTTCAAAATGAGAAGCCGCGTTTTTTTTGTGATCAGCGGCCGAATATCTTCAGCCGTCATTCGCTCACCTTTGGAAGCAACGATCACCGGCTTTCCACCGACAAGCTTAACCATTTCCGGAAACGAAACCCAATAAGGCGCCGGAATCAAAACTTCATCACCCGGCTCAAGAATCGCCTGAAGAAAATGATAGATGGCTTGCTTTCCACCCGAAGAAATTAAAACTTCATCGGCCGAATTAAAATCGACCTGATAGTCTGCCTTCAGTCGATCAGCCACCGCCTTTCGAAGACTTGGAATTCCAGCGACAGCGGTATATTTTGTCTGACCCTCCTTCGCCGCACTGTAAGCTTTTTCAATGATCGCCTCCGGAGTATTAAAGTCGGGCTCTCCTACTCCAAAATTAATAATCGATCGCCCCTGTTGCGAAAGTTTTTTAGCTTTTCCGCTCAAAAGAAGCGTCGCCGACTCTTCAAAACTTGAAACCAAACGAGAGGTATTAAACGACATTACTTTTTTTCCTTTAATCTTTTTTTGAGGGCTTCTTCAATGAAAGCGGGAAGCATTCCGTTTGTTGATCCACCGAGACTTACAATTTCTTTGATCATCGAAGATGAAAGAAACGAAAACTGCGGATCGGTCATCATAAAAATAGTTTCGAACTCTGGACTCAAATGCCGATTGGCTTGAGCGATGCCGAGCTCGTATTCGAAATCAGTATTCGTTCGAATGCCACGAATGACGACTGCTGTCTTTCGTTTTGCAACATAGTCGACGAGCAAGCCTTCAAACGAATCAACTTTCACATGATCGTTCGATTTAAAAACGCGCTCAATCATCGAAACGCGCTCTTCAAGACTAAAGACGTTCGGCTTTTTGGTATTGATCGCAACTGAGATCGTAATCGTATCAAAAATACTGAGCGCTCTTTCGACCAAATTGATGTGGCCGTTCGTCAGCGGATCAAACGAGCCGGGATAAATCGCGTTCTTTTTCATCTGCGAATAATATTAACGGAATCATCTGAAGTAGCTATGAGAAATTATAAGACTCGCCGAAACATAATTCCTCTCATAAAGCCTTTCGGCGACAAGAACCGCAAAGCATCGAGGCAAACTCCTGCGACGGTACGCGCATCCGGCAAAATTAAAGCATAATCAAAATTTTCGCCTATAGGAAAAAGCCATTACAATCCCGACAAATTTCCCACTGCGACTTCCTAATTTCATGATCTCTTCGTAGTGATCGAGTGGTCATGAAGTCAATCACTATCCCAGTTGCACTTTCGTTTTAAAGCCGATATTTTCCAGTTCGAAAGGATTCAAAAAATTATGTCGGATAAAATTAAATCAATTAAAGCACGTGAAATTTTAGACAGTCGAGGATTCCCGACCGTCGAAGCCGATGTTATTTTAGAATCGGGCCAATTTGGACGGGCCGCTGTTCCCTCCGGCGCCTCCACAGGACAATTCGAAGCTATTGAGCTGCGAGATGGCGATAAAAAACGCTATCAAGGAAAAGGCGTTCTCAAAGTCATTCGAAACATCATGGAAGAAATCGCTCCTCAGGTGATTGGACTTGATCCCACCGACCAGGAACTTTTAGATAAGAAAATTTTGGAGTTGGATCCCACCCCGCAAAAAAGTCGCCTCGGCGCAAACGCAACTTTAGCCGTATCGATGGCCGCTACTCGAGCGAGTGCCCTCGTGCAAAAAAAGACGCTCGCCGAAGTGATCGCAAAACTTTTTAAAACCCCCAAAATGAAAATGCCTGTCCCTTTCATGAATATTGTGAATGGCGGAATGCATGCCGATAACAATCTCGATTTCCAAGAATTCATGATCGTTCCCGTAAAAGCGTCAAGCTTTTCGGATGCCCTCCGAATGGGTGCCGAAGTTTTTCATACGCTTAAATCGATTCTCAAGAAAAACGGGCTCTCAACGTCCGTAGGCGATGAAGGCGGATTTGCCCCGCGGCTAAAGAGTCACGAAGAAGCTCTTCAACTCATCAGTGAAGCCATCAATCAAGCGGGCTACGGAAACGAAATCAAACTCGCTCTCGATGTTGCTGCTTCTTCTTTTTTTGAAGACGGAAAATATTTACTTAAAAAATCCGCAAAGGGTGAAAAGTCTTCAGAAGAAATGATCGAGCTCTATTCGCATCTCGTTCGAGACTTCCCAATTATTTCCATCGAAGATGGCCTCAACGAAGAAGATTGGAAAGGTTGGAAACAAATGACCGCTAAATTTCCCAACACCCAACTCGTCGGCGATGATTTATTTGTCACGCAAGCCGCCCGACTTGAACGCGGAATTAAAGAGCGATGCGCCAATTCCATTTTGATTAAACTCAATCAAGTTGGAACGGTCACCGAAACTTTACAAACGATGCAAATCGCCGGAAAAAATAATTATTCCTGCATGGTCTCTCACAGAAGCGGTGAAACAGAAGACAGCTTTATCGCCGATCTCGCCGTGGGCACAGGTGCCGGGCAAATCAAAACAGGAAGTCTCTGCCGATCGGATCGAACAGCCAAATATAATCAGCTGCTGCGACTGGAAGAACAACTTCATCTGCCGTACGCCGAGTTAAAGTAATCAAAGATTTCGATGAGCCGAACGTGGTTAGTCACCGGATGTCTCTTCGCATTTTTAAGCGTTGCCATGGGAGCCTTCGCAACTCACGCGCTTCGTGAACGTCTTGATACGTACGCGCTTTCTGTTTTTCAAACAGGCGCAACTTATCTGATGTATCACGCCCTAGCACTCATCGCACTGGGCCTTGCAAACCAAAATTCACGCTTAACCTTCCGAGCGGGCTATTGTTTCATTTTTGGAAGCGCCATTTTTTCAGGCAGTCTCTTTGCAATCGCACTCAGCGGAAATAAATCTTTCGGAATGATCACGCCAGTCGGCGGCACATTCTTCTTACTCGGATGGATTTTCTTCTCATTGGCTGCATTCAGATTTAAAGGAAATAGTTAAAAAATATTTAAAATATTCCTGAACGCTAAGATCAAAATGAAGGGATTGGGTGAAGCTAAAAAAAGAGTGCGCGACGGAGTGGTCGGTATGGGGTCCCGATGCCTAGCGCAAGTGAGTCATAGTGCAAGTGAGTTCAGCGACGGTCATCGGGGGGTCCGCCGTACCGACTACTCCGTCGATAAAGCGCTCTTTTTTTAGCTTTACCCAATCCCGCCGAATCGACCTCCGCCCGTCAGTCAAATCACGGAAGATCAATCGCCTCCGTTATCAAATGCCCCTCCGAAAGACTCGGAGGAATAGTTCCCACTAAGAACGAAAGCGTTGGGGCAAGATCCACAACATCTATTTGTCTCGCATAAACTCCCGATCGAATATTTTTTCCATAAAGAATTATGGGGACCGTGCGATCGTAAGAATACCCCGACAAATGAGTCGTCGCCGCCCCGTGCTCGATAAAAAACGGTTTAAAAATCGCAATAACATCTCCCGCTCTACCCGGAAAATAAGTCTTCTCAATTTTTCTCTCAAACATTCCAGGTGGAAGTTTTTTCTGTTCAATTTCAGTCTTCGTCACCACATAACTTACGCCGTGAATAGATAATAAATAGGATTTGATTTCATCTTCAATACGAGTGGCTGAGACTTTTCGATCCTTTAAAGTCTTTCGATTCAAGAAAAAATTAAAATCGTAATGCATCGTGATCCAAGATTCATTCAGTGCATTTCCGAATTTCTTATTGAGTCGCTCTTCGAGCTCTTTAGTAATTTCGGCGTCATCGATAACGCCAGATTCGATGCCAGAGTTTTGAAGACTTTCGGGAGTCGGAGCAATTCCGTGATCCGCCGTCAGAACAACGACCACATTCTTTAGTCCTCCTGGAACATTTTTTTCTACTTCACTCAAAAGAAGAGAAAGATTTTTATCTTCACTCAGAGTGACGTCTTCCATTTCAGAACTATTGGGGCCGTATTTATGCCCGGCATAGTCGTGTCCAGAATAACTGATCGTTAGTACATCCACTCCGTCGTGCTGTCCGAGCTTGAAAGTCTTCAAAGCTTCAATCGAAGCAGTCGTGGTCATATCGGCAGCGCAAGGTTTCACTAAATCACATGGATTTTTTTTAAGATCGGCATTCAATTTCAAAACCCAGTCTGGATTTTTTAAATCTTTTAAATAATAACTACTCGAAGTCCAAGCCTTCGCTTCGTTGTCATACCAAAGTGCTAAATCTGCACGATGCCCACCCATTAAAATACTTGCTCGATCTTTAAGGGCGATGCTCACTGATTTTGATGAGTATCCCGCGTTTTTAATTTCGTCACCGACGGTGGTTCCTATCATTAGTTTAGGCGACGTTCCCAAATGAATATCTTTTGTTCCGATCAAAGTTTTTTCACTCGGATCCTCTGTACAATAAACGCGATGTTCGCCGTCGTTCCATTCGTTCAGCGGAATTCCGTTCAGATAAGGATAGGATCCGGTCATAATGGTCGCATGGCCCGGTCCCGTCATACATTGGAGAATATCGTATTCGGCGTCAGGAAAATAGGCGCCACCTTTCATTAAAAATTGAAATCCTTTTTTTTCTGCCGGAAGAAATTTCTTTTCAAATCGAGTGAGATAATCTGAGCGAAATTGATCGAAAACAATGACGACGATAAGCTTTGGACGATCTTGAAATTTTTCAATCGGTCCAGCGACTAGCGAGAATGACAAAAGAAAAAATGAATAAAGAAAAATAAAGAATTTCATTCAGCAAGTATTAGCCGACTGGCTACTCGAACTAAACTAAAGTTGTATCAAGAATTGAACAAGATTTTTAAGTTCGAAGGTTCTGCATTAAATCCAATTTTTGGGCTTTTGGTCGAGGTTTTTATCTTTTGATTTGCGCGACAGCCTTCTTAAACTCCACAGAAGAATCAACATCCCAATCAAAATAAATGGAATGCCTGGGTGAGTTTTAAAATCAAAGTATTCTGAAATAAAGTTCATAACTTATTTTATAAGAGACAAAAGATAGGGGCGAACTTCTTCCTGAAGAAACGATTCTGAAAATGCCCAAGGTTCATCATTTTTAAATCCATCTATCGGCCAAAGTGACCAAGGGTCTTTGTACCATTTCTTCTTCCGATAAGAATGAACAGGAGCGTAATAATTAGGAATACTCAAAAAAGCACCCGCAAGCATTCGCTTGCCCAAGGCTTTTCCTCTCGCAATCCACTTCTCTTTCGTGCCGAGAGCTTTAATGGCTCGCCTGCAATTAGAAGCCTTTTCTGCCGCTATTCGTTTTTGCTCTTCATTTGAAAAAAAACGACGCTTGAGCGAGATTCCCATCCGAATCGCACCTTCTCCCACAAAAACAGCCCCCAAAGAGTAGGCATAGGTCCTAAAAAGTTGGGAGCCGCTATGGGACGATTCTGTTTTACCTTCGCCCGTAGTGCCCTCGGATTCCTCTCGAACCACTTTTGTTTTATTTTCTTTTAATACTTCATCCAATGCATCCAGAATAATTTTGGCATTCTCAGGCTTTTTTAGTTCGGGGTCGCTCTCAAGATTGGTCATCAAATCCTCTCCCATCACATTCCAAACGAAAGCTCCGTGAACTTTTGGACTAATCGTACCATCTACTA
>JAQBPA010000097.1 GCA_028287765.1 Bacteriovoracaceae bacterium
AAAATATGAAATTAATCCAAAAGGATTTGCCGGCCAATCCTTTCAATGGGGGAAGTCTTCCACTCCTCATCATAACTTTACCTACATTCGACAAAATCCCCCGTTTCAAGCTCTCTACTGTGGAACAGATCCAGAGGCTGAAGCAAAACAAACACTTGAATCGAATAATTTAGAGCACCCGTCGACAGTCGTGATTTTTGGAATCGGACTCGGTCACTGTCTGAAAGCTTTTTTAAAAGATCGTCCACATACCAATTTTGCCATTTTAGTGATCGAAAAAAACGCTCAGATTTTTCTGAGAGCGATGTGTGCACAGGATTGGACGAAAGAACTCAACGACGACAGTATTTCTTGGATCGTTGTCGATGAGATTTCAAAAATGAGTCAGGACCTGATGACTTTTCTGGCCAATAATTCAACGGTTGCTCGTTATTTAAAAATTATTCCCACCTATGCGGCTCTTCTTTCTGAAGAAGTTTTTTACAAAGAAGTTGCCCAACAGATTTTGAAAACTCGTGACCATGCAACGATCCTCTTTGGTAATTCAATTGCCGATCAGCTCATGGGCTTAACGAACGTGATCGAAAATGTTCCGAACTCGATTAGTAATCCTGGAATTACTTCACTCCTCAATCAATTTAAAGGCCGTATGTGTATTTCTATCGCCGCCGGCCCTTCCGCAAACGAACATTTTGAAACGCTTAAAAAGCTCCAAGGAAAAATTCCGATGTTCGCCTGCGAGAGTATTTTGAAACCACTTAACGAGTATGGAATTTACCCAGACTTCGTTACAGCGATTGAACGAGACGATTACGTGCCAAAATTTTTTAGAAATATTACGATTCACGAACGCTCAAGTCTCTTGGCGCCTACCCTTCTGATGAAAGAGTGTTTTGATCTTTATAAAGGCCATCAGATTTTGTATTCGCCTGGCCAAGGTTGGGTAGAACCCCTCGGTCTCGATTATTTAGGAACGTTCTTTCCCGGATCCTCCGCAGGAAATCTTAATTTGGCGTTCGCGGTACTTCTTGGTTTTGAAACCGTGCTCATGGTCGGACATAATCTGGCCTACGGATATCAAACGAATGAAACGCATGTGAAGGGAACCATTGATCCCGATCGCGAGCGTTCCCGAACCGAAGCAGAACTCGCAACCGAATCTAGAGGACGAAAGAGCATTACTCAGGACGGAACGGCAGAAGTTTGGACACGAATCGAATGGGATTTATTCCGCAACCAAATCGAGCAATTAGTTTCAAGTCACCCACAAATAAACTGGATCAATACTGCACCTAAGGGTTCCAAAATCATGGGAACAAAAACCATGACTCTGAATGATGCGCTTCAGACTTATGCTCAGGATCCGTTCGATATTTATCCTGAAAAAATGAGACTCCTGCCTCCCGTTCCTCAAGAAGTCATCGATGAACGTCTTTATCAAATTAAAGTAAAGTCGACGAAGACTCTTGAGAGCCTTTTAAAATGGAAAAAAAGAGGACATGAAATTCAGAAGAAATTAAAAAATTGGGAGAAAAAAATTTCAGAGAAAGAGCTGAAAGGCCAGCAAGTCAGTCTCGACTTCTTAAACGATGCGCTCGACGAAGTTCTAAAATTAAAAACAGATTCGGTTAATCAAGATCCCCATTTTTATTATTGCGCCATCATGCTTATGCTTCCAGCGCATGCCGCATTTGAGCGAACAATCAACGAGATGAGAGCTCATTATCAAGACGACTACAGCCTCAAAAAAGACTTTCTTCTAAAGCACAAACAGTACTTCGAAGTCTGGGAAAAAGTTCTTCCACAAATTATTGAAAATGTTGAAGGTCTGGTAAATAAATATCGCAATACTCGAATTCCTGCTTCTCACGTTGATGCCAAAACTGCCGACGCGACTGCTTGATTTGTTGGGTCTAGGAAAACTTCGTAAATAGAGTAACCTTTCAGCTGTCCCAAGTGGGGACACTTTCTCCCCATCTCCGGGTGTTAATTACCCAACCAGAGACACCACCGAGACCCCTTTAATTGGCAGATATAGGCGAAATTGGTTGTTCAAAATGGATGTCATTTCTGGCCTAGTTCTTGCATTGAAAGGTGGTGAAGGCATGGTAATTAGGTCGATGAAACCGTATGTATAAAACTGCACTCGTCATTTTACTTTTGATTCTGTCGCGACAGGCATTTGCAGCAAACCACCACAGCCATAGCCGTAGCCATAGCTGTAGCAATATTCTTTCTCGCCTTGGTGGAGTTGGACGTCCAAGATATTCACGGGAGTTTTTGCACGAAATATGTAGAGCAGCTGCAGCGGGGGATTTGAAAGGCGTTGTGAACGCTCACAAAAAGGGAGAAGACATAAATGCTCGCGAGAGTTCATCAGAAACTCCACTTATGCTTGCTGCAGCTGCAGACAGCCTATCCGTTGTAGAATATCTCGTTAAAAATGGAGCGGATTTGAATGCAGGGGCAGACGAAAGAACAGTTCTTCATTACGCCACACAGACGGCTGGCGATAGAAAAGTCTTAAAATATCTTTTGGATGCGGGAGCAGAAATTAATAATGCCACTTTGAGGGGATATACACCGCTTTATTTAGCTGCGTCCCTTAATCAGACAGAAGAATTACGTTTTCTTATCGAAAGAGGTGCAACTTTTCGCGTCGCTAAATTGCGCGACCTCGATCCTATAGAAAGATTTCCCGTAATTATGGGCAGCGCACTTCTGGATGTTTGGGAAAAACAGTTTAGATCAGGTAAATTTTCGCCTCAACTCATCGAGGACCTTATTTATCTTCGAGATAAACTTTTAAAAGTATTTATAACGACTGCTGATTCTTCATCCGTCCTAAATGCTACAAACCCTAACGATCAAATCTATCACGTTCTACTCAGGCTTAGAGATTTTCCGATCGAACCTAAAGTCTTAACACCCGAAGTAGTCTCGAAGGCTCAACAATTGATGACCGTCGAAAATAAAAAACTCGGGATTCAAATATCTGATTATGGATCTATGCTTGTTCAAAAAGTCGGATATCTGGAAAATCCGACGGCCGCTCAAGTAGCTGGAATGAAACCTATCATATTTAAGAAATTAGCCAATTCTCAAGACACGATTGTAAGCGGATTTGTACCCGCCAATATTTCAATTGGCGAGAATGAGTTATCAGGTGGCTTGGGTCGAGTTTGGCTACGAACAGATCCTGAGCGCGCGCGAACGCTGGTAAAATTTAACGTCGATGGCAAAACTTACGAACGGCCGATTCAGCGTCTAGCCCTTTCATGGGGCGGATCTCGGGCATATTATTTGGACGAGCCAACAGGCCTTATTTTTAGTATTTGCATCGATTGTTACGCGACCCAAAAGGAGCGCATAGAAAGCGCTGTCGAGATCATCGATAAAATTTTATTGAATGAAATGGAAAAAAAATCCGGCATCATTGATGCCTATCAAATCATTAAAGAATCCATTGGCGAAGTCAGTGTCGAAATACGATCTGCGGTTGTGCAAAAGCTGCTTGATTTAAGATACGGACAGATGATGTCTACTAAAGATCAACAAAAACTCCTCTCGAATAAGACAACCAAATTTTGGAGTGATATCCGATTTCAAATCGAGAGTTTTATAAAAATGGTCGAAAACTATCGAAAGCATGTTCCTGATGAAGCCAATATAGATTTTCCACTTGATAAAAAGTCGAAAGTCCTAGGTTTTAGAGTTAGTTCAGATCGCGGAATGCAACTAGCAAGAGATTGGCTAAAAAAAGCAGGTGTTCAGATAGATGCCGACACTCCAGATCTTGAGGCTTATATTCGCGGCCTCGAACTTGTCAGCATGCTAGACAGTTGGATTACTCTTCCGATCGACCGCGCAATCCTTTTAGCTTTCCGAGATGGAGTTTTTAGTCATCCAAATATGAATAAATCCCATCTGAAGGTTTTGAAAATAGCTGCTGAAACAGCAGGACGAATTGCGACGCTGGGTGACGAAGTTACCGAAGAAGAGGCGCTAATTCAGTACAACGAAGCATTAAGGAAATTAAATCTTAAAATTCATGAAGAACGTACTTCTTCGAGTAAGTCCATTTCTCCTCGTGCATCAGAATAAGTCGTAAACTACTGTACCGCGCTGACGAGTTCGTCGGTTTTTTCTCGCAGAACAGGAATTTTTAATTTAATTCCTGAAGTTAGATTCGCGATGGAGACTTTTGAATTGTATTCTTGGAGAAGCCAAGGCGGAATCTCGAATTTTTGATAACAAATCGACCACAAATTTTCGCCGTGTTTCACTTCGTAATCACTTAACTGAGCAACCTCGTAGCGAGCAAAAAAGTCTTCTCGAATTTTACGATGATAGTCTTCTCGTCTTGTTTCAAATTCGGCCTGAGAAAGTTTTCCAAATTTGATCAGTAACTTTTGTCCGAGGCGTGCTTGCTCATCGGCTCCAAGGCCATTCCAAGAGCGCAAGTCTTCTAGCGGCGTATTTAACCAATCAGCGACTTGATTGATGGTTTCGTTGATTTCCATCTTGATCCAACCCTTACCATCAGCAACCGATTCAACACTGAGTTCCGACTTTACGGGCTGTAACTCAGTTAGTGGAAGTTTTTTTATCGCGATAACTTTAATCTGCGGAATTTTTGAACTCTCAAGTGCTTGCTTTGGAAAAGAAATAGGATGTTTTTCCAAAGAAGCAACGAGAACAGGCGCTCTCTTAGAATTCAATGGAAGTCGAACGGTAGTTCCGCGTGGAATCGGACGTTGATTTAAAAGCACAGGCGAGCGTAAGCCCGGATTTAATTTCTTAAAATTCTCGAGCGTGAAATTATATTTCTGATTAATTTCTTTAAAGTAAGTATTGGTAGTGACTGTAATGGCTTCAAACGTGAGAGCAGGTCGAATG
>JAQBPA010000086.1 GCA_028287765.1 Bacteriovoracaceae bacterium
CCAAAGTGCCGCGAAAGGGTTCGATTTATTTTCCGAATCTCTTAGCTCTTTCCATTTTGGCCCTCGCGCCATTTTTCCCCCATTTTTGGTACGTTGTCCCCGCGGGAGTGAGCATTCTTTTTCGTTCTCGATCGCGATTTTTAAAACTCATTCCTTGGCTCGCTCTTCTCAATATGATTTATTTTGGGATTTGGACAAATCCTGAGATCACAAAGCTTGATGCGCTTTCGATATTCCTCTTCTTTTTAGAAGGCCTCTGTTTGCATTGGATCATCAAGGGCCGAGCTAAACTTCTCTACGTGGTCATGTTCCCACTTTTTTTTGCGTTCATTTTAAGCGTCTTATTGTTTGCGTTCGATCGAGGATCTAGCGCAAAGAATTATTTGGACTGGGCTTCGTCTCAGATTTCGTCTGAGGTTTTTCCGTACTTTTTTAGAATGGATGATTGGCCAGAGCCGATTATAGGCATCTACCAGACCATTCTTCTGCCCATCCTTAAAGCGGGAATTTTTGCATGGTTTGCGTCTATGGTGGCCATGGCCTTTTTTGTGAATGGTGTTCTTGAGAACTTTATGCGCGGCTTAGGCAGCCCAAGAAAGAGCCTACGGCCTAAGATTTGGGACGAATTTAGTAAATGGAGATCACCCGATTACGTTCTCGTGACCCTCGTTTTAGGCATGCTGATTTTGGCAGCGCCTCATTTCTACCCCGGCCTCGATTCGGTGCCTTTGCAAGTGATTGGCTGGAATCTGGCTATTCTTTCGCTTTTTCCTATTTTTATCCAAGGAATTGCCCTCGCATCGTATTTGATCCCCCGAGTTTCGATCTTCATTTTTGTCGTTATTTTCACTTTGCTTGTTTTCAAACCAATTCCGGTTTTGATACTTGCTGGCTTGAGCGATCTTTGGTTTGATTTCCGCTCGAAGATCCGCTCTGATCCGAAGAGCACTTAGAAAGGACATTTGTTATGCAGGTTATTTTAAAAAAAGATATTCCCCAACTCGGCCGAATCGGCGAATTGATTAAAGTGAGAGAGGGCTACGCCCGCAATTTTCTCATTCCTCGCGCCTATGCTGTGGCTGCCAATGCCAGTAATTTGAAAGGCTTGGAGCATCAAAAATTGCTTGTTGAGGCTCATAAAAAGAAAGTTCAAAAAGAATCTCAAGTCGTCGCTGAAAAAATCAACGGCACGAAGATTTCGATCGAACGAAGATTCAATGAGTCTGGAAAAATGTTTGGAACTCTTACGGCAGCTGACATTGTGATTGAGCTGAAGAAGAAAAATCACGTTGTCGATCGTCGTGACGTAGAATTTGATGCCATTAAAGCTCCCGGAACTTATGAAATTAAAGTTCGTCTTCCCGGAGATGTTTATGCATCGGTAAGCCTTGCTCTTGAAGCCATCAAAGAAAAAGCTGCAAAAGAAGAAGGCAAAAAAGCGAAAACTGCTAAGGCACCTAAAGCTGCTTCGAAGACCAAAAAAGCAAAAGCCGAATCCACAGACGAAAAGACCGAATCCGAAGAAGCTGACGCGGAATAATTCATCATGATGGAGGTGGAGCGGGGGGCCGCTGGTGCGGAGGCAACTAGCCGACCAGCTAAAAAAATTCCTCCTCAAAATCTGGATGCTGAACGCTATGTGCTCGGCGGAATGCTCATTGATGCTGAAGCAGTCGATCGTGTTCGCGAATTTGTTGAAGCCAAAGATTTTTATATCGAAGCTCACCGAACTATTTTTACATCGGTGATCGAACTTTCTCGTCGAGGGACACCTCCTGACTTACTCATGGTGTCGGATTTTTTAAGAGCTCAAAATCTTTTAGATACCATTGGTGGAAGTAAATACCTCGGCTCTCTCGTCGACTTGGTTCCGAGTTCGGCCAATATCGCTCACTACGCAAAAGTTGTTCGCGAAAAAGCAGTGCTTCGTGGAGTGATTCAAGCGGGAACAGCGATGATCGAAGATGCTTTTCAGGGAGCAGAAGAACTCACCGAAATTCTCGATAAGGCCGAAAAGAACGTTTACGAAATTGCTCATCGAGGTCTCAGCGGATCCGTCTCATCGATTCGCGATATGGTTCGCGATGCGTTTAAAAAAATTCAGGAAAGATTTGAAAGTAAGTCGGCCATTACTGGAGCTGCAACAGGTTTTCATGGGCTCGATCGTATTTTATCGGGAATGCAAAAATCAGATCTTATTATTGTGGCGGCGCGCCCCTCAGTCGGAAAAACCGCCTTTGCTTTAAATATGGCCGTTCATATGGCGGTTCATGAAAAAGTTCCGACAGCCGTTTTTTCTTTAGAAATGTCAAAAGAGCAACTCGTTCAGCGGATGCTTTGTATGGAATCTCGAGTGGATGGTGGCCGTCTTCGTGGTGGATTTTTAAAAGATGATGATTGGCCGAGACTTACACACGCGGCGAGTGTTCTTTCGGACGCGCCGATTTATATCGACGATACTCCCGGTCTTAGCAGCTTTGAAATGCGAGCCAAATGCCGGCGACTTTCAAAATCGCACGGACTTGGATGTGTGATCGTCGATTATCTGCAACTTATGCGGGTGAAAGGAAAAGTAGAAAGCCGCGAGCGAGAAATTGCCGAAATTTCGATGGCTCTAAAAGCTCTCGCCAAAGAACTAAAAATTCCCGTGATTGCACTCTCGCAGCTCAATCGTTCACTCGAATCTCGGCAAGATAAACGCCCTGTCCTTTCTGATTTGCGAGAGTCGGGTGCTATCGAACAAGACGCTGACATCATCATGTTTTTATACCGAGATGAAGTTTATCATCCTGACACAGAAATGCCGGGCATCGCTGAAGTGATCATCAGTAAGCATCGAAACGGACCGACGGGTCTGGTGAAACTTGCCTTTCTTCGGGAGTTTACTCGATTTGAAAATCTGGCAGATGAAGAGCCTATCTCTTAAATCTTAGCAGCCGGGGCCCGGTCAGTAGACGAATTTCCGGGCGGGCGCGTGGCTTCGGCTAAATTTAGATCGTCCATTGGTGCTTGATAATATTAAGTCGCAATCCTTGCGATACTCCTGAGCTGGCTGAAGATATACCTTTCTCATGCTTTTGGAGGCCAGCTCAGAGCTAAATTTAGCCGAAGCC
>JAQBPA010000101.1 GCA_028287765.1 Bacteriovoracaceae bacterium
TAATCGCGGAAATTCGGAATTAGATCGAATAGTCTGGAAATTGTTTTCATTCTTTGAAAGAGTCGCTGAATCCACGCGGGATTGGCGAAATGGCAGACGCACCAGGCTTAGAACCTGGCGGAGCAATCCATGGGGGTTCAAGTCCCTCATCCCGCATTATCTTTAACTTCGTCTGAAATAATTTACTTTCGCGTTTTGTTTTTACCCATGGATTGCCTGTTTTTTTTGCTCACCTTTGGTGAGACCCATGGGGGTTTTGTTTTGTTCTTCTGCCATTTCACTTCACCTTAGATTTTTATATTTTCATTGGATTGCAAAGCAGTGTGCTGAATGCTCCGTCGCATTCAGAGTCTCTCATCCAACATACTTTTTTTAAGGCGTTGGTCCGTACCGGAGACATGGGTTACACCACCCGAACTCCCGAAACGATTTCTTGCTCAATAATTATGCGTCTTTATTCTTCCGGAATTTTTATTCCAAAAACCTTATGACTTCCTTCTTTGACAAAAGCCCACGGAATTAAAGAAAAGGGAAATCCAAAGAAAGCCGTAAGTGGGCGAGCAATACTATCGGAGTTTCTTGCACGAAGAACGGCAAATGCGCCAGAAAAAGTGAGTCCCCATGCAACTTCACTTGCAGCTTCAGAGTGACCAGTAAAAAACAAAAAAGCCGGTGCGGCAGCCACACCTATCGTCACCAAAGCAACTTTACATGCGGTGCTCTTCCAATCTTGATTTGTCGGGGCTGAAAAAGCAGTATTGGTCTGTAAAAAAATCAATGTCAAAACGAACGCCAAAGCAAGTCGCATCTAAAATTCTCCTTCACTAGGCATATAGATGCAAAAACTGTGCCAGACTAGTTAAATAAATCCTTCCTGAAATTACTCAGATTTTTAAGGATTTTTGAGCTCGCTGATCTAAAAGCTTGAAGTAACCAGCAGGGCTGCGACATGAATTTCCGGAGGTCATAATTTTTTTATTACTATCCGAGGGTCTGACATTTTCGGAAATTAGCTGACCGACATTACTCTCAATTGCAGCCGGAAATGGCGGGTTTTTGAGGATTGATTCTGGCAACTGCTCAATGTTGATGGACTTTCGAAATCATGAAAGGCAAATTTCAGTCTCAAGCTTACGAACTCGTCTTCGTTCATAAATCTCATCACCACGCATCCTCGAATTTTTTGAGAAGTGGGATTCAAAACCGTTTAGCAACCGCTCACTCGACATTTTTTTTTGATAGATGGTTTGTTGGGTTTTGGCGAGTGTTTAAATAGACTCAGAGAACTTATTGATGCGCGAGGTTTTGCCGAATTCGTAGAAAAATTATTCCAACGCCTTAAGAACAGCGCGCGCCGTTAACATTTCAGCGGTTGGCGTACGACTGTCTTTCACGGTTTCATCGGCCTTTTGAGCTAAGCTCATCCGAGATGATCGGTTGATAATATCATTCCCAGCAAGATCGTTAAAACGCTTCAGTCTCGACCATGCATTGACCCGAACGGAATCGACATTATCGGCAGCCATCATTGCATCGACGCTGAGATTTGGATCAAATGGAGGAGCTGAAATCAAAAACTCTCCCATTAAATTTATGCACGCTTCAAGAGAGTTTTGGTTGCTGCCCCCGACTGTAGAAAAAATATTTTTCTGACAGGTCCAAATTTCGTCCGCAAAACTGACTCTCAATATATCGCTGATCGATGTTGATTTTGGCGGGTTGATTCCATTTGGAAAAGGATATCCAAGCTCTCCTTTTGTTTTTCTCAGTTTCTTCATTGCGTGACGACCGAGAAGATCTGACAGATACCCGTTTCCTTGAGGCGAACCGGTCCATTGAGAGTTTGCAAGAAACGAGGCGTAGCCGAGTGTGAATGGAGCCGAAACTTGATAACCTCCATCAAAATAGATCCCGTTTGAAAATTTTCCGGTGCCATTTGCTAGCATAAACATTTCATGCGCGATCAGACCGAACGTGTCTTGAGGCCTGCAATTAATTCGGTTCGCCTGTTCTTCGGCTAAAAAGCGCACACCGTCCACCTCGAGAGATTCGTGACCGGTCAAAGAAGGATGATTAATAATCGCAACTGGCTTTGATGGATCATTCGGATCGGCAAGTGGTCCCGATACTACTTTGATTGCATCTGGATCTTTGCACAAAACTGTATTTATCCGTGCAAACTCCTTCGAAGGAGGCTGGGAGTTTTCAGCCCAGACTTGTGAAACAATATAATGTGAATAGATGCTTACGCTATGAGACAAATCGCAGATCAGTTGTTTAACCTTGATCTCTCGCTCCAAATAACGAATTTTTTTTTGAAGATCGACGGAATCACCTCCGCCTCGTGTTGCGTCTATCGCATTTGCAGAGTCTATGGCCGAGATAGCGGCCAATAAAATGGGAATATATTGAATGATCTTCATGATTTTCCTTTCGTTAAATTAAAAAACTGAACGCTTAAATGATAAACCTGTGTGCGTTTTTTGG
Organism: Bacteriovoracaceae bacterium; assembly: GCA_028287765.1. Lineage (GTDB taxonomy): Bacteria > Bdellovibrionota > UBA2394 > UBA2394 > UBA2394 > JAQBPA01. Next base: position 2,488 of record JAQBPA010000101.1, read on the forward strand.
ATTTGCATGACAAAGCGGCCATTTTTTTGAAAAACTCTTCTGCAATTTCAGTCGCTTTCGGCAAAACCTCTTCAGAAATTGCAAAAGTTTCTGAGCCAATCATTTTTTCTCGTGGAGTTTGAGTTTCTAAGGATTCGATCGCCTTTTGTAACATCTGCCGATGAAATTTTCTAAGCGCCTCATTGGGTACGGCAGATCGAACGATTGTGTGGTCTTTGACTTTTCGATATTTTCCCTTATGAGCGGAATCGACCTCGATCATTTCGAGCCGGATGAGACGCTCAATTGCCAGTTCTACTTCAATTTTGGATATGCCTAATCGTCGTGCAATATTCGTTGGCGTGAATTCGAAATGATCCAAGTCGAGCATATTTTTAATGGCCAAGTGATACCAATCCGAAATGACTGAAAACAGCTCTACTGAAAGATCCTGCAAATCCCGCTTCGGATTGAGTGCTTGAGCGCGAGTGAGAAGAGATCTTTTCAAATCTATATCTCTTGTTGTTTCAATTTGAACGAGAGTTCTAAAATATTCGATCTCATTTTCGTGTAGGCCGAGCTTGTTTGAAATACGATTGGCCGATTCGAGAGAAAGATTTTTTTTACCAGAGAAAACCTGAGAAAGTGCCGATTGCGTAAGGCCGAGCAGAATCGCAAAACTTCGCATGGAGTAAGCAGGATTTTTATCCTGCTTCTCAACAAGTGTGCTCTTTAAAAAGGATCTATAATTGGAGTGCTCCAGAACCATAAGTCCCTTGAACTTAAAATTCTATTTAGAACCAAGCAATGGTAATTGCCTCCTCAGTAAAGATTTTGATAACCAGCAGTTATCACATCCATTTCAGTTCACCTTAAGATTTTCATTTGTTTCGCAAAGCGGTGCCGAATGCAAAGCCGCATTCAGAGTCCCTGATCGAAGAAATCCCCGTGCGGCTCTGCATCAATCGACGAGCGCGCCTTAAGCTGAGATTTCCTTGGGGGGATCGACGTAGCATTCTATTCGAACGACAATAGTAGAGATGAATTCGCTCCTGCTCATAGGGAGCCCTCTTTTATTTTTGGGGGCCGTACAAATCGTTTTGGCATTTATATGCTTGTCGCGCGGTCGTCGTGAAAACCTGCTTCCCATTTACGCCGGAGTTCTCGCATTCATTTCGGCGACGTGGTGTATCACCATTGGAATTTTTTATACGCGCGCCGCGATGGGACTTGAAGGCGGAATTTTTTATCGCCTTGCATGGATCTCATCATTAGGAATCCCCATCGTTATCACAGTCGCGATGGATTTAAGAAAAAAAGTGCATCGCATAGAAAGAATAATTAATTGGATCTCATACGGATTCTGGGGATTAGTTTCAGTTCTAGCGGTCACAACAAATCTTGTGGATAGCGATCCCCTCTCCCTCATTCCGTATAAAGATGGTCCGGGCCGTTTTGAAATACCGGTTCGAATTCTTTGTGCGATCAATTCGGCATTTCTTCTTTACCAATTGTTCATGGCTCGAAAAGAAAGTGTTGGTATAAAACGCCAGCAAACAGCTTACTTCCTTTTAGGCACGGCAATATACTTAACCGGAAATTTAATTATCGTGTTCCCCTATGCGGGAACATTTTATTTTGATCCGGGCCTCGGAGCTTATCTCAGCGTTCCGTGGAATGCGTTGACCATTTACGCCATCACCAAGCATCGCCTCTTTAATATCCGCCTCGTTCTTTCACGAGTTTTTTCTGCCAGCATCATCACGGGCTTTTTTACGGTTTTTCATCTGCTCGTTTTTCGATTATTGCGAAATATTCTTGACGTCGATATGGGCATCATTGTGGCGACGTTTGCTACTGCCATCCTTGCATTTACGAGTCCTTTTATGAAATACGTATTTAAATTTAGTGCCAATCTCTTCTTTGGATCGTCGATCGACTACCAAATGACACTTAAAAAATCTTCTGAAGCTTTAGTTTCTATTTTAAATCTTGACGACCTGATTCGAAAATTCATTGAAGTCACTCGAAAAACTTTGGGTATCGACGAAGCTGGTTTCTTTTTGATGAACGAAAATAAATTTGAACTTCGTTATGCACTCGCCCTTCCAGCTGGCGCCGAATCGTTTAAACTCGAATCCAGTTCTCTTATGAATTGGGTCAATGAAAAAAAACAAGTCCTTGTTCGAGAAGAACAAGACGGAAGAATTGCTCAAAGCACATTCGATAGGCTCGACCAAGATCTCGAAAATCTCGGGGCGGAAATTGCTATTCCAGTTTTCTTTAACGGAATCTTAAGTGGTTTGCTCACTCTGGGATTTAAAACAAATAAGGACGCTTTTTTTCAAGAAGATATTATGTTTTTAGAAACGCTTTCGTCGCAAGTTGCGCTCGGAATTGAAAATGCCAGACTCTTTGCAGAGTCAACAACAGACGGACTTACCGGTCTCTACCATCAAAAATATTTCAAAGCGCGAGTGCATTCAGAATTTATGCGTATAAAGCGATCGAACGCTACTCTGGCTCTTATGATTCTCGATATCGATCACTTTAAGCGAATCAACGATACCTATGGCCATTTGATGGGTGATAAAGTTCTGAAGGGAGTTGCTAAAGTGATTCATCTCTCCTTCCGAATCGAAGACATTGTTGCGCGATATGGCGGCGAAGAATTTGGAGTCCTTCTTTGCGAGCCTCACACAAGAGGAGCGATCGAATCAGCTGAAAGAGTTCGAAAGAAAATTGAACAACTCGAATTCGATAACGGAATCAAAGTGACTATCAGCATCGGAGTTCGGATCTTAGAAAAAGGAAACGATTGCGCAACCGATATTGATCTCATTCAGGGAGCCGATGATGCTCTCTATGAAGCAAAAAATGGCGGTCGGAATCAAGTCGTTGTCTTTCAGACTACTTCCAAATTGCGACAGGTTAAATAGTCTCAACAATTCTTCAGTGTATTTTTTAAGCTAAAGACATAGAATTTACATTGATGGGGAAAATTTTTAAAATTTTCACGAATAAGAGAATGCTCATCGTTCTTCTCATGGGATTTTCTTCTGGGCTGCCACTCGGGCTTACCGGCGGAACCCTTCAAGCTTGGATGACCAGAGAGCATATCAATTTAGCGACGATTGGATTTTTTTCTTTAGTGGGAATTCCGTATTCGCTTAAGCCCTTTTGGGCACCTTTTATGGATCGATATGTTCCACCTCTTTTTGGACGACGACGAGGCTGGATTCTCCTCTGTCAGATAGCGATCTTTTTTTCTATTTTAATGATGTCAGCTTTTAGGCCATCCGAATCACTTCTTATGATTAGCGTCATCGCATTGCTCATTGCTTTTTTTAGCGCGAGTCAGGATATCGTTGTTGACGCCTACCGAGTTGAAATTTTACACCCGGAAGAATTCGGAGTGGGCGCGAGTCTTGCCAATATGGGTTATCGAATTTCTCTCATTATTTCGGGAGGAGTTGCTCTGATCCTTTCAGATCGGATGTCTTGGCCGCAAATTTATAGGCTGATGGCGCTCGGAATGCTGATTGGAATTATCACGACACTCTGGGCCGATGAACCTAAAGATATCACCCCGCCAAAAGATTTAAAATCAGCAGTGATTCTTCCGCTCATTGATTTTTTTAAGCGACCGGGAATTATTGAAATCGGAACATTCATTTTTTTGTATAAGTTAGATGCCGTATTCGCATCCGCACTGATGACGCCGTTTCTTCTTAGCCTTGGATTTAGTGGTACAGATATCGGTTCTGTTTTTAAAATTTATGGCGTGATTGCAACCATTGTTGGAACTTTAACGGGGGGAATTATATTAGCTCGAATAGGAACTTATCTCTCGCTTTGGACTTTTGGAATTCTGCAGGGCTTTGCAGGGCTCTCGTTTATCGCACTCGCTCGTCTAGGCCACAATTTTCCAATGCTTGTGACCGCGATAACGGCAGAAAACTTCTTTAGTGGAATGGGAACTTCTGCGTATGCCGCCTTTCTCATGAGCCTTTGTAATCGAAAATTTACGGCCACCCAGTTTGCCATTGTAAGCTCTCTCATGGCGTTAACGCGAAGTATCGGCACAAGTTACTCGGGCGTGATCGCCGAAAAATTCGGTTGGCAGAATTATTTTATCATCTCGATTTTGATCGCTGTTCCGTCGCTGCTCCTTCTCACACGCTACAAGACCTGGATGGCTTATAAAATAGAGTCCTAGTGTAGCGTCCCATTTATTTCTTTACAGCTATGAGGGCGCTTTTGGACGATTGCTTCGTTGCTCGTCGTTACATGTCGGACAAACAGT
>JAQBPA010000121.1 GCA_028287765.1 Bacteriovoracaceae bacterium
AGCTTTAACACCCTTTGGTAAACTGATCGGAATTTTTCCTAATTTAGACATAAACTACTCGTTTCTATTAATCCGTTTAATTCTTCTACCAAACTTCGCCGATGATTTCTCCGCCAACTTTTTGTTCAATTGCTTGGCGATCCGAAAGAATTCCTTTTGAGGTCGAGATGATTCGAAATCCAAGGCCATCTCGTATCCCTTTTGTTCCAGGAATTTTTCCGTAAACACGGTGGCCGGGCTTACTTACTCTTCGAATATGCTCAAGTACCGCCTTTTGTGGGGTCTCGTATTTGATTCTGACGACGAGATCCTTTTTCTTAGGAGCTGATTCCGTAACTGAAACTTCAGATAGGAAACCTTCTTGTTTAAGAAGTCTCAAAATTCGTTCATTCAATTTCGAATAGGGCATTGTCACAAGCTCTTGCCTGGCTTTTGCACCATTTCTAATTCTTGTAAAACAATCGCCTACTGTGTCGCTTACCATAACTTATGTCCTTACTACCAACTGGCCTTCGCTACCCCAGGTAAAAATCCTTTGTGGGCAAGCTCTCTAAATTTATGTCTGGTCATCTTAAATTTCCTATAAACTGCTCGAGCTCTTCCTGTGAGCTCGCATCTTGTCTTCAAGTGGCAAGGCAAAGCTGATCGAGGAATTTTTGCGAGTTTCTTTTGCGCTTCGAGTCTTTCTTCGGGAGTGGACTGTGGATTTCGGATCGTCTCCTTAATTTTAAGTCGTCTTTCTCGATAGAGCTCAACTCGCTTAACATCTCTTTTATATTTAACAATGGAACTTGTCTTTGCCATAGATTACGCCGCCTTTTGACCTATCTGTTGTCGCTTCCTAAATGGGAAACCAAAGTGAGTAAGAAGAGCTAAACCTTCCTTTTCACTTCTCGCCGTCGTTACGAAAGAAATATTCATTCCGAAACTAGAATCGGCAGTGTCGTATTGAACTTCTGGAAAAACCAACTGATCTTTAAGACCTAGCGTATAATTTCCTCGGGCATCAAAACCTCGGTCCGAAATTCCACGGAAATCTTTTATACGAGGGAAAGCCAAACTCAATAGTCTGTCGAGAAATTCATACATTCTCTTTCCGCGAAGCGTAACCATGACGCCAATCGGAAGTCCGGCTCGAAGCTTAAAGTTTGAGATCGCTACTTTGGATCGAGTAGAAACAGGTTTTTGACCCGTAATCGCTGCCACGTCTTTCAGAGCCTGATCGATAATTTTAATGTTTTGAGTCGCTCGTCCAAGACCACAATTTAAAACGATCTTCTTTAGTCTTGGAACTTGCATGGAACTCTTAAACTTAAACTCTTCCACAAGCTTAGGAACAATTTCTTCTTTATATTTAATGAGCTGTCTAGCCGGTACACCTGCAACGCGTTCTTGGCTTTCAGCTCTCGACTTTGGCGCTTTAGGCGCAGCCGTTTTAGCAGTCGCTTTTGCTGCGGAAGTTTTTTTCTTTGGTTTTTCTTCTTCACTCATAGGTCTTCATCCAAATCTAAATTTTTTCGCCAGACACTACGTACTGACGAATTTTTTTGCCGTCTTCGATTACCATTCTCACTCGGCTTGGTTCTTTTGTTTTTGAATCCACAGGCATTACTTTCGAAAGATGGATCTTCGACGCCTTTTCAACAATTCCAGCAGGACCGCCATTCGGTTTTGCTTTTTGGTGGCGTTTAACGAGTCCTACTTTTTCGACAATGCACATTCCTTCTTTAGGGAACATTTTTAAAATTTTTCCGGTCTTACCCTTATCTTTTCCGGTCATCACTTGGACGAAATCATCTTTTTTCAGTCGTGCGGCCATTTTAGAGAACCTCCGGTGCTAAAGACAAAATTTTCATAAATTTCTTAGCTCTGAGTTCGCGAGCAACGGGTCCAAAAATCCGAGTTCCAATGGGCTCTTGATCGTTTCCGATGAGCACAGCGGCGTTATCGTCAAAACGAATATGCGTGCCATCTTGTCGGCCGTATTCTTTGACCACTCTTACAACGACAGCCTTTTTGACTTCGCCCTTTTTAACTTTACCAAGCGGAATGGCGTCTTTAACTGCGACAACAATAATATCGCCAATTGAAGCGCTTCTTCTTTTGCTTCCACCGAGAACACGAATGCACTCTACTTCTTTTGCGCCCGTATTATCGGCGACCGTTAATCTTGTTTGTGTACGAACCATAAAAACCTCAATCCTTAAACTTGCACTTCGATTGCTTCAATTCCAACGCCTTTTGCTTTTTCAAGAATTTGACGTACTCGAAACTTTTTTTCTTTTGAAATGGGAGCGGTCTCAATTACTTCGACTCGATCTCCAACTTGGCATTCGCTTTTTTCATCGTGAGCTTTAAGTTTTTTATATTTTTTAAAATACTTACCATATTTCGGATGCTTCACGAGAGATGCTGTCTCAATAACGATGGTCTTTTGCATCTTATTAGAAAGGACAACGCCTTCAATCGTTCTTCTTCTGGTTGTCTTAGCTGCCAATGTCATTTTATTACGCTCTCTTCTTATTCTCAGTTACTGACAATTCTCTTAACCGCAAATGAGTCTTAATCCGAGCGATCTCTTTTCGCAAACGCGGAAACTCGGAAATTTTCTTAAACTGACCCATACGATGCTTTTGACGAGCCTTAAGAAGTTCGTCCGCAATATCGACTAATCTGTTGTTCAGATCCTCTACCGTTAATTCATCAAATTTTAATTTATCTTTCATTTCATCAATCCTCGTTAACTTAAGCCATTTTTCGCGAAACAAATCGAGTTGGAATCGGCAACTTCGAAGACGCTAGCTTTAAAGCAGCCTTGGCAATCGTTTCATCGACGCCTTCCATTTCAAAAATAATTCGTCCGGGTTTCACAACGGCCACCCAAAATTCTGGCGAGCCTTTTCCTTTACCCATACGAACTTCAAGAGGCTTCTTCGAAACTGGCTTATCAGGAAACACCCGAATCCAAAGTTTTCCGCCTCGCTTCACATGTCGTTGAATGCTGATACGACCGGCTTCCAATTGACGTCCGTTTAATCTACCTCGATCGGTAGCCTGTAAACCAAAATCTCCAAAACTTAGAAACTGTCCGCGAGTTGCGTTTCCACGGTTTCTACCTTTTGACTGTTTTCTCCAAGCTTGTTTTGCTGGCTGCATCATAAATAAAAACTTCTCCTAAAACGTCGCTTAGGAAGCGACGGCGACGGACTCCTCAGTAGGTCTATTCTTTTCAAGAACTTCACCTTTAAAAATCCAAACTTTTACACCAATGGCACCGTAAGTCGTCTTAGCGGTCGCCGTTCCGTAATCAATATCGGCTCGAAGAGTATGAAGAGGCACTCGCCCTTCGCGATACTTTTCGGTTCGAGCCATTTCAGCACCGGCAAGTCGACCGCCGAGTTGAATTTTGACGCCTTCAGCGCCAAACTTCATAACGGATTGCATTCCCTTCTTCATCGCTCGTCTAAAAGCGACTCGACGCTCGAGTTGGCTCGCAATATTTTCAGCGACCAATTTAGAATCGAGTTCGGCTTTTCGAACTTCTTTAATATTTAAAAGAAGTTCAGTTGAAGCCAATTTTTGAAGTTGAGCTTTTAAAATATCAATTCCAGCGCCTTTTTTTCCAATAATAACGCCAGGTCTGGAGGTGTGAATGGTCACACGAATTTTAGAAGAAGATCTCTCAATCACCACTCGAGAAACGCCAGCATGCGAAACTTTATCATCGACAAATTTTCGGATCGCCATATCTTCTCGCAAAAGTTCGCCGTATTTTTTTTCAGCAAACCAAATGGAATCCCAGCCCTTAGTAATTTTAATTCGTAAACCGCCTGGATGAATTTTTTGTCCCATGAACTCTTACTCTCCTACCACGACTGCAATGTGGACCATTCGTTTTCGAATGCGATTTGCCATACCGCGCTGTCTTGTCATAATTCGATACATCATGGGTCCCTTATCTACCGTGATGGTTTTGATTCGAAGGGTATCCACATCCATTTGTTTTTCGTGAGCATTGGCACGAGCCGCTTCAACAACTTTTCGAATATAAATCGCGCCTTTTTTTGGCGTAAATTGAAGTGCGGCAATCGCTTCGGTCAAAGGCTTACCTCGAACCATTCGCGCGATAGGCTGCATCTTCTTTGAAGAAATCCTGGCAAATCTTAATTTAGCTGTCGCTTCCATAATTAATTCCTCTTAGATCCTATGCTGCCGGAGCAGCCTTTGCAGATTTTCGATCACCGGAGTGCATCTTAAAAGTCCGCGTTGGAGCGAATTCGCCCAGTTTATGCCCCACCATATTTTCCGTAACAAAAACAGGAATGAAACTTTTTCCGTTGTGCACGGCA
>JAQBPA010000090.1 GCA_028287765.1 Bacteriovoracaceae bacterium
GAATCAGAGACGTGAAAAAGTTTACGAACTCCTCAGCATTGTAGGTCTGAGGCGTGAGTCTTACGATAAATATCCCCATGAATTTTCTGGCGGACAGAGACAAAGAATCGGCATTGCGAGAGCGCTAGCTGTGAAACCAGATTTTATTGTCGCTGATGAGCCCGTTTCTGCCCTCGATGTTTCGATCCAAGCTCAGATTTTAAATCTGATGAAAAAATTACAGGCAGAATTTCATCTCACTTATCTTTTTATCTCTCACGATCTGAATGTGATTCGCTATTTATGCGACCGAGTCGTCGTGATGTACCTCGGACGAATCATGGAAATTTTGACAAGAGAGCAGTTGCTCGATCCAAATTATAAAAAGCATCCTTATACGACTGCTCTCATCGCGGCGGCTCCGAAAAAACATCCTGATGAAAATAGACTCATCCCACCGCTTCAGGGCGATATTCCGTCCCCTGCTCGACCTCCAAATGGTTGCGTCTTTAATACACGCTGCCCGGAGGCCATCGATTCCTGTCGTTCTGAAATTCCTCTACTTAAGAGCTCTCCAGATCAAAAGCATTTTGTCGCGTGCCACTTGAGAGCGTCTTAACGTATAACTTCTTTTTATATGAGTGATTTAAAAAACAAAAAACAAATTTTACTCACTGGGATTCGTGCAAGCGGCGATATTCATCTCGGCAATTATCTTGGCGCCATCCGACCCGCGATTGCTAGGCAAAATGATTTTGAGTCTTATTTTTTTGTAGCCGATCTTCACGGCCTTACGACGACTCCCCCTGCTGAAGAGCTTAAAAAAAATGTTCAGAGCATTACAGCAGCTTGGCTCGCAGCAGGTCTCGACACAAAAAAAACCATTCTCTGGCGACAATCGGATGTTCCCGAAGTTTTAGAGCTTTGCCATATTCTTACGTGCTTAACGACCATGGGACTTTTGGAGCGCGCTCACAGTTATAAAGACGCACTCGCCAAATCGAAAACCGTTAAGGCAGGTTTGTTCCTTTATCCCGTTTTAATGGCCGCCGATATTCTTCTTTACGAGTCTGATCTAGTTCCCGTCGGAAAAGATCAAGCTCAACATTTAGAAATGACTCGAGATATGGCCACCTTTTTTAATGAAACTTATAAACCCTTTTTCAAACTTCCAAAGGCATTAATTTTAGATGACGTCGCCACGGTTCCTGGAACCGATGGACGAAAGATGTCGAAGAGCTACGGAAACGGAATTGATTTATTTGCCGAAGAGAATGTTTTAAAAAAACAGATCATGGGAATTAAAACCGACTCTAAAGGTTTGGCCGATTCCAAAGTCGCAGACGAAGTGGTCATTTATCAACTTTTTAAACTGATTGCGTCAGAGAGCGAAGCCGCGGAGATGAAACGAAAACTTGAAGCTGGAAATTACGGATACGGTGACGCAAAAAAGGAACTCCTCAATAAGATTTTGGATTCCTACGGCGCAATGCGCAAAGATTTTACGCGACTGATTTCAAACCCGGGCGATCTTGAAGCAGAGCTTCGACGCGGGGGCGAAAAGGCTCGACAAAAAGCTTCTAAAATCATCAAACAAGTTAAAGAAATTGTCGGTCTAGCTTCGTAATCTAGCTCTATAATAGAGCTATGTCTCATCTCAAAAAACTTTGCAGTCTCATTTATTTATTTGGTTTTGTTTTTTTATTCGGTTGCGCTTCAAAATCGTCGACGAGCACCATGATCGGTTTAGCTGGCAATCGACAGATGGCCGTCGGAATAAAAAACCTTAAGTTTAGCGTCGCGACCAATTCCATAAATACAGCCACTTTATCTTCGTTATCTCAAAAAGCCATTGCCGCAGCTTACGGATCAAAGGTTTCAGAACTTCAATTCGATCCTAATAGTCCCCTCGAAAGTCCGGAAAATCTTTATCAAATTGGCCGACTAGAAATCGACGATCTCTTTCAAATGGATGTTTCGGTAAAAGGCTCGTTTGAAATTCCTAACGCTAGCGGTGTGACGAAAAGTGAGAATGAAACGCCAACGGAACTCACCGATAACTACGCAGAAGTTTCGGGCACAATCTTTAACGGTGCAAACCTTCGAGCGGTTAATATTTTTACATTTAAAGTTCCCCTTAATCCGAGCGCATCTTTTGAAAATAATTTTTTAGAAAAATTTAAAAAAGCTGTAGTGCAGGCGTTTCCAAATCCAAATATTTATCCAAAATCAGATCCTAAGCATTTTGCTGATTTACTTTTTACTTATAGCGAGTCGAAGGAACAAGATATGTCTGCTCCACTCACATGCGAAAACGCTTCTGAGCGACTGAAGTTCTATGCTGCCGCAAAAGATCTTTTTGAAATTGCTGAAAAGCGAGGGTCCGCGCAAGTGGTAGGAACTCAGGGCGCCTCACATCAACTCACGTCTCGACTTTCTGAATCGACCCTGAAAGCAAAAATTGTAGAAGATTGTATCGTTGATCAGTCAAAAACTTTCGAAATTCAAATCGACTACACTTCCATTGTACCCACCAACCAAGTTTATATTCAGCGTGCAATGGAGGCTGCTAAATTTGAACCCGTTCTCAAACAGTACACATCAAAGCCGGTCAAATTTAGATTCCAAGTGGAAGCTAACGGTAAGATAAGTCTCTTCGTAGATCTTCGGTTTGACGGCGAAAAATATAAAGCATGGACCATCGGCCGAATTCCTATGCGACTCAATAATTTTCAAATTCTTTCTCTCGATCCTTACTTTGCACTTATGCAAAAACTGATTCTGTTCCGAGGTAGTTTGGGCCCCGATGCGCCCTTTGCTTTAAAGACCGCATTTGAAAATATGCGGATGATGTTGAACCTGAAGACGCTGATTAACGGAGAAGCTGCTTTCGCCGTTGACGGAAAAATAGCCAAAGATCAAAAGCATCTTTCGATGGCTTATCCCAATTCTATTTTTATTTCCGCTCCGGGCTTCGAAACGAAACAAATTACTGCTCATGACTCGAATATTTTTCAAGAAAAAGCCTGGATCACTCTCGGCAATTGTAAAACCATCGAAGGCACTAAAACTGAAGACGGGCTTGTCTATGATTTCTTTAATTTTCCTTGTCAGTAATTTTTTTGAGGCGAGACATGAACCCGCAAGAGGCAGAAGCACGCTACCAACTTACTCTTCTCAATTACCCAAATACGGGAACGCTTGCTGAAATATGCAGACTGATTTATCAAACCGAAGATAAGAACTTAATCGCTTCCCTCTCAACCCTTCCATATATTGTCGGAAGACGCTTCTCGCATCCGGAGACAGAGCATCTCCATTCTGAATTTAAACGACTGAAAGTGGGGCACCGCTTTCAATGTGACAAACCCGGAATCACTGCACCCTCCTATGATCCGAACCATTTTGTGGCAGAAAGAAAAGAAGAGTCAAAAAAAGTTGTCGAAATAAATAAATTCAAAAAGAAAGCTCCTGTAGCAAAATTTTCTCGAAAATGGATTCTCGGTCTTATAATTATTAGTTTATTGGGAGCAATTTTTTATTTTATTTCAAAAAATAAAATAAAAACTCTGGAACATTCTGAAAGTCCTTCTCAAACGTATGAAGCAAAAATTGAAACAGTCGACCACGATGTCGAATTTCGGATTGCGGATGATCTTCTTTGGAAAAAAGCCAAGGATAATATTTTACTGCAAACAAAAGATTCTGTTCGCACATTCCAAGATTCACGAGCTTACCTTAAATATCGAGAAGGCTCGCTGGTGACTGTTCATCCGAATACTTTTCTCATCATTGGAAAAGAAACGGCTCCCAATCGCAAAGTTCTTAAACTTGAAGACGGAATACTTCAGGCTCGAATGAAACCTTCAGATCAAGCCCAACATCTTTCGATCGAGACCTCTTCGGGAATACTGGAAATGGAAAGTCCAAAAGGAACTGAGTTAAAAGAGATGAAAATCGAAACTTCGATGAACAAAGGAACGCTTACGGTTTCTGTTACAGAAGGCCAAGCTACACTCACTCCAAAAGCGAAAGACTCTCCTGTAATTAAGCTCGATCGCCTTCAACAAATTACGGCTACCGAAAAAAACGTGAGCGCTCCCGTTCCGTTTATTCCCAAAATAAATTTGTTTGCACCCGTTATGAATGAGGCGATTGTCATCGACCCACAAAAAAGTTCGGCGATTCGATTCAAATGGGAAGCACTGGGAGACAACGCAAATTATGAACTCTCTCTATCAATTGATCCCGAAATGAAAGAGGTCTTGATCAAACAGACGTCTTCTGTCCCGCAACTTGAATTCTCATATCTCGATCTTGGAATACTCTACTGGCAAGTGTCGGCCACGCTGGATGGAGTGAAATATAAAAGTCCCATTTGGCGATTATATGTTCAAAAATCTCAGTAGTAAGATTTTTTTCTCTTTCGCAATGCTGGTTCTTATTGAGGCAGGAATTCTCGCCTATACTTTTGGAAAAAATGAAATACGATCTGTTGAGACCTATATTTTAGAAGCTCTCTCGAAGCGTGTTCAAACGAAAGCAGAAGATCTTGCGCACAGCCCGAACACCTTTCGATTGGGTTTAGATGCAAAAGAAGACAAACTGCCAGAATTTTTCACGCGCGCGCTTTTATCACCGCTACTCCCCCCTTCGGGTTCTGCTGTCACGACCTGTAAAAATATTCGAGGAGAGAGTTTTTATTGTGGCTTTGCGTTCGTTCCCGAGATGAAAGTATGGGCGTTTGATTTCGTAGAAGAAGAGACGCTCATGCGAGCCGTTCTTCGAAGACTCGAGGAAGTGGCCCCCTTTATTTTGTTGCTCTTGATTGCGTCGCTCGCTCTTACTTTTATTTTATCAAAATTTCTTCTAGCTCCCCTCAGAAGATTTGCAACGGCATCGGAAGTGATTGCCGAAGGCCGTTACGAAGAGGTCAGTCTTCCGCTCGACCGACGTGATGAAGTCGGAGATCTCGCCCAAGCATTTAAAAAAATGATCGCGGATTTGAAAGAGCGTGAAATCAATTTGCAACTTTCAGGTGAAAAACTTGCTCACTCAGCCAGACTCGCGTCTCTCGGACAAATGGGCGCAAGCATTGCGCACGAAGTTAAAAATCCACTCACCTCCATGATGGGCTACGCTAAAGTTCTGATGAATAAGTCTTCAGATCCTGAAGTAAAAGAGGCAGCTGAAGTTATTCAAAAAGAAAGTGAGCGTTGCAATCAAATCCTTCAACAAATGCTTCGGTTTGCAAGAAATGACCCAAAAGAATCGAAGCCATATTCGTTAAAAGAAGTACTTCTTTCGGTGCTTCTCCTTTTAAAGGCAGAAGCACGAAGTCGTCAGATCGAATTGAAAGCAGAAAGTATTTTGGATTCCATCGTCCTCGGAAGTGCACAACAAGTACAACAGGTCTTAATTAATTTAATTATGAATGCCTTTCATGCTTCCAAATCTGGAATGCAGGTCACACTTCGGATGAGAGAAGAAAATTCCAAGGTGATCGTTGAAGTTGAAGATCATGGAGCGGGTATTCCAGCAGATATTCAACCCAAAATATTCGATCCTTTTTTTACTACCAAATCCAAAATTGAAGGAACTGGACTAGGCCTTTCCGTTGCTCAAGAGATTGTCATGCAAGAAGGCGGAACCCTCAGCTTCACTTCCGAAGACGGAAAAGGCTCCATTTTTCGGATTTCATTGCCGCTTCCTTGACCCCTTCACGCAAATATTGAGACCATAGGACTATCGTGAAGATTCTCATTATCGATGACGAAACAAGTCTCCTGAAGCTTTTGAAGTTAAGCCTCGCGACTCCTGAAACGACCGTTCTCACTGCCGAGACAGCGAAGCAAGGTCTCGATATTTTTAAGACAGATATTTTTGACGCGGTGCTTTGTGATATTGGCCTTCCGGATCTGGACGGCCTTCAAGTTCTTGAGCAACTTAAAATCATTCATGCAGAAACGCCGGTCATTATGATTACTGCCCATGGCTCAATTCAAACAGCTCTCACCGCCATGAAAAATGGCGCTTACGATTATATTCAGAAGCCGTTTGAGCCAGAAGAAATATCGCTCGTGATTCAAAGGGCATTAAAAGAAAACAAGCTTCAAAAAGACTACACCCGCTTAAAACATGAAGTGTCCACCGCTTACGATTTTTCAAATATCGTTGGAAATTCTTCAGCCCTTAAGGACGTCTTTCAAAAAATAAAAAAAGCAGCGGATACGAAGAGCACCATTTTAATTTTAGGCGAAAGCGGAACAGGAAAAGAACTGCTCGCCAAAGCGATTCATTTTAATTCTTCGCGAAAAGACGCGCCCTTCGTCGTTGTCGACTGTGGTGCCATTCCGGACCATCTTCTTGAAAGCGAACTCTTTGGACATTTAAAGGGCGCATTTACCGGAGCGGACCGGGCAAAAAAAGGGCTCTGCGAAGAAGCAGACAAGGGTACTTTATTTCTCGATGAAATCGGAGAGCTCCCATTTGATCTTCAAAGCAAACTTCTGCGACTCCTTCAAGAAAATACGATTCGACGAGTGGGCGATACGAAACAAATTCCTGTGGATATCCGTGTGATTGCAGCCACCAATAGAAATTTGGAAGACGATATCAAGACCGGAAAATTTCGGCAGGATCTTTTTTATCGTCTAAATGTTGTTCCGCTTCGATCGCCCTCACTGAGAGAGCGAAGAGATGATATTCCTTTGCTGTCACATTTTTTTCTAAAGCGTTACTGTAAAGACTACGGCAGAAATATCGCCACCATTGATCCACAGGTGATGAACAAGTTTGTTTCATTCGATTGGCCAGGAAATGTGAGACAGCTTCAAAATTTAATCGAGCAAATGGTCGTCATGGCGGATGGAAACACGCTCTCACTCGATTCACTTCCGCCACCACTCAATACAACTCCGATCAACGAGCCGCCCCAAATTCAGGCAAACGAATGGGACTTAAAGAAAGCCATCGCACAAATTCAGGCCTATACGGAAGAATGTATGATCCGAAAAGGTCTTAGCCATACGAAAAATAATAAAACCAAAGCTGCTGAACTGCTTGGCATCAGCCGAAGAGCTCTCATTTATAAAGTGCAAGAATATAAACTTGAAGACGTTTCTGCCGAACTAAAAGAGGAAGAAGGTAAAACTGATGCTTCTTCTTGACGGAAAAAAGCTTTCGGAAAAAAGGCTCTCGGCTCTAAAGAAAGAAGTCGAAGAACATTATGAAAAAACGAAAACACGACCAGGCCTTGCCGTCATTCGAATCGGCGATAATCCGGCCTCAAAAGTTTATGTCGGAAAAAAAGTAAAAGCCTGTCATGACGTCGGTATTCATTCTGTCGAAGTTTTATTTCCAGAATCCGTTTCAGAAGAAAAAGTCCTTACTGAAGTGGAAAAGCTCAATCGAGATCCAGCCATTAACGGAATTTTAATCCAGCTTCCCATTCCAAAACATCTCTCAGAAAAAGTTCTGATGGAACGTATGAACCCCAAAAAAGATGTGGACGGCTTTCATCCGCTTAATCGTGGTAAATTTTTGGCTGGGGACGACGCATTGATCCCTTGCACACCTCTCGGTATCATGAATCTTCTGAAAGAATATAAAATCGAAATTAAAGGCAAATCCGCACTCGTAATTGGAAGGTCTCTGATCGTGGGTCGGCCGATGAGCCTTCTTCTGGATCAAGCCGGCGCCACCGTTACGGTCGCCCATTCGCAAACAAAAAATTTAGAAGAACTTTGCGAACGCGCAGACATCATCGTTGTCGCGATTGGAAAGCCTCATTTTTTATCTTCGCAAAAGATTAAAGCAGGCGCAGTGATTATAGATGTTGGAATTAATCGATTAGAGTCCGGAAAATTAGTGGGTGATGTTGATTTCGAAAAATACAAATCAATCGCTTCTGCAATCACACCTGTTCCTGGAGGAGTTGGCCCGATGACTATTTGCTCGCTTCTTGAAAATACCTGGAAGAGTTTTTTAAACACTCAATAAATTTCAGGGTGTATCACTAGAATCTTGCGATTTGTGTTCGCTATTTAGGAGCTCCCTGTAAAATATTTTCAGCTTGTTACGTGCACGAAATACTCGTATTTTAACGTTGGCTAAGCTCATACCCATTATTTTTGCCGCTTCTTCATAAGAGTGCCCCTGAAGGTCAACGAGATCGATCAGCTTTTTATCCTTCGACTTCAATTGCCCTAGAAGTAGATTCAATAGGTCACCCGACTCAGGGCTCGGACCAAAATTCGATGACGCCGACATCGCATGCAAATCTAAAATGTGTCGTTCTTGATCCTCACTCATATCGGCCCATCGTAATTCCGGGCGTGAGCCTTCACTACGAATAGCATTAAAGGACGAATTCACGGCGATCCGAGATACCCAAGCCTCCAAGGGAGCTTTTCCCGAATAAGTGTTAAGTTTTGCAAATACTTTCATAAATGTAGTTTGAACGAGATCTTCTGGGCTTGTTCGCTTTGGTAAACGCGAATGGACAATTTTGAGAACCAGCGGACGCAGATAATGATACATTTCCTCTGTGGCCTTTTCATCATTCGCAAGTACGCGCTTTAGACAATCTGCCGTATCAAATTCACATTGGTCTGCTTCGGCAGCTAGGTCTTCAATGACAGTAATGCACTGATCCTTGATCGCCCATACCACTGAAGGCGTCGTCATTTGAAATCCACAAACGATCGAAAGAACGAATAAAATCGTTTTACGTTTTAACATACGTCTCCTTGCCCACTGTCAAAATATGCAAAATCTGGGCCAACTGAGGCTTACACCGTTCAGCTGATTTGATTGGCTTTTTTTGAGCGGCTTTCTTTCTTAAGCAAAAAAGACGCAACTTTTAAAGATAAAAACGCCTCGCTACGCAAAAATAAGACACTAAAGGGCAGAACGGATGATTTTGCGATCAATCGCCGGAAGTAAAATTTCCTGAAGCTTGGCCCTATCTAGCCAAATGATTCTTTTTTCTACTGTTGAAGTCTTCATTAAAAAGACTTCAAAGTCTCGGTGGGTCACTGAATATTTAAATTTTTTTTCATATAAGATCGGCGGCGCTTTTAAAAATCGATGAGGAAGTCGCATAAAATCCGGGAATTTAGGGTCTGACCCCTTTGGATAAAAGGCCACTTTATTTTTCTTTCGCTGCAGCCAGACTTGTTCATATAACTTTTCTCGTTTGCGATCGGGTCGCTTTCGCGGAAGAAGGGCGACTAAATCCTTCTTTAACGCGACGCAATTTTTGGAAACAGGACATTCCGTACATTTTACGTTTTTCGGAGTACAAATGAGCGCCCCAAGTTCCATCATTCCTTCAGCAAATTCTCGAGTCATTTTTGAATCGTCAGGAGCATGTTCCCCTGCAAGCTTCCAAAGCACCTTCAGCGTCTTCACCTCAGCGACGTCATCCTGAATTCCGTAAAATCTCGCGTAAACACGAATTAAATTTCCATCGAGGGCAGGTGCCGTCTTTCGAAAGGCAATCGAGAGAATGGCGCCGGCTGAGTACGGGCCAATTCCAGGAATGCTGAGGAGTTCTTCGCGAGTGTCCGGAAATTTTCCGGAAAACTTTTCAACGATCATCTGAGCGGCCAATCTTAAATTTTTTCCTCGTCGATAATATCCGAGGCCTTCCCAGTATTTTAAAACTTCGTCTTCGGTGGATGCAGCAAGCGATTCAAGATTTGGAAATCTTTTTAGAAATCGATCGTAGTAAGGGATGACCGTCGATACTTGCGTTTGCTGAAGCATAACTTCCGAAATCCAAATTTTGTAAGGATCAGAAGTTTCACGCCACGGAAGTTTGCGCGCATTTTTATTAAACCAACTAACAATCTGGTTTTGAAATTTTAAAATGCTGACAGATTGAAGTTCTATAGCCATATTAATTGAACTCTCCCAGATAGAGAGCCAAAGCTTCATCCACTTCTTGCAGCACGTCGCTAGAAACAGCTCCAATCCACTTCTCAAGTCGGCTCTTATTCACCTGCCGAATTCCAGGAAGGACGATGTAAGATTTTTTTAATTTCACGTTAGTAAATTCAATTCGAAGCGGCCAGATTTCAGGTTTTTGGGATGAAACCGGCACAACGACAAGAGTATCTAAAATCAAATTGTGCTCCGAATTAGAGACAACGAGAGCCGGTCGAATTTTACCAAACTCCGGAGGTGACGAGGGCTCAAGATTCACCCAATAAAGGCTTCCTCGCTTCAATCAATCCTTCTTTCGCGGCCGAGCCTTCGGTTTGATTTCCAAATCTAAACGAGCGGATTCCCAATCCTTAAGCCAAGCTGACTCTTGTGGATGGTTGGAGAGAAAGTCAGCATACCGGCGCCCCGATTCTTCGATTTGTTTTCGATTCAAATCACGCTCGACGGCTTCGCGAATGTAGGTCGTAAGAGATAACCCGTCAGGCTTTCCTGCTTCAATTTTTTTCAGGAGATC
>JAQBPA010000136.1 GCA_028287765.1 Bacteriovoracaceae bacterium
CCGTTCACCTCGAACGTCTTCTCTACGGCCTTCGCCTCTAACGATTAGCCCTTTCCAGACTAAGTACCGTTGATGTTAGAATCATTGAGGGCATGGGCGAATCTATTTTTTGAAAAAATGAGAATGAAGGAATTTCCAAAATACTTTCTGCTCATTTTGGTAACAGCACTAAATCTGCTGATCGGATTTTTGCTTCTCCCAAGTGATGTCGCTCTACCAACTCAACCGCTTCGTTGTATCAGTTACGACCCCCGTTACCGGCTGCATTGGATCAGTGATGACGATCTGGCACATAAAACGGAGATTTTAAAGGAGTGGATCGACGAAGATCTAAATAAGATTTCAAAAATATCAAAATGTGTGCGGATTTATTACGTCAGCCACGGAATGGAAGAAGTTCCTAGGATTGCTAAGTCGCTTTCGATGGAGGTGATTCTCGGCGCTTATATCAGTCGAGATGCTGGTGAAAATGATCGCGAAATACAAAATATCATTCAAATCACGCGGTCCTATTCCAATATTAGGTCCATTATCTTAGGAAACGAAATTTATCTTAATCATATGAATCACGTGCCGCTCGCCGTCGATCCTCAAGTATTGCTTCACTACCTGGGCGAAGTTCGCACGCAGGTAAAGATTCCTGTTTCGACGGGAGAGCCCGCTTTGGTGTGGATGCGAAACCCGGAACTGGTTTGGGCCGTTGATTTTTTGGCCGTGAATGACTTTCCTTACTGGAGAAAAATTCCCTTGAAGGATGCTCTAGACGCCACTCGAGTTAGACTTCAGAACGTTCAATCTCATTTTCCTAATAAAAAAATATTACTTTCCGAGACGGGCTGGCCGAGCGGCGGAGCGATCAATGGACTTTCGGTGCCGGGGAAGTGGCAGATGGCAAGATATCTGAATGATTTTGTGAATTGGGCGAACTCTCAACATATCGATTACAATTATTTTGAAGTCTTTGATCAACCCTGGAAGATGCGAAACGAGGGAGGGCGAGTAGAATCTCAGTGGGGATTATTTGATGCAAATGGAAATTTAAAATTAGAAAAAAGTCATTCCAAATATGATTGGTTATTTTACTCTGTCGTTTTAGGTTTTTTCACATGTTTGATTTTTTTAGTCTTTGGAATTCAGTTGAATGGATGGAGTGGACTTTATCTTTTCGTCTCCATTCAGGCAGTGACGGCAATTATTTCACTGACCTTCAGAATTTCGCGTGAACAATATTTATTTTATGGTCTGAATTTTTGGGTGTTTGTTGTGATTCCGTGCGTCGCGATGCTCAGCTTGGTCATGATCTACCTCATCGAGACGATTGAAGTGATCGGAGGTTTGCCGAAGAATGATGAGCATTCTCGCAAGCCTGATGAGATCGAAAACGGAGACATTCCTTTTATTTCAATTCACGTTCCGTGCTGCCAAGAAGATCCCGACATGGTGATCAGTACGCTTCGCAGTCTTTTAGCTCTCGATTATGCCTCGTACGAAATCATCGTCATGGATAATAACTCAACCGATAAAAGATTTTATGAACCGGTCGCAGAATTTTGTGCTCGGCATCCGGAAATCATAAAATTTTTTCATGAAGATTCATTGGCAGGATTTAAATCGGGAGCTCTAAATTATGCTTTAAAGAAAACGGATCCCAGAGCCGAGATCATCGCGGTCATTGATTCTGACTACGTCGTAAGTTCTGATTGGCTGAAGGATCTTGCTCCGCTTTTTCAAAAGGAAGAAATCGCTGTGGTGCAGTCTCCTCAAGCGTATAGAAAATGGGAAAATAAATTATTTCAGATCATGATGCATGATGAGTACAAAGGCTTCTTCCAAATTGGTATGGTTCAACGAAATGCTCGAAACGCAATCATCCAGCATGGAACGATGCTCCTCATTCGAAGAAGTGTTCTTGAGAACGTCGGCAAGTGGGGAGAATGGTGTATCGCTGAGGATACGGAACTCGGACTTCGCATTCTGATGGCGGGACATCGGGCTTGTTATATCAATAAAATTTACGGCGAAGGACTCGTGCCCCATTCTGCTGAAGCTTATTTTAAGCAGCGTTTTCGTTGGGTACACGGTGCCATGAGTATTTTCCGTCGCTATTTCAAAGAGTTTTTGGGCCTGAAGCAGGGTTTAACGGCAGCGCAAAGATATTTTTTTATTGCAGGATGGCTCCCATGGGTGGTCGATGTTTTTGTGCCTCTTTTTATTTTTTTTGCAATCGTGGGGATGGCTTTTTGTTTTTACAGTAATTTCTATTTTCCACCGATTGAATTCGCCTATCCTTTTTTGGCTTTCTTTTTATTCCGATTCGTCACCTTTATCATTAATTATCATACGAGAGTGAAGATCGGTTGGAGAAGAACACTCTTATCCAGTATTGCGGGAATGGCTCTAACATGGACGATTGCCGAAGCCGTCTTGAGCGGACTCCTTGGAAAAAAATATCCGTTCTATCGAACACAAAAATCAGAAGGCACGGATCGGCTTGATCAAAACCCTATTCTGAACAGACAAGTTCGTAAGTTTTTGAATTTAGCGATCGGGTTTTTATTATTAATAGGGGGGGTAG
This sequence comes from Bacteriovoracaceae bacterium, assembly GCA_028287765.1. Taxonomy (GTDB): domain Bacteria; phylum Bdellovibrionota; class UBA2394; order UBA2394; family UBA2394; genus JAQBPA01. Next base: position 2,576 of record JAQBPA010000136.1, read on the forward strand.
GTTTGCCGCTCAGATATGGTCTTGCAAACTCAGATGCGCTCGTTTGGGGTTTGATGATTTTACTTCTGGCTCTGCCCATTGCGTGCAAATTGTTTATGTCATCGATCAGCAGTCAAAACACCGCTCTCAAGATCGATACTTATTTAGTGAAATGAGTCAAAAGATCACGGAGCTCTTTTAGTTTTTTCTCAATACGATTTGCATTGTCAGGCCCCATTCGAATGAGGATTTTTTGTGCCGCCGAAAGTTTTTCAAGTTTAGGATTTGCGTATTGATAATAGATGACACTCTTTTGAGTTAATTTGATGGGGCCCTTGATCTTGGGTGTTGCGAGTAGATTATCAATCACGGTGACCAGTCGATGATTGAAGTCGTCGGTTGTACCGAGATCTTTATAAGCCGACTGAAACAAAGGATAAAAACGAGTATAGACCGTTACGAGGGCCTTCATGTCTACAGCTTCTGCAAGATTTACATAGGGAGTATAACGGCGATAATTTTTTATGTTGATAAAAGGAGTATGATTTTTGGTCTTAACCGAAAATTTATTTTCTGGCGACTTCACGGGCAAATACTGAGCAGGCAATTGTTTGCCCGTGGCGTTATAAACGGTTGTTACGATGTGAAGAATAATATCTTGAGGATTAAACACAGCCTCGAAAATATTTTTACCAAATAAGCGGATGAATTCTCCTTGGATGCTGGAATCGCTCTCGTCAACCGTCGGCAAATTTTTATCAGCCGCATTTTTGGGAACATCTAAACCAGCATTTGGCGTGGGAGTTGCAGAAGGGGTGGGCGTCGGGAGCGGCGTCGGAGTCGGTTCAACTTTTGCAACTTCCCGAAGAGTTTCAACCTGAACGGTGGGATGAATGAATTGCATGATGTGATCACGCAAGAGATAAGCAGCTCCAAGAAGTACCACTAAAATAATGATTGAATCACGCGTCGATTTTTTCATGATGAAAAGTTCCTCTCCCTTAAAGATTTACCTTTTCGATCCATGGGTCAAGTTGGTTGATTCCTCAAATTTACTTGCATTTGTGGCTTACAAATTGAGGGCTGGAAAAGGCGAATCAAAATTTAACGTTGTGCCAAATAGGAGGCATCAAAGGTCCTTCATTTTTTTGCAGGCGTAATTTCATTTGTTGGCCGATTTCTTTGATTTTTGCATCGGGCCATCCGAGAGCTCTCTTCACAATGGCAGAATTGAGAGCCAAATAGTCTCGAACATTAATTCCCCAAATATCTATAAAGTTTAAAGTGTCTACGGGAAGACCGATCGCATTTACCGGATGACTTCCTGCTGGATATTCAAATACGACACCTATAAACAATCCAGTGCTACTTAAGATGGCAAGGGCACGTTTAATGGGACGAGTGCCAAAAAGTTGAAGATGGTTTTGAATGCCCGGAAACTTTGTTCGAAGTTTATCCAGATTGTTTATTTTCAGATCTTTAAATCGTTTTTCACTCGCAGGAAATTGGTCAGGTAATCCATGGAGCCAATCGTTTCGAATTTTTACAAGTTCGATTTGTATATCATCGCTCGCTAAAGAAGGTGCCTTGAAGCTAAGTTTTCCGATCGTTACGATGCAAGTCTCGTTGGCAAGCGCTCTACGGTATTTTTTTTCTGCGAATACGTTCTGTGTGGAAATGAAAAGACTTAGAAAAATGAGAAAGAATCGTGGGATAGAAGAGCATATCATAATGCGGGGAGAAATAGATGGTTCCAGCTCATGATGTCAAGCTTGCCGTCGCGAGTGAATATTGCATTTCAAGATAAGGATTGCGGTGTTATCCGATTTTAGCCCACCTTTAGCCTGATCATCGGTATTTCGATGGATGATGATTTTAGCTGTATCGTCCAAAGGTCTAGCTGTCACTATCGCCTGTCTTTTTCAGTTTTAAAGCTTGCCGACGGCTTGTTTAAAGATTTTCTTTTGGCGGTAAGTTTTGAGAATAAGATAAATAACGTTTCAATTCGGTTGCTTGAATTTTATCATTCGTAATTGCAAGCATTTGACTGAGAAATGGGGCTCCAGAAGAAAATTCATCGCTTAACGTGAACTCGGCGCTATTTTGATCAATGAGTCCTAGTTGAATAAGAGCCTTATGAGAATTTCCTACCGTCGGATCATAAAAATTAAATAGGCTAATATGTCCGTCGGGCGAAGTTCCTTGAGAAAGAGGAAAGGCTTCCGAAAGAATTTGAACAGTGGTGATAATGCAATTTGTGGCAGTGAGTAAGCCAAAAAAATCTTTATATCCTTTGGCCAGCGAATGTTTAACAGCGGTCTCAAATAAATGTTTTCGCCCTTCTCGGTCGAGGCTGAGCTCCGTTTGAGCGGTAAAATCATACCAATTAAATCCTAAACTGTCGGTCTTCCGATCGAATTCGGAAACGAATTCGGTGGCGATTCGATTTCCGTTAAAGGGTTCTGGATTGACTTCAAAGGAATCAACCGTCGCTGTCGACGTATCACCTTTTGTTTGCGAACGAAGTTGAACCGGAGAATTCTTATTCATAACGAATCGTAGCTCGACGTGACTTGAAAGAATAAGTTGCCCCACAAGATTTTTAATTCCATTTAGGCTCGTAATTCCGAGTGGAAGTTTAAAGACAGGCGTTTGAAGGTAGACTTCATCGATTCCTCGTTTATCAATGGTTGCAATCCACCAGGACCTGCCGTGTAAAAAATTTGCAAAGGTAATCGAGTCATTAGTTTCTTCGATGATGACAGGAGTTCGCACTGTAGAAGTATCGGCGCACTTGTCGTTATCTCTTCCGCCTTTGAGAACGACACCTGGGTCATACGGATCTTTTTTGTCTTTTACGCAGGAAGCTCTTTCGGGAGAGATGCCTCCAATCGAATTAGATTTAAAATTTATTTTTGGGAGTTCGTTGGATCGTGGCTCAGCACTTGGTACTTTCGAATTGAGGCCTACGCAAATGATGTTCTCCGCGTGAGGATTATAAGAATGATTATTTTCTGACATCGTTCCTACGCACGTGGAGGATGATTTCTTGGCGTCGGATATGTATTTAGAATAAATATTCCGAGCGCCTTTACTTGGGCGCGTATGGTCAGCGAGAAAAGTGACTTCACTTGAATTGAGCCATTTTGCACTTTGAAGCTGTTGAGATCCGTCAGAACGCAGCTGACTAAGATAATTTTCGAAATCCGAGTCTTTGATCTTGGGATCTATTAACAGAAAGTTTTTTGATTGGTTAAAATGGTCTTCATAACGGGTAAGTTGTTTTTGAAATTCATCCTTAGCATTTGAAAGGGCCTGATGGGCGGTGGGCTCAAATGTTGGTCTTCGTGGCGTGGAAGGAATATAAGCAAAATGCTGCGGAAAATCTCTTC
>JAQBPA010000142.1 GCA_028287765.1 Bacteriovoracaceae bacterium
TGGCCCTCGTCTCGAGGGCTCTGTTGAAATTCCACCGGCTAAAAATGCAGCGCTGCCACTTTTGTGTTTACCTCTTTTAACGGACGAGCCCGTTATTTTTGATCGCGTCCCGGATGTTGCTGACATCATCAGCATGGAAAATCTGCTGAAGAGTCTCGGAGTCGATCGAATCGACAATCGAGCCTTTCAATGTAAATCCATTCGATCTGTTAACGCGCCTTACGAATGGGTGCGAAAAATGCGAGCCTCGGTGCTTGTGCTCGGGCCTCTTCTTGCGAGAGCGGGTGAAGCGCATGTCTCGATGCCTGGCGGTTGCGCGATTGGTGAGCGACCGGTCGATATTCATCTGAAAGGTCTTCAGGCCCTCGGCGCAGAAATTGAACTCGAGGGTGGATACATTAAGGCGAAATGTAAAAAGCTCAAAGGCTGTCGATTTGTTTTAGATTTTCCGACTGTGACTGGAACAATCAATTTATTAATGGCCGCAGTTCTTGCTGAGGGGGAAACGGTTTTAGAGAACGTCGCACGTGAACCTGAGGTGCATGAAGTTTGCGAAGCTCTCATTAAAATGGGCGCAGAGATATCGGGCGTAGGAACGGATCGTCTTCAGATTCAAGGAAAAGAAAAACTTCGCGGCCTTAAATGGTCGATTCAGCCCGATCGAATTCAACTCATCACTTATTTGGCGGCTGGCGCCATCACCGGCGGAAAAGTTGAATGCTATCCGTATCGAAAAGATACGATGAATGTCGCTCTTCAAAAATTTTCCGAAATGGGATGCGAGATCACTGAGTCCGATTCTTCCGTCACTTTGAAAGCACCCAAAGTATTAATGCCCATCGAAATCGAGACCGGACCTTTTCCAGCTTTTCCCACAGACGCTCAGGCCCAATTTACCGCCTGTTTAAGTGTGGCCGATCGTGCAGCCGGAGCGAGTATTGTTCGTGAGCTTGTTTTTGAAAATCGATTTCAGCATGTCAGCGAACTGAGGCGAATGGGTGCAGATATCGAAGTGAAGGGCAATACAGCCATCATCAAAGGCGTTCAAAATTTGAGTGGAGCTGCCGTGATGGCTTCCGATTTAAGAGCGTCTGCGACACTTGTGTTAGCGGGACTAAAAGCTGAACAAAAAACCCAAGTCTTAAGAGTTTATCATTTAGATCGGGGTTATGAAAAACTCGAGGAGCGACTCCGAGCTCTTGGCGCAAAGATTTGGCGAGATAAACAGTGAGAATTTTAAAAGCGGGAAGTTCAGACTTCCAAGAAACATTCGACTCGCTCATTTTGAGACGACAAACGCTAATGGATGAACTTAGTTCAGAGGTCGATTCGTTTTTTGCAAAATATCGATCCCGTCGAGAAGAGGCACTCGTCGAGTGGGCCAAAGAATTCGATCACGTTGAACTAGATGAAGCCGGACTCTGGGTCGATGAAGATTTTATAAAAAGCGCTCACAAATTAGTTTCAAAAGATATTCGAAAGGCGATTGATCACGCCAAAGATCGAATTGAGAGATTTCAGTCAGAGTTAAAGCTCCCCTCATTTCAATCAAACGAAGAGTCAGGAGTATTCTGGGGAACGGAAGTGCGACCCCTCGATCGTGTGGGCGTTTATGTTCCGGGAGGTCGTGCCAATTATTTTATGACACTCCTTCTTTGCGCGGTTCCCGCAAAAATAGCCGGCGTAAAAGATATTCTTCTTGCGAGCCCTCCCAGAAAAAAATTAGGAAAACCTTTTATTGAACCGACTCTCCTCTACCTTGCAAAAACTTTTTCGATCTCAAAAATTTTACTCGCCGGTGGTGTAGGCGCAATGGCTGCCATGGCATTCGGCACAAAAAAAACTCTTCCTGTAGAAAAAATCTTTGGCTCTGGCGGCAAAAGAGCCGCTGTCGCCAAACTGAAACTTTCGGGCTACATCGGAGTAGAAGGACTTTCGGGTCCCTCTGAAACGGCATTTGTTTGCGATAAGACGACGAGTGTGAAGCAAATCGCTGCCGATATTATTGGCAAAGCGGATCATGATCCTGACGCCGAGATTTTCGTTTTCCATTCGGATGCAAAATGGATGGAAGAACTTGTGCAGCGTTTAGCGCAAAGTGTGGAGACTTCAAAAAATCATCTTGAACGTTCTTCGATTCAAGCTTGTTTAGAAAAGCGAACAACTCTTTTTATTGTAAAGAGCCTTGATGATGCGATCGAAAAAGTAAACCAACTCACCCCAGGAGTCGTTTGCTTGGCTGTCGACGATGCTTCGAAATATATTCCCGAAGTTAAATCGTGTGGCAGTCTTTTACTCGGTCACTACACTCCTCCTGTCGGCCTCGATTTGGTGGGCGGAGCATCTGGCCTTGTAAGTACGCTTGGCTCGGCAGCGTTCTCTGTCTCGATGTCACCGGCCTCATTCGTGAGGCGCTTTACAGTCATGGAATTCGATAAACCAGCCCTAGAGCGGCTTCAGAAGGAATCTATCAGTCTTGCGAAGGAAGAGGGGTTTTTGACCCACGAGGCCGCTCTTCAATCAAGATTCGAGGACTAATCCTTTGACTGACTCCCGCAGCTCACCTTAGAGTTTCCACCTATGACCACAGTCAAAATTAGAGATAATGAATCTTTCGAAGGCGCGCTAAAACGGTTTAAAAAACTTGTCGAAAAATCTGGGCTTTTAACGGAGCTTCGAAAACGAGAGTTCTATGAAAAACCCTGCATTAAACGAAAACGAAAAGCGATTGCAGCAGTCAAGCGTTCACAACGAACTAAAAAGTTTTAATTAGAAAATTCTTTCGGAGTTATTTCCGTCTGTTAAGAATTTTCGAGAAGGATGTCACGAATGCTTCCCTTTGAAGAGCGCATCGGCAACGAAATAAAAGACGCGATGCGAGCCA
>JAQBPA010000213.1 GCA_028287765.1 Bacteriovoracaceae bacterium
CTATCTCTCGCTTCTTCAGCCGCCTGCGAACTTCCAGAAAGAACAATGTGATAGCCCGCGGGAAGAATTTTGGCTCCCGTTGTTTTCACAAACTCCATGGCATCGGTTTGTGATTTTCCCGGCGTCACATTTGCAAAAATGGAAATAGCTCGCTCGCGATTATACCGAGAGACCGTGAGAAGCGACGGGTGCTCTTCAAGACTTACGATATCGGAGAGACGAACCATTTCTCCTCGATTGTTTCTGACCATAATTTTACTGATATCACTTCGCTCTCGATTGTTCTCGTCAGAAAGCTTCACGCGGATATCATCGCGATGCCCGGATTCATCGGTATATTTTCCAATCCGTAAACTTCCAACTGTGGCACTAATTGTATTCGCAATGTCAGTCACCAAAACACCGTGCTCAGCAGCTTTTCTTCTGTCTGGAATTATTTTCACCTCAGGCATTCCTAAATGATAGTCAGTATCGACATCGGTCATCAAACCCGAGTCGTTCATCTTATCCATGACTTTTTGACTGAGGTCCGCAAGTTTTCCCCAATCAGGTCCCTGAACAGAAAATTGAATGGGATATCCGCGCTGGGCAGAAAATCCAGCGAGAGAGAGATCGAGTACGGTCACTCGAAAGGCGCCAGGAATTTTTTTGAATTCATCTCGAATCACGCCCATAAATTCTTGTTGAGTGGGCCGATGTTTAAACGGCGGAGCCGTAGGTCTGACGGGTGGATCTTTCATCGTAATAAACATCACGCCTTGATTTACGAGCCCGCCCTGAAAACCTCCGACGGCCACATAGTAGGCTTCTAGCTCGGGACGCGTTTTCACAATCTTTTCAGCCTCGCGAAAAACATTGTCTGTAAATTCGATCGATGAGCCGAGGGCCGTTTGAATATTGACCAAAAAACGACTTTGATCTTGCGGCGGAACAAATTCTTTTCGGACGCCCCCCAAAAGAAACAGGGAGCTCACAAAGAGAGCGAGCGAAACAGCTAGAACTTGCCACCTTCGTCCAAGACACCATTCAAGAAGTGTGCGGTAAGAGTTTGCAAGTCGGTGCATGATCCGATCGACTGCTCTGCCGAGTTTTGTTTCGCCTCCTGTTCGTAAAAATTGGGAGCAACGCATGGGAGCAAGCGTGAGAGCTTCAAGAAGCGAGAGCATGACAGCGACCGAAATCGTCACGCCGAATTGAAAAAAGAATTTGCCGATAATTCCTTTCATAAAAATGACTGGAATAAAAATCGCCAAAATAGCGAGTGATGCAGCAACGGCCGCTCCGGTAATTTCTCTCGCGCCTACAATCGCCGCTTTAATCTGGCTCATGCCCTCTTCTTTTTTTCGAACAATATTTTCTAAAACCATGATGGCATCGTCGACTACGATTCCGATCGAGAGAGAAAGCCCGAGAAGAGTAAATGTATTCAATGTAAATCCGCAGAAATAAAGAATAATAAACGCGCCGATCAGCGAGGTCGGAATGGCGAGCACCACATTGAATGCCGAACTAAAGGTTCCAAGAAAAAGCCAGCAGACGATGGAGGTTAAAAGAACCGAAAGACCAAGCGTGATCAGAAGTTCCTGAGTAGAGTCTTTGATGAATTTTGTCGCATCCGTGACAATATCCATTTTCATGCCAGGAGGAAGAATGGGTTTTAGATCATTCACTCGTTGACGTACCGCTTCGCCGACGGCGACTGCATTTGATCCGCGCTGTTTGATCACACCAAGCCCGACGGCGCGCTCTCCGTTCATTCTTGAAATTCGACGAACATCCGCAAGTCCGTCTTCAATTCTCGCCACTTGTCCGACCGAGATGGGTCGATAAATCGGAAGTCCATTTCGACTCGGAATCACAAGCTGATTGAATTCTTCTGGCGTACTTGCCTCACTCAAAACTCGAACGTTCACTTCTTTTGGCCCGTTATCCATATAACCCGAAGGGGCTAGGGTGTGCTGATTCGTAACCGCAGCAATAATATCGCCAACCGAAATTTCTAATTTGGACATTTTATCAGTGTTCAGCCAGATCCTTCGATTGGGATCAACATAACCACCGAGCGCAACATCGCCGACTCCACTGATCGTCGTTAAATTATCTTTTAGATGATCGCGAATAAATAAAATCATATCGCGAAGCTTCCCGCCGTTTAGAGCGGCCCAGAGAATCGGCTGATCTTCAGGATTGGATTTAGTAACAATCGGCGGATCAATATCGGTCGGCAAAGTTTTTTGAGCCTGAGCGAGTTTTGTTTGCACTTCTTGAAGAGCGATATCAATTGACCGACTGAGTTCAAACTCGATGCTGATGGTTGTAAGCCCTTCTTGAGAAGTGGAGCTCACGCTCCTGATTCCTTCGACCGACATGACCGCATCTTCAATGACGTCCGCAACTGCCGTCTCCATGGTTTCTGGAGGAGAGCCAACCCAAGTAACACTGATCGTCAGAACAGGAAAGTCGACGTCAGGAAGCTGACTGATTCCCATTCTCGAAAAACCAATTGCGCCAAAAACAATGAGCCCAAACATGAGCATCCAGGCAAAAACTGGATTTTTAATGGAAATATCTGAAAGTGTCATAGCTCAGAAATATAATGTCTGATTTTTAGTTATCGGGAAAGAGAGGAGTGCAATTCATTGGTCAGATTTAGTTAGCGTAAAAAAAATGCTGCTCTGCCGTCATTTTTACTGTTAAAAAGTAAAAATACATTGCCTAGCTATGTATTTTGGTGGCAGCGCGAAAGAAAACTAGTGCCGCTTCAAGCTTCGCAGATTTAAGCTTTTCGCTTTCACTTTTTTTCGGAGTACTTCTTTATAGAGCCGAATTTTAGCTTGAAGTTTAGAGTCGATTGTTTTTCCACCTGAAGCGAGGATTTGAATCGCAAGAAGGCCTGCGTTGTAAGAATTTCCGATCGCCACCGTCGCCACAGGAACGCCCTTAGGCATTTGAACAATTGAAAGAAGAGAGTCTTGGCCCTGAAGGGCGCCAAGAGGTACGGGAACGCCGATCACCGGAAGTTCCGAATAAGAAGCGATCATCCCCGGAAGATGCGCTGCACCGCCGGCACCCGCGATAATGACGCGCACTCCTTTTTTGGAGGCAGATTTGGCGAAGGAAGACATTTCGTCGGGCGTTCGATGGGCGGAAAGAATTTGCAGATCATATCCGATCTTAAATTCATCGAGTGCTTCTGAAGCACCTTTCATAAATTCGAGATCAGAATCACTTCCCATAACAATGGCAACCGGCTTTTTCATTCTCATTCTTTAGCTTTTTGCCTCGAATTTTGAAAGCCATTCCCGCTCCACTCTCTCTAATTCAGGAAGCCTATCTTCTAGTTCCTTTACAGACGAACAAACGAGATTGAGATGCCCCATTTTTCGACCCTCTCGCGACTCTTTTTTTCCGTACCAGTGAAAATGGATATCGGGAGGCGTAGAAAGCTTTGAGATATCTTTTTGAGCAACGCCGGCAGGCCCAAGAAGATTCAGCATCGCAAATGCAGGAGCAGAAGTCGTATCGCCGAGTGGCATTTTGAGTAGGGCGCGCCAATGATTTTCGAACTGAGAAGTTCTGCAGGCATCGAGTGTGAAGTGACCTGAGTTGTGCACGCGGGGTGCAATTTCGTTGACGAATAATTTTCCGGAACTGTCTTCAAAGAACTCCACCGCATAAACACCAAAAAGCTTCAGCTCTTCGCCAATTTTTTTTGCGTAGGCCTGTGCGAGAGGCTCTGTTTCACGAGAAACGCCGAGCGAAGTTGCTGGACCTGTTACGCGTTTACAGATTCCATTTTGCTGTTCAGAGATGACGAGAGGATAAAAAGAAAAACTTCCGTCAGTTGAATACACGCAAACAAGAGCAAGCTCTCGTTTAAAATTTATTTTCTTTTCAGCAAAAATATCGACGCCTCTTTTGAGAGCTCGCTCGCAAAAGGTTTCTGCTTTTCGAAAATCCCCTCGGTAAATAAAAACGCCTTTTCCGTCGTATCCTTCTTTCGCCCACTTAAAAACACATTCGCCCTTCCACTCAGAGGTAAGCGATGAAAGCCAACCCTTTAAATCTCCGCTTGGAAAGCGACGAAACTCCGGGCTTGGAATGTTCAGCTTAATTAAAATTTCTTTCTGTTTAATTTTATCGCTTACCCATTCGAGCGAAGCCAGCGGCGGAACAAATTGAACATCCGAAAAACTTTTTAAGATTTCAAACGGAAGAAAATCACTTTCATACGTAACGAGTTCCACTTTCGAAAAAAAAAGCTTCAAAAGTAATCGATCCGAAAGTTTGCCCACAAAAAAATCTTTTGTTACTTGAGTGGCAGGATCGTCATCTGCAAAACAAAACGGAGTCGGACGAAGACCAAGCCGAAGTGCGGCTTCGGAGAGCATTCGAGAAAGCTGTCCGCCGCCCAGGATTCCGATCGCTGTCTTGTTATTTCCCTCTGGTTGACTCACTCGCTACTCCCCACGATAAGTTGCGACATTTTTTTCAGTCTCGTGAATTTTGACTTCGAACAATAATCCTTTTGGCAATTTGGCGCTCAAGAGCTTCCAAGAAATGATGGCGATATTTTCAGCCGTTGGATTCAGGTGTTTAAAAACCTTAACATCTAAATTTAAATTTTTATGATCGAAGAGAACTACGACGCAGTCTTTAATGGTCCGCTTTAGCTCGCCGAGATTCATGGTTAGCCCGTTCGAATCGAGCTCGGAGCGAATCGTCACCTCTAAACAGTAATTATGACCGTGACCATTTTTATTATTGCATTTTCCAAAGAGTCTGAGATTTTCTTCGTCGCTCAATTTATCGCTATGAAGTCTATGAGAAGCAGAAAATTTTTCTTTTCTTGTCAGATAAACGATTGACACAAAACCTCTCTCATTCTTATCGAGGCGTCACTTTTGTAAAAACTTCAATAAGTGTGCCCGTCAAAACCGCGGATCGACTCTCATCACACAAACTTAAAATGATTTCGGCAATATCTTTCGGTTGAGCCTCTGCTTTCAGAGACGGAAGCGCCTCTTTCAGCATCTTGGTGTCGACACCCCCGGGCGCAACACAATTGACTCGAATCCCACGATCCCGGCCTTCAACCGCAAGAGATTCTGTAAGGCCAACGACTCCAAATTTCGAAGCAACATAAGAAGTAAATCCCGGAAATTTTTGAGTTCCACGAATTCCCGCGAGTGAACTAATGTTCACAATAGAGCCTCCGCCGCTCATTTTTAAAAAGGCTTCTCTTGCACAGAGAAAGGGGCCGCGGAGATTCACGCCGATGACTCGGTCCCAATCCTCCGTAGAGAGTTTTGAAAACTCGCTCCCCAAAAAAATGCCCGCATTGTTAATTAAAATGTCTAATTTTCCAAATTTTTTAATCGTCTGGTTAAAAAGATTTTTTACGGAAGCCTCATCGCTCACGTCCGTTGGAACACAAAAAATATTTTCTGATTTTAACTTTTGGGCTGTCTCTTTCAGTTCTTTTTCGCTTCGACTGGCGATAACAACCTTCGCCCCCTCGCGAATAAAAACTTCAGCTGTCGCTGCACCGATCCCACGACCGCCCCCCGTAATGATAGCGACTTTATTTTCGAGAGAGCGTGCGGACATGAAGCCTACGCCATTTCGATGGGTTGAGCTTTGATGGCGACTTTTTCGGCTTCTTTCTTTTTAGTCCAGTCGTCGAAAGTTTTTCCGTTAGCAGTATCTTCGCCGGAAAACTGAATGGAATCGATCTCTTTAAAATTAATCGAAATAGCTCGAGGACTATTCTTTGGAAAAATCTCTAAACCGCTTAGCGATTGATTATAAATATAACCTTCAACGGTATTTCCATCGACGAGCGAAAGAGTGACATCACCGCGATAGTCGACAACAGCTTTTAATCCTTCAAAGAAATCGGGCTCTGAAGATTTTAATATTCTTCCCTGAATAAAATCTTCAGACGTATGAGTTGAACTAGCCATTGACCACCTTCTTCTCTGTTATTTCCATTGCTTCAAAAGATTCAGGCGCTGGTTTCAAAATTTTCGGTCCGGCAATCGTAGCCTTCACCGTCGACCAAAATCCATTCCACGATCCAAACGTATGATCAACGGCAGTCGGTTCGTGACCGCAATGAACCATACAATCTTGGCAGGCGGCATTTCCACTTTTTCGTCCATAATTTTCCCAAGTGGTGTCCGAAATGAGTTCTTTAAACGTAGCAGCGTAGCCCTCTTGCAAAAGGTAACAAGGTTTTTGCCAACCAAAAATATTATAGGTCGGATTTCCCCAGGGCGTGCACTCGAAATCTCGTGTGCCCGCTAGAAACTCTAAAAACAAAGGAGACTGGTTAAATTTCCAAGATCTCTTTCCGTCGAACAAAATCTTTTTGAAAAGTTGATTTGTTTTCTGTCGGCCGAGAAAATGTTTCTGATCCGGAGCTTTTGAATAACTGTATCCGGGGGAGACCATCATGCCTTCCACTCCGACCTTCATCATCTCATCAAAAAATTCTCGGGCTCGCTCGGGCTGAGCACCATCAAAGAGAGTCGTGTTGGTCGTCACTCTAAAACCTTCTTTAAGTGCGGCCTTAATTCCTCCGAGCGCTTTTTCATAAACGCCGTCTCTACAAACCGCTTCGTCATGCTCATGTTGTAAGCCGTCCATGTGAACCGAAAAGGTGAGATATTTACTTGGTTTAAAAAGATGGAGCTTCGATTGAAGTAAAATCGCGTTCGTGCAGAGATAAATATATTTCTTTCGAGCAACAAGGCCCTCGACGATCTGCTTAATTTCGGGGTGTAGAAGAGGCTCGCCTCCAGGAATGCTGACCATCGGAGCTCCGCACTCATCCGTAGCCGCTAAACATTGTTCAGCACTCAGAACTCTCTTTAAAATATGATCAGGATATTGAATTTTCCCACAGCCCGCGCAAGAGAGGTTACAGCGAAAAAGAGGCTCAAGCATCAGAACGAGAGGATATCGCTTATTCCCTTTAAGCTTTTGTTTGATGACATAAGATGCCACCGTCCACATTTGAGATACAGGTACGCCCATTTCATTTTCCTTTTCTATATAGTTTCTACAATTTTTAGCACCTGGCACAAATCGCCTGCGGTTCCTAAAATCGTTTCGACTTTAAACCTGCCGACTATCGATTGTAAATCCTGTTCCTTGCTGAAGCTTAGATGAGCTAATCTTCGGCATGGCACTAAAGACGACTCCATTGCACGCTAAACACCTCGAACTCAAGGCCCGAATGGCTGAATTTGCAGGTTTCGACATGCCCATCTCCTACGACGCAAAAACCGGTGGAATGCTAAAAGAGCATCTCGCGGTAAGAGAACATGCTGGAATGTTTGATGTTTCTCATATGGGAGAGTTTTGGGTGAAAGGAGCTGAGGCGACAAAATTTCTCTCGTATGCTTGCAGCCGCGGATTTTCATCACTCGAAGATGGTCGGGCTCAGTACTGCCTGCTTATAAATAGAGATGGCGGAATTATCGATGATATTATTGTTTATCGTTTCAGTGCAGATAAATATTGGATGGTCGTGAACGCCTCCAATGTTACTAAAGATTTTGCTCATTTAAGGGAACTCTCAAAATCTTTTAAAGTTTCGCTCGAGGACGTCAGCGAACAAACGGCTTTGATTGCTATTCAAGGCCCAAAGGCTGTCGAACTTTTTTCAAAGATTGTGCCAAAATCCGAGAATCTTAAATATTACTCCTTTATGATGAGCTCTAATGGGTGGCTCGTTGCTCGAACGGGCTATACAGGCGAAGACGGCTTTGAAATCTTTCTTCCTAATAAAGAGGCCCTTTCTCTCTGGAATGAATTTGAGTCAAAAGATGTGGTTCCGATCGGACTCGGCGCTCGAGATACTCTTCGCTTAGAAGTAGGTTTTCCGCTCTACGGGCATGAACTTTCAGAAAAACTCCGCCCCATGGAAACATTTTCGGCATTTGCGACGGACCTCAAAAATGAGTTTTGCGGAGTGGAAAAGGCCAGACTTCCAAACAGATACCTTCCGATCGCTGTCGAAACAAGCACTCCGAAGCCTCTTCGCGCTGACGAAAAGCTTTTTCTCGATTCTAAACCGGTCGGTTGGATTACTTCCGGCTCGATCTCACCCCTTCGGCGCGTAGGAATAGGCCTCGCGCTCGTGGATCTTTCACTTTTAAAGTCACCACTTTCAAACGATGCAATTTTTGTGCTTGAAAGTGCAGGAAAAGCAAGAGAGGCTGTCCGTACGTTGCCTCCATTTGTAGGTACACCTCGAGTGAAGAGGAAATTGAAGGCAGCTTAAAACAAAGTCGGAAACGGGAATCGTTAACAAAAATATGGGAAGAAATGAGGCTTATGGCTGGTAAAGAACCCGGAATGAAAGTTCCAGAAGATCTACTTTATACAAAAAATCATGAATGGTGTCGTATTGAAGACGGCACAGCTGTCGTCGGGATCACCGATTACGCGCAACATTCTCTTGGCGATATCACCTACGTTGAACTTCCTGAAGAAGGACAAATGTTTCAGGCAGGAAAAGTTTTTGGAACTGTCGACTCGCTTAAAACCGTCGCAGAACTTTTTGCTCCCGTAAGTGGAGAGGTTTTAGAAATTAATAGCGGCCTTCCTAATTCTGCAGAACTCGTAAACGAAGATCCTTACAACGACGGTTGGATGATCAAAGTTGAAATTTCTGACGAAAAAGAACTCGAGCTCCTTTTGCCAGCAGCTGAATATTTAAAGCTCGTATCTAAACAAAATAAAAAGTGATTGCGACTGAGGCGGCTACAGGAACTTTTCGGGAGCGACCTGTCTCCCCTAAAGGCGGCTCCACTGCTTCGTCCGAGTCCTCTGTTGAAGCCTCTATGAAATATATTCCTCAGGGTAAGGATGACGAAAAAGAGCTGCTGAAAGCCATCGGACTAAAAAGCACAGAAGAACTTTTTAGCAATATCCCCTCGCAGCTCAGAATTAAAAAGCCCCTCGATTATCCAAGAGCGCAATCTGAAATTGAAATCAGGCAGACTTTTGAAAATCTTTCGAAACTTTCGCCCGTTCCTTCGGTGAGTTTTGCGGGTTGTGGTGTTTACTCTCACTATATTCCGTCGATCGTTCCACAAATTCAAGGACGTTCAGAATTTGCAACCGCCTATACGCCTTATCAGCCAGAAATTTCTCAAGGTCTTCTTCAGGCGATTTTTGAATACCAAACTCTCGCCTGCCAACTTACAGAATGCGAACTCTCAAATGCCTCTGTTTACGACGGCGCGACCGCTTTAGCCGAAGGCGTTTTGATGGCGCTTCGTTTAAAGAAAAAATCTGAAGGAAAAATTTTAGTTTCACAATCGATTCATCCTTTTTATCAAGAAGTACTCCGCTCTTATTGCACGGTCTTTGAAGATCGAATTCAAATGCTTCCGCTTGAAGGCGATGTTCTTTCTTTAAAAGCTTTAGAACAAAATATTGAAAGCGCAGACGTCGTTGTCACACAGAGCCCCAATATTTTTGGAGTCATCGAAAATTATTCTGCCGTCTCAAAGCTCGTTAAAAACTCAAAAGCCTTTTGGGTGACCTCCACCATGGAGCCCTTTGCATGGGGAGTTCTGAGAGGACCGGGAGCTTTTGGGGCGCATATCGTCACCGGCGAAGGTCAAAGTTTTGGAAATGCTGCTTATCTTGGCGGATCTTCCTTTGGAATTTTTGCGACGCGAAATGAATATTTAAGAAATTTACCGGGTCGGCTTGTGGGTGAAACAGTCGATCAAAAAAATCGAAGGTCTTATGTGCTTACTTTTGCGACTCGCGAACAATTCATTCGACGAGATAAAGCTACGTCGAATATTTGCACCAATCAGAATTTAAATATGCTCGCTGGACTTATTCATTTAGCCACTCTCGGGAAAAAAGGCTTTCGAGAAGTGGCTGTTCAAAATTTAAGTCGATCAGAATATTTGAAAAATAAAATTCGCTCTGAAACTAAATTAAAGGTTTCGAGCGCTGCTACCTTTAACGAGTTTACGATTGAATCGAGAGAGGATGCTTCCCGAATTGTGGAAGCGGGAACTCAACAAGGATTTATTCCAGGCGTTGCGCTTGGTTCACTCCGCTCTGAATGGAGTAAAAAACTTTCGATTCACGCCAACGAACTCCATGATTTAGAACAAATGAACTCTCTCGTGAGGTTTTTAAAATCCTATGAGTGAACATAAACGACTTCTGGATACCGCGACGGGTCCACTGATCTCGCAAGAGGAGCCCACTCTCTTTGAAAAAAGCCATCCGGGAAGAATTGGTTTTTCGCTTCCCACGTGTCCCGTTCCTGAAATCAATCCTACATCCGTGATTGCGGGCGATCTTTGCCGCGGGGAGATCTCTGAACTGCCAGAAATTTCTGAGAATGAAATTGTTCGGCACTTTGTTCGATTGTCGCAAAAAAATTACTGTATCGACACGGGCTTTTATCCGCTTGGCTCTTGCACGATGAAATATAATCCTAAAATTAATGAAGAAGTGGCCAAGATTTCTGCTCTTGCGACCGTGCATCCCCTTTGGCCTGAAAAATATTTACAACCCGCGCTCGCCATTCAATATCAACTTCAAGGCTTACTCTCTTCTCTCACTGGACTTGAAAATTTTACACTTCAGCCTAACGCTGGGGCGCACGGCGAATTTGTAGGTATTAAAATCATGAAGGCTTATCATGATGAAAAAGAAAAAAAGGGCGGACCTAAAAAAACAAAAGTTATAGTTCCCGATTCTGCGCACGGCACAAATCCAGCTACTTGCACCATGGTAGGCTACGAAATTGTTTCGGTTCCGACGGGTCCTAACGGAATTGTCGAAGTGGCTGATATTGAAAAAATTCTCAGTCCAGAAATTGCCGGCATCATGATGACGAATCCAAATACTTGCGGACTTTTCGAAACTCATATTCACGAAATTGCTAAACTCATCCATTCCGTCGACGGTCTCTTTTATATGGACGGTGCAAATTTTAATGCCATCGTCGGAATTACAAAACCAGCCGACCTCGGTGTCGACATCATGCATATTAATCTTCACAAAACTTTTTCAACTCCGCACGGCGGGGGTGGCCCTGGGTCTGGACCGGTTGGCGTTCGTTCACATCTGAAGAAATTTCTTCCGACACCGCTTGTGATCAAAGAAGGTTCTCAATATAAACTGCAAAAAGATTTACCCGAATCGATTGGGCGTGTGAGCGGGTATTACGGAAATTATTCGATTCATATTCGCGCGCTCGCTTATATGCTTTCGCTTGGCACGATTCCAAATACCGAAGAGACCTACGTGAAGAAAATGTCGACAGCCGCAGTATTAAATGCCAATTATATCCGCCACCGACTTCGTCCTTATTTCAAAATTGCATTTGATTCCATTTGTATGCATGAAGTGATTCTTTCAGATGAGATTCAGGAAAAGTTTGGAATTAAAACCTTAAATATCGCGAAGCGACTCATGGATTACGGATACCACCCGATGACCGTTTATTTTCCGCTCATTGTTCACGGAGCCATGATGATCGAGCCGACAGAGAGTGAAACGAAAGAAACCCTCGATCAATTTTGCGACGTCATGATTGAAATTGCTAAGGAATGTGAAACAAATCCTAAGGTTGTCCTCGAAGCACCCACTCGAGTGAACCGCGAAAAAATTGATGAACTTCGCGCTCAGAAACAGCCTAGACTTCGCTGGCTGCCCACTTCCATCTGATTTTCTGCTGATTTGAGCCGCTTCCATAACTGTGCTATGAGTTCCGTTATGAAGTTTGGCATTCGTCCCTTCCTCTATTTTCTATTCGTCTGTTTTTGCTCAAGTAAGTCGGAGGCCAGCCCGCTTCCTGGCTCAACCGCATTAGATTTTTTTACTCTTCCCGTAAATTTAGAGCCGGCGGAATTTAAAATTGGCGAAACCTCCGAGGGACAATTCGTCATCCGAAAGGTGGAAGAACTCTCTGCTGGCCTTCTGGTGCCAAGCATCTCCATCACTGCCACAAAAACTGGCGGCTCCGTTTTGTTTCACGGCATTCAAAGCGAATATAGTCTTCAGGGACATGCGGTGGGAAGATATCCGAAGAAGTTTTCTTGGTTTCCGAAGCCCGGTGAAAAAGTTACTTTTCATATCGGGACGGGTGGTAAAATCTTGTCATTTGATTTTGAACCCAAGAGCGGAGCTCCGGCTGAATTAAATCGTTATAAGAATTGTAAACTCATGCTGAGAATTTTGAGATAGTCGATCACTCAACGTAAGCGCCCGACTGATTCATGAAGACAGTGAATGACCACGGCATATAAATCAGATGATCGTCCGCTTGAATGAGTGATTTGGGTGGATTCGGAAACGGGGCTGCGTCTCTGATCGCTCTTCTTGTTTCGGCATCATACTCCGGAAAAAACGATCCTTGAATAACACGCAGATCTACAATTTCTCCCCGATCATCTAAAACTACGGCAACGTCCACGCGAATTTCATTAAAATTATACATCCGAGCGTTCAGTGTTCTCTGAGGACTCCACTGCTGCGATATTTTTCGCTTCATCCGCGTGACGTACTGTCCATAATCAGATTCCATTGCACTAATTTTAAGTTCTGCGCCCTTTCGCAATTTTTCAGCAAACCCGGTGGAGTCAACATTTCCTCCGTCACCGCGCAGAGTTTCCTTTTGAATCTCCCCTTTTTCGAGCATTTCTTCTTGGGTTATGGACATCAGATTCTTTGAAATGGCGGTTGTCTTTTTGACCTTTGGTTTTGTTTGTGGCACCGGCTTTTCTAATTTTCCCATTTTTTGCGCCTGTGAAGTTGGTGCTCGATCGGGGCTTGTGTCTTCATCAGCTTTTAGATTTCTCGAGCTCTCAAAATGCGCGTCTTTTGGCTTCTCTTTGGCCGTCTCTTGAAGCGTATCAACTGCAGGTCGTTGATAGAGCTGAACATCCATCAGCGTGGGGGCTTGATGTACGACTTCTGGAAAGAGCTTTTTTTTGGATGCAAAAATGAGAAGTGAAAAATGAAGTAGAAGAGAAAGTAAGAACAAAAAAGCCGCAAGCCTTAAAGGAATACGATAGGGGTTCCAATTTCTACCTTGAAACATTTCCGCCACAACCATTTTTAGAATCCTTTTAAGGCTTCGTCACTAAATACACCGTACTAATCAAATTTCATACTAACCGACCCCATGAAAGAATGTCAGATCAACCTCGCAATTTTTGCATAGAGTCATAGAAATGAAGGCTTTTAAGTCATTTTGGGGCGGCACTCATTTTGCTTTATCTAGAGGTATGAAGCTACTTTTCAGCATGCTTATTCTGATGGCCTTATTATCTGGGTGTGGTTCCGATAATGGAAACTGCGAAAGTTTTGAAGCCGTTGCCAGTCGAAATATGATCACGCAAGGATCAGAAGAAAATATAGTCAAACGAAGCACTCAAATCACAGGCTCTCCTTCCCCCACTCCCCGGGCTTCACCAACTCCTACGCCGGTAGCTGCGACGTCATCGTCAGCCCCGGGCGCAACCACGAGTTCCGGCTGCAGCACCGCAACAAGTACGCCCACCGGCAGCTGTACCGTCGATCAATTTACGGGCGCATGTAATTAGAGGATCAATCCATTGCAAATTTATCTCACCATTTTGGAGCGACTCAATAACGATAAGAAGCCCGGTTATCGAAAGCGCTCCGCCACAGCCACTTCAGATAGTGTAACGATTGGAAGCAATCCGTCTGCGGATATTCAGCTGAAAGCTTTTTCGGAGCCCTTTCTCATCGAAATCAAATTCACCGGCGATGACTGGTGGGCCATTAACGGATATCGGATCAATGGCATTACGGTGAATAAAAAAATTCTTTCTCTCGAAGCCAAGCTTCAAAGTGAAGACGAGATCGAAATTCAAGGGCATCAAATTAAGTTCGAAATCAAGATGTCAGCGCTCGCGAAACTTCCTGACTTCGCTCCTCAACCTGAATCAGACGCAAAACTTTGGGATTATCTTTTAACTGAACACGATTTCGACGAAATTATGATCAACGGAGCTTCACAAATTTTTGTGGATTGGCAGGGCGTTGTCTTAAAAGCCCCGTGGATTTTTTCCAATAATCAATTTTTAGAAGAGAAGATTCGAGAGTCTTCTCATAAAACTTCCGGCTGGGCCTCGTGGAGACTTCACCGGATGCTCCGAATTCATGCGGCACTTCCGCCGGTTGTGGAAGCGCCCCATATTTCCATTCGAAAAGCGAAACAAAAAGTACTCTCGCTCGAACAACTCGAAGAAGGAAATTTTGGTAAGCCGGTGGAGATTGAATTTTTAAGACGCGCATTAAAAGAAAGACAGAACATCATCATCTCTGGCGGGACTTCAACGGGTAAGACCGTTCTTCTTCGAAGCCTTATCGAAAAAGTAGATCCGTCTGACAGACTCATTGTCGTCGAAGAAGAAGCTGAAACAGATTGGCCACATCCTCACGCTGTCGCCATAGAATCGGGGCGCGGAAATCTTCGTGCAACGGTAATCGAATGTTTACGAATGCGCCCAACGCGACTCATCATCAGCGAGGTTCGAGGAGCAGAAGCTTTTGAAATGCTTCAAGCCATGAACACCGGTCATGCTGGCTCGATGACAACAGTTCATGCAAATTCGGCTAGAGAAGCGCTCAGCCGAATTGAAGGATTAGTTCTGAGTTCTGGAGTTCAGCTGAATGTAAATGCCGTCAGAAGGATGCTCGCTCAGACGATCAATATTATCGTACAGCTTTCGCGAGATTCTCACGGAAAAAGATCTATCGAGAATATCGTTCGGGTTTCCGGGATTCAGCAAGACATGATTTTGCTTTCAGATCCCATCGGATTAGAGCCAGTAGGAATAAAACAAAAGTTAAGCCTAGTAGACTAACAAATCCTCCGAATTGTTTTTCAGTCGTCAACTCACACCCGCCTCCTCCAGAATCAGTGCTCCCGCTTTGGTTCACAGCAGGAACAGGGCTCGGGGATAGTTGAGCGGGTGGAACATTTTTTGAAAGAGTCTCGAGAGATGCACCTTTTGCCGTGATGAGTGGAATGGTCGTGTCTGCAACATTCGTAATAAAAGTAACATCGGTTGTTTCTTTACCAGCATCGACGGTGAGTGTTGCCGCATAAAAGACTTCTTGTGGTGAAAAAGAAAAGATCGCCTCTTGATTTGATTCTCTTCCGGCTCCATCATAAAATTCCGACTCAAAAGGATCTGTGGGTGAAAACTTTTTTAGCCACGCATCTAAAGATGAAAGAGGTGCGGGCATATTGGTATCCGACTCATCAATCAAAAGATAATCTCCAGGTGGAATTGCACGAAATAAAAACTTTCCGTCCTCGCGACTAAAGGTGCCAGTGATTAAAAGCTTTCGGTCCAGATTTTGTGAAAAAGTTTGCGCGCTGGCCACGGGAAGTGCTTGCACATGCGCTCCAATCCAAGGGCTTCCGTCTTTGCCATTCAGTACCGAGCCAGAGAGGGTTCCCATTTTTTGTGTAAATGCGTTCGTCCCATATTGAGCCCCGGCCCAGAACATATCATCAAAACTTAGCGCCGTTCGCGGTGTGTTTGGAATTTTATTCGGATACATCACTGAATTCGTCACACCAGAGGGGGCAAGCCCCAGACTTCTTCCGATTTCAAAAAGGAGATCCGTTTTAAGATCATAATCTTTATCTGGCACATATTTAGGATTAAAGAAAATTCCCGCCCATTTAATTTCTGCCGTTTTACTGCCGAGATCTGGAAGCACATAATGTCTGATAATTGAAGACTCTCCATCTGAAAACTGAACGTCCGGCGGAGGACTAAATGAAATAATAAAATTTCCTGCTATCGCTGGATTTCCAAATGCATCCTGCGAAGTCGACGTCGGATTTCCGGCAAGTGTGCCTGCATAATCCATCGCCAAATGGAGATCGCTATCGCTTGTCCAGGTGAGAAGAGCGTCTTGGACACGACTCGAATAAGTCGCCAAATGAGAGGGTGAGTCGAGAACAAGATTCCAATGGATACAAATTTTTTGAGTTCCGTCCGTGCAAAGCTGTTTTACTTTTGCTTCCATAAAAAGAACACCTGCAGCAGAAATATCTGATTGAGTGGGGTGCACGCGAAGACCTGCGGAAGTAAAAAAGAATCGATCAACAGCTCCCGCATGAAGAGAGGCTGTATTCATCAACAAAAATGTAAGAATGAGGTTACAACGAACCCACGACATTTTTAGCTCCTACGTACTAATGATGCAATAATCAGGCCTAGAGCCAACTCAAAATAGTTGTGTAAATTCGGGGTGTTAGTGGACCCCCATTTAAAGAAAATTTAGGAGACTGCGTCGTCTTTGTCCCATCAGGGTAAAATAGGAGAAGTGGCTGCCCCGAAAGAAAAACAGAACAATATCGATGTTCGATTGAATGGACTTCATTCTGAATTAGAAAGACTCCACTCTCTTTATGAACAGCATTTCTCTGGTGTCCTGAAGCGCGAGCCCGCGCGTGA
>JAQBPA010000229.1 GCA_028287765.1 Bacteriovoracaceae bacterium
AATTACTGCCTGTAGATTCGCGGATTGAGCAACTAGCTCAATTTCTTGGTTTTTTTACCGAATTCTTAAACTTTTGATCGACAATCTCTTGAAACAATAGTTTTTTTCATAGATTAGCCTTATGGGAAAGAGACCTTCGATTAAAACGACCAAATCTACTTTTTTAAAGCAAAAGCCTGTGGCCTCTTCGAGTGAAAAAATTCCTGAGGAAACTATTCGTAAGCTTTCAGAGATCTTGAAGACTACCGATCTTGCTGAAATTGAAATTCGAATCGGTGAGATGACGGTTCGCGTTCGGGCTCGAGAGGAAGTGGTGTCGCATTCTGTTCCTTCAGTAAATTTGGTAAGTGCGACGGCGACCATTGTTCCAAAGGTTCAAAAGGCGCCTGAGGCTGTCTCTGATCTTCATATTGTTCGTTCTCCTTTTATTGGTACTTTTTATCGATCTCCCTCGCCTTCTAGTCCTTCGTTTGTTGAACTCGGGCAAGCGGTTGCTAAGGGACAATCTCTTTGTATTGTTGAAGCGATGAAGCTTATGAACGAAATTGAATCGGATTCGGCGGGGATTATTGAGAAGATTTTTGTGGAGAACGGAAGTCCTGTTGAATTTAATTCTGCACTTTTCGGGATCCGAAAGTAATGGCTTTTAAAAAAGTCCTCATTGCTAATCGCGGAGAGATTGCTCTTCGCATTCAACGTGCATGCCATGAGCTTGGACTCGCGACCGTATGCGTTTATTCGACGGCCGACGCTGAATCCTTACATGTAAAATTTGCCGATGAATCGGTTTGTATTGGTCCGCCTTCTCCGCGCGAGAGCTATTTAAATATTCACGCTCTTCTTTCTGCTGCAGAAGTGACCGGAGCGGATGCTGTGCATCCGGGTTATGGATTTTTATCAGAGAATGCTCAGTTTGCGCGAGCTTGCCAGGAAATGGGTCTGACCTTTATTGGACCTTCACCGGATGCTATCGAGCGAATGGGTCATAAGATTGTCGCCAAAGAAACAGTTCACTCTGCCGGAGTTCCGCTTTTTCCGAGTGTGAAACTTGTCGATTCGAAAGGAAAAATTCGCTCGGAAAGTGATTTAAAAAAGAAAGTAGAAGAGATTGGTTATCCCGTCTTGATTAAAGCTGCCATGGGGGGCGGTGGTCGAGGAATGAAAGTTGTTCGATCGGCGGAGGAACTTCTTCGGGCTCTGGATGTTGCTCGCTCTGAAAGTAAATCGGCTTTTGGAAGTGAAGAAGTTTATATCGAAAAATATTGTGAACAGCCTCGTCATATCGAATTCCAAATTTTAGCAGATCAATTTGGTCATATGGTTCATTTGGGAGAGCGAGACTGCTCTATTCAAAGACGTCATCAAAAACTTTTGGAAGAGACGCCGAGTCCTGCACTTACACCGCTGCTTCGAGAAAAAATGGCGGCTGCTTCTCTGGCTGCCGCGAAAGCTGTCAATTATTTTAGCGTCGGGACGATTGAATTCATTTTAGATTCGGACCAAAAATTTTATTTTCTGGAGATGAATACGCGAATTCAAGTCGAACATCCTGTCACCGAGATGGTGACGGGAGTGGATCTTGTGCGTGAGCAAATTCTTGTCGCGCTTGGTGAAAAACTCACTCTCAAACAACCGGACATTAAATTTTCAGGTCATTCGATCGAATGTCGCATTACGGCTGAAGATCCTAAAACCTTTGCTCCAAGTCCTGGCCGGGTGACGCACTTTCATCCGCCGATGGGAAAAGGCGTTCGGCTGGAATCTTCTTTTTATTCGGATTACTTGGTTTCGCCTTATTACGACTCCCTTCTCTGTAAGCTCATCGTTCATGATGAAACGAGACCGCTAGCCATTGCTAGGATGCGAGAAGCATTGAAAGAATTCATTATTAGGGGTGTCAAAACTACGATACCTCTTCATCTAGAAATCTTGGATTCTCCGGATTTCATCTCCGGAAAATATGATACGCGGTATTTAAGTCTGCCCAGGGCCGCCTAGATCTTCTGCCGCAGAGCACCAATTCACAAAAAGTAGTAAAATAAGAAAGTTATAGACGCTCTCGTGACTTCCTAGGGGATATGCAAATTAGTCATTTTTGTGGGCGTGCTATGAATTTTTTTTGGGGGAAACTTGGACAAGCTTAAGATCTTTGCTGCCGTTGAGAAAGCTATCCAAAAGGGTCAAAGCGATAAAGCCCTTGAGGGATTGGAGCAAATTCTTAAATCCGATCCTGTCGAATTGAAGGCGCTCAATCGAGCGGCAGATCTTTATCTCAAAGAAGAAAATTTTGAAAAGGCTGTCGAATACTTGAAGCGAATTGGCGCTGTTTATTCGAAGGATGGCTTTTATAGTAAAGCGGTTGCTGTTTATAAACGAATTTTAAAAATAGATCAGATCACTTCTAAAACGACAATCATGGCTGTTCATGAGCAGCTTGCAAATCTTTACGGTCAACTGGGTTTGATCTCAGACGCTATGAGCCACTTCTCGATTGTTGTCGATTACTATGATCAGTCTGGCGATCAAGTGGCTCTTCTTGAGGCACTCAAAAAAGTTTCTGATCTAGATCCCAATAATATCGAGAGCCAACTTAAACTTTGCGAATTACTTTTAGCGCAGAATCGAGAAGCCGAGGCGCAAGAGTGTCTAGATCGTTTGACGGAAACAGTGAATTCAAAAAAGAGCACGATCGATATGATTCGCGTTTACGAGCGTGCGTCTGAATTATTTCCAAAAGATACTTCACGACTCCAATCCGTGACTGAACTTTATATCAAAGCCAATGAGCCGAAGAAGGCTCTCGCCAAGATTCAAGTTTCGTTTCGGGCAGACTCACGAAATCCAGCCATTTTAGAACTTCTTTCCATGACTTTTTTAGCGATGAAGCAGCCCGATAAATCAAAAGCAGTGGATGTCGAGCTCATTAAGCTTTATCGCCAGAACGGCGATAACGATAAAATTTTTGCAGTTGAGTCTCGAATTAAAGGCCGTCCACTTGTAGAAAAATCAACTCCCGAAGCGCAGTCTATGAAAGCTTCTGCACCGGTTGTTGATGAGGCGGTAGATCCGGTTGAATCGTTAATTAAGGCACTGCCTTTGAGTACGGACGAAAAGAAAATATTATCGGAATGTGAAGTTTACTTTAAGTACGGCCTTGCAGAAAAAGCCTATGAAGTTTTAATGGCTAGGCTTTCGCAATTCCCCAAATCTCTCATCCTCAGATGGAAGCTCAAGAACAGTACTCAAGAACTCAAGAAGACTGACGAAACGGTCCATCTTTTAAGCGAAATTATTTTGCTCGCAAAAAGTCAGAATATGGAAATCTGGGCCAATGTCGCAGCTGCAGAATTAAAGTTACTTGATTCAAATCATGCCGCCCTCGCAGGCTTCGTCAACAAAGCTGCTCCCGCCGTTCCTGCTCCCACAAATGACATTCCAAAAGTGAGCGCAAAAAATCCTCCTGCGTCCAAAAAGGAAAAAGTAGCTGCTGCCGCTGAAGAGTTTTCTTTCAGTGACTTCGAAAATTCAGAAGTTTCAATCGTCATCGATGAAGAGCTTTCAGAAGACCATTCCGAATTTTCGGAGATTTCATTTCAAGATTTAAATCCAGAGCAGGAAAAAAGTAAGAAAAATCGCTTATCAGAAGTTGCGCTAGACTTGACGGAAGAAGTTGTAGAAGAACCCCCAACTCCCGCTCTCGAAGATAAGTCATTCGAGGTCATGAATGATGAACCCGTTGAAAGCATTTTGTCTGAATCTGATTTTACGGACGATGAATTAAATCAATTGGACGGACAACTTTCTTCCGAAGATAAGACAGTGAAGGCCGAACCAACTCCGTCGAAGAAAGTCGCAGCCGTTACGGGTAGCGAAGAACTTTCGGCTCCGCTAGATTTAGAAGCGTATTCCGACGAAAAACCTGAGGTGTTAGCCGACGATGAATTTGAAATTCGTCAGGGAATAGAAGAAATTTCTTTTTTTAGAACACAGGGCTTAAATGATGAAGCAGAGACTCTTCTGAAGGGGCTCAAAGATAAATTTCCTCATCATAAAGATTGGAAGGGCGCAGACGCTAGGAGTTCTAATATTTCTCGCAATCCGAATGGAACAGCTTCCGCTAATAAATTAAATAAAAAGGTTCATGAAGTCGAAACTTTAGGACGCAAAGTAAAACTCTCCGTTCAAGAAGATTCACGACAAGAAAAAGATGGCGACTTTTTTGATCTCGCCGGAGAACTCGATCGAGAGCTCGCATCAGGAGCGCAACAAGCTCCCGCTGAAATTAAAGAAATTTTTAATGCGTTTAAAAAAGGTGTTTCTGAGACAATCTCTGCTGATGATTGGCAGGCTCACTTTGATTTGGGAATAGCTTACCGGGAGATGGGACTCTATGACGATGCTATCGACGAATTTACCCTCGTTTCTCAAATAGCTGAGCAAAAAGTATCAGCTCTTTATCAAATAGGCCTTACGCAAATGTCGATGTCGAAATATCAAGAGGCTAAAAATTGTTTTGATCAAGCTCTCAAAGAACCTGGAATGGTGAGCCAAGAAAAGTTAAGTGTTTCTTATGAGCTCGGTGAAGTTTTGCTAAAATTAAATGCTCGAGATAAAGCCAAAGAACTTTTCGAACAAGTTAAAAAAATAGATCCCGACTTCAGAGAAGTAGAAGAAAAAATCAAAGCTTTGGGCTAAACCAAATTACTTTCACTCTAGAAAAGCTTCTTTAATCCAAACAATTTCACCCTTCGTATTGACGGCAACTGCCTGACGATATCGAGCCCCCATATATCCAGAATCACCTTGAAATAGGGTAAGAGGAGCGTTGGTCTCATTCCAAAGCTCATCAGAAGGGCCAAAAGGAATATCTTCATTTGGCTGAAGGGTTGCGGGCGTCGGGGAGAAACTAATAAACGTATGATTTTTTGACATCAAATAACCTAGAAGCGCCGTTTTTGCTGTCGCGACGTACGCATTTGTGGGGACTTCAACTACTGCAGGTTGTGGCGACTCAATAGGAAGCCATTTTGTTTTAATTTCAAAATGGTAAGCCTTCGCAGCATCGCTACTAAATTGCATTCTCCCTTCATTATAGAGTTTAACTTTGCCGAGAAATTCGTATGGCGACGGGTTAAGTTTGTTATAAATCCAAAATCCCGTTTCAGTCTCACCTGTTCTTCTCCATGCCCATCCTGGTTTTATGAAAACTTCTGCTTTTAATAGATCATTAGCTGCTGCGTCTTGCCTAATATTTTCAGTAGGAGCTTTGAGTGACATCAGAATCCCGCCTGTTCCTTTTAGCGTGATGTCATAAAGCGCTCCCTGTCTGGTAGAAAAGGTTTTTGTAACTAGTGGGACGCCAACTTCGTTAAGTACCTTCACTTCCAAAACGTATTCCAATTTTCTCGAAGCGATCCAAGGAAGATTATTATAAAAGGCTTTTATTGTTTCCCGACATCCCGCGTCGACAGAAACTGCTGGCGATAAAACAATTGCGCCCATGATTGCAAAACTCTTAAAAATAGATGATTTCATAGATAATTTCCTTCACGGCGGAATTTACAAGCCAGCTTCGAAGAGTCAATGAAAGACAGATTTCCAGGCCTTTTAAAACGAGAACTTAAATCCCGCCTGAATGGATATTCCTTCTGATAGGGTAAACTCTCTATTTGATTCACCTCGCGGCACCGCTAATTCAGCCACCGCGAGCATGAAATCGTTTAAAATGATTTCCGTACTTAAAAAGCCAATTCCCGATTGGTCCATGAGTGAATGAAGATAGCGCTCGAGAAGGGTGATTCTCTTTCCGGGTCCGAGATCATTTATTCGTATGGACTGATAAAGATAATATTTTCCAGGAAGTTCTAATCCGGGATGTAATGCACGGCTCGACTCGACGCTCGTGAGAGAGCCAGAAAGGAGTGCGGTCTGAAGACTCGAGTTAAATTCACGCTTCGTAAATCCATACGAGTTGATCAAAAATTCTCCTCGAATGTCGAGCCGTCCATCAAAACGAATTCCTAAATCTGCAAGACTCTCCATTCGAGACGATTCGCTTTTTATTCTTTCTAGACTGATTCCATTTTGCGTCGTTGCCGGATAAAAAGCATCGGAGCCGAGCGTGTGCCTCGCGTCTCCATAGACTGAAAGTCCGTCGAGTAAACCGAGACTTGCGTATTCACCGATCCACACGCGCGACTTATCGCCTTTTCCGCCGGTGAGTCCGATATAGTCGGAGCCTCCCTTTTGAAATTCAATTTTTAAGAGGCCGATATATTTTGAATCGTAGCCAGCAATCCAATCGGGAATTTTATTATCGAAGATCTGAGTTAAAGCGATAAGACTAAAATTTTCACCGAGTGAATAATTAATTTTTAAGAGGCCTCGTCCTTTCTCGACCCAAAAAATACTCTTTTGTCTCGGATCAAAATGGATGAGGGGATTACTCGGCGTCATTAATTCTGCCGGCCCCCATTGAAAATTTTGAACTCCACCTGAAAAATTTAACGCGTCTGAAAAGGCACAACTCGCATAGAGCTGCGTGAGACTAAAATTTCTCTCAAGTCTAAATTCATTTTTTGTGAGCGGGTGCGGAATCCATTGGGGTTGAAGCTCGAAGCGAGGTTCAGCGACGAATTTTAGATCGCGAAACGACATTTTTGCCGAAGGTCGAAGATCTAAATCGCCGGCCCACCGGGGACTTTTAAAAACGCGGTTGTCGATATTAATAGTCGACTTTTTTTCAGCGATATATTGACCGAGCGTATAAGTTTCTAGGCCTAACTTAAAATTTAAATCCGATACGGCTGACTTCTCTGCCGGTATTTGCAGAAGAAAAATAAATGTGAAAAAAACGGATGGCACAAGCTAACGGGCGAGATTATTGATATTAAATTTACTTCCCGAAAAATCTTTTTCTTTCGGATTAACATAGGTGATGTCGCTTATGTTCTCGGCAAATTTTGAATCGGTAATTGTCATTCGACTAATAAATTGGATTTTTTGCCCGCTAGATAAAATGGAATTTCCATATTTAAAAGTCGCCACTTTAAACGGTTCGCCTTCGAGACTTAAAAATTCTGCCTTCATCGCAAGCTTCGATTTTTCAGAAATATAATATTTGATTCGGTCGTAAGTAACTTTTTTGTCTTTGGCTTTTAAATCCAAAATAAAAACAGGCTCACCATCGATTTTTGTTTTACCTACAATGCTTCCTTCATAATCACGTGAGTAATGGGTGGAGGCGATATCGCCATTTGCAGCCTGACCCGAAAGCCGTTGTCGCGCCGAAATGGAGATGGGCTTTCGAAGTCCCGGTTTATAAAACCACATATCGCGATCGTTAAAGAGATAGACCTCTCCTTTATTTCGCGCTGGAGAAAGTGCTTCGATGAGGGCGTCATCACCCTTTGCCTCGATACCAAACTCCCTCTCGGTCGTGCTTCCGGCCTCGATTGTTTTGAGTTGAACTTTCCATTCAAGACCCTTCAAAAGCCCGCCTCGTGCTCGGTCAGACGCCTTCAAAAGTTCTGTCGGAGAAGTTTCTGCGGCAGTTATGATTCCAGTCCATAAAAACGCGATAGCCGAAAACGCTTTAAAATTATTCATTTTCATTCATTTCTCCGTTTTTAAAATGATTCTTCCAGCGATATGTTATTTAACACCATTGCCCTCAAATCTGCTATGTTCGGCGCACCCTATGAGCGCGGTAGCCTCTTTTATTCCTTCTCACTCTTCTTGGCTCGATCGCCTTTCGCAAGAAAAAGTTCATATTTATAGAAGCAAATTTGACGATCTCTCCGAAGGACTTCTCGAGTACCTTTCACCCTCCGAAAAAATGAGAGCCGTATCAAGTCGGTCCTTTTCGAAAACTCAAAGAGAATTTGGACTGGGTCGCGGATGGTTAAGACATCTTCTTTCCCGATATTCAAATATTCCTGCTGCGGAGCTGCGTTTGATTTTTGGAGAGAAGGGAAAGCCAGAGCTCTTTTGTAATCCTGCGCATCTTTCGTTTAATATTTCACACTCCGGCGACGAAATTTGCGCCATCATCTCTCAAAATTTAGAGGTGGGAATTGATCTTGAAGAGCTAAGCGAAAAAAAATGGAGCCCAAATCTGGCCGCCGAAATTTTATCGGAGAACGAGATCAGAGAATTCAACACATTGAATGAAAAAGAAAAAATGCGATCCTTTTTTTATATCTGGACGCAAAAGGAAGCTTATTTGAAAGCCATCGGAAGGGGTCTCTCGATTGCGCCGAACACGATCGAGGTGACAGTGAATCCACTTCGTTTGCCGCAACTCATCAAGAGCCTGTCGGCAGATGAGCCGAAAGAGTGGCAAATGTTTTCTCTCTTCGATTTGAAAGAATTTTACTGCATTGCAGCCGTTCGAACCTCTTCGAATCAGTTAGAGGCACCGAAAGTTATTCATTGGAAGGCAGACTCATGTCTAGATTAAAAAAAATTTCCAAAGGAGATTTTTTTGAATTTTTGGAAAATCTCTCGAAGACTTATAAAAATAATATTGCACTTTCATGTCATCAGTCGAGCGAATGGAAGCTGATTTCTTTTCGTGACCTTCATGAGCAAGTTCTAAAGACAGCTTCTCGCCTTCAGATGGCAGGCCTTAAAAAGGGCGAGCGTGTCGTTCTGCTCGGAGAGTCTTCGATCGAATGGGTGATTCATTTTTTTGCCGTGCTTTTGTCTGGCGGCATTGCGATTCCACTTGATATCAAACTTGCGGATACCGAGATGGCGAATATTTTATCGCATTCTGAACCGAGTCTTCTTTTGGCATCACTTAAATTTCGTGAGCTCGCAAGAAATTTGCGAACTGTCCCGAAACGTGCGAGCAAAGTTTTAATTTTAAATGACGGACTTTCTGATTCTTTGATTCCTAGTCTCCCATTTAATCGAGTGAAAGTTTCTCCAGAAGATCCGGTCGTCATTTGTTATACGTCCGGCACCTCGGGATCTCCCAAGGGCGTGATGGTTCCACTTCGCACTTTTTTATTTGAGGCGGATGCCATGGCTAATATCAGTCGCGACATTAGCACAAAGGATGTGATGCTTTCGGTTCTTCCACTCAATCATTTGTTTGGGCTTGGCAGCGGACTTCTTTTTTCGCTCCGCTGTGGAATGGAATTTTGTATGGCCCATGATCTAAGCCCGGATGCGATTGTTTTTTGTTTTAAATCTCGTCGCGTCACTCATTTTCAAGTCGTTCCGCTTTTTTTGAAACTGATGATGCGTGAAATCCAGCGAAAGTCGCATGAGCGAATGGGTGAACTTAAATTCCGCTCCATTCTGAAATCAGCGAAGCTTCTAAGATTTAATACGTTAAAAAAAATGGCATTCAAAAAAATTCATGAACCCTTTGGTGGAACGCTGAAACGTTTTGTGTGCGGCGGCTCGGAACTTGATCCTCAGATTTTTGATTTTTTCTCGGCCATCGGCACGCCTATTTATAACGGCTATGGTCTTACGGAGACCGGCCCTGTTATTGCGACGAATGCTCCCAAACGGAATCGCCGAGGCTCTGTTGGCCTGCCGCTTCCCGGCGTCAAAGTGAAAATAGCAAACGGCGAAATTATAACCAAGGGTCCTCATCTCATGCTCGGCTATTACAGAAATTCGGAGCTCAGTCGTGAATCCATGGATGACAAGGGATGGTTTTATACGGGAGATATGGGCTATCTCGACAAAAAGGGATTTTTATATCTGAACGGTCGTAAAAAAAATCTTGTCGTTTTAAGTAACGGAAAAAAAATTCATCCCGAAGAAGTGGAATCTGCACTCTCGAAAACTTCCTCCATTAAAGAAATTTGTGTGGTGGGTCTTCCCTCGTCTTCTGAACTCGGGGAAAAAATTGTAGCCATCGTCATTCCTGCTGAGAATTCTTCCGAATCGGACGTACGAGCAGAGATCGCGAGACTTTCAAATGACCTTGCGACCTATAAACGTCCGAGTGAGATTATTATTCGTCGCGAATCTTTTCCAGTTACAGCATCCATGAAAATTAAACGGCATCTGGTCAAAGATGAACTTCTTCAAACAAGTCTTGGAGCACGTAAAGGTGCATAAACTGAAATTTTACTTCTTCCTTTTTTTGATCGTCATTGGCGTTTATACCGTGAACCTTTTAGTAGATGCGGGAGTCTTCACGAAGCTTCATCCCCATTTTAAAGGACAATGTGTGTCCTATAATGCGATCGCAGGAGCTGAGGATATGGAGTTCTCGAAGAGCCGTCAGACACTCTTTATTTCGAGCGATTTTCGCCCCGAGAGCGAAGGGGATTCGACTCCGAACGGTGAGCTTTATATTTGGACGGCTAATGAAATTTCTCGAGGTGACTCGCCGCCCCATAAATCATCCTGGGGAGCGCCATTTTCTTTTCATCCTCATGGACTTGGCCTTTTGGATGGTCCGGAGGGACCACGCCTTTGGGTTGTGAATCATCGAACCGCCGAAGAGACGAGCATTGAAGTCTTTGATTTTATCAAAGGTCAACTCGTCCATGTGACAAGCATTTTTGATCCGACGCTCACCAATGCAAATGATATCGCACCGGTCGACCGCGAAACTTTTTATGTGACCCTTGATCATCGCGGGAAGTCTAATTTCCAGAAAAAAATCGAAGACTATTTAAGATTAGGTCTCGGGAAGGTCATTTTCTTCGATGGAAAAAAATTTGAAGCGAAGGCTTCTGGAATACAGTTTGCGAACGGAATTCAACTCACAAAAGACAGGCTTAAACTTTTTGTGGCGTCGATGACGTCCAAATTTATTTTGATTTATCGACGTCATCCCATGACGAATGATCTGGAGTTCATCGAGAAGAAAGAGCTCCCAAGTGCTCCCGATAATTTGACATTGGATGATACAGAAGAGAATTTATGGATCGGAGCTCATCCTAAATTACTCGCTCTTGCAAAACAAATGCACCACCATCAAATCCATGCGCCAGCGCAAGTGCTTCGAATGAATCTCAAAAATAACTCTCTCATTGAAGAAATATTTCTCGATGACGGAAAGCAAATTTCTTCAACGAGTGTTGCCGTGAAGATCGGAAAAAATCTCATTCTTGGAAGTATTTTTGGCGACAATATTCTTAAATGCCAGCCGGTGGAATAATCGATTTTAAGGCGTCTTCCAGAATTTTGGAATAACGATTGGCCCAGACAATTATTTCTTCTGCTTTAAGTTCATGTGTTTGAAAATCAATTTCGAGATGATAAAAATATTCGAGATCTGTGAGATTGAAACTCAAATCAAATTCAGCAGCCGCAATCGGGTATGCGTACATAAAAAGACTGACATCATTAAAGTCGGGAAGTTCAGCAAGAGGCTCCACATTAAAGCTGACGTTAAAAAGTGGAGCATCCAATTTTTCTTTTAGCTTCTCATAAGGGTGAGACATATTTTGATAGGCCTCAATGAGTTCTGCCTTTACGCGTTTGGTTTGATCCACGAAGGATTCATTTTCTTTTGTCGTAAATTGAATCGGAACTAAATTCGCACAATTTCCAATCATTCCTTCTGCGCCGTCTAAATCACGATTGGCTGCAGGAACTCCAATCGTAAGAGTTGAAGATTCACTCATTTCTTTTAAGAGCGAGTAGAACGAACTCAAAAGACACATCATCGGTGTCATCTTCCATTCTTTGGCAGCAGCCTTTAACTTTTTATAAATGGCGTTATCAATCGGAAAGGTGAGTCGCTCAGCCTTGAGAGAAGGAGTTTTCTCATTTTGTGTTTTTGTATTCTTCCACTTTAGAAATTCTGGAGGCTTTTTAAATTTTTCTTCCCAATGTTTTTTTGCATTTTCTAGACGACTCACCGGCCCAAAATGATTGGGCGTTTCTAAGAATTTAAAGAATTGCATTTGAGGAACAAAATCGAAAGGCTCACTCATATCGATCGCGCGGTAGGCCTTGGCGAGATCTTCGATAAAGCGAGAAATCGCCCAGCCGTCGAGAGCGATATGATGACAAACCATCGAGAAGACAGCCGTCTCTTCGGCCACATCATAGAGTCGAAATCGCACAGGCGGTTCTTTCTCGAGAAGAAAAGGCCGCTTACCTTCTTCGAGAAGTCGAGCGTCAAGCTCCTGCCAGGGAGCTTCGAACGAAGTTAAATCCTCAGAGTCAAAGGGAAGAGATGTCGTTGGATCAAGCCACTGAAGTCCTTTTGTTAAATCCACTCGCAGACGAAAGACATCCGAGAGGCTGAGCATTTTAAAAAGTGCTTTTTCGAGAACCGTCTTCTTAAGAGGACCCTTCATTTTTACTGAAAGACAAATATGACTCGCCGCTTCGCCGTCAGCGCTTAGAAGGCTCAAGTCTTGAAATCGTTTTTGAGCCGATAGAAATCCTTTCGTATCCGGAGTGTGCTCTTTCGCCAGATCTTTCGGTTTTAAAAATCCAACATCGATGAGTTCATGCGTGACGTCTTTGACCGTTTGTATAAAAAAGCGAATGTCTTCAGCCGTATGCGCAGTGGAGAGAAACAGATTTCGACCTTCCCAAATATAAACCCCGCGCAGATTCATATTGTAAAAGAAGAGATCTAAATTGGCAGCCGCCTTAAATCGAAAGAGCGAGCCAAAATTATTTACTGTAATTTCAAGATTAACGGACTGAAAAAATTCTGTGAGTTCAGTCGCGAGCCCGTGTGTGCGGCGATTGAGATTTTCGAGAATCTCTTTTCCTTCTGTACTGACTTTTTCAAGAACAGCATTGGCCGAGGCCATTGCGAGGGGATGCTTACTAAAGGTTCCTGCAAAGAACGTCATTTCAGATTGAGGATAGGTCGTATCTCCGAAGTTCCAGTCACCTCCGTCAATCGAATCCATAAATTTAGAGCTTCCGCCGACGGCCCCGATGGGAAGACCTCCACCCAAAATTTTTCCGTAGGACGCAATATCGGCTTTGACTCCGAAATGTTCTTGAGCTCCGCCCGGACAAATACGAAAGCCCGTAATCACTTCGTCAAAAATAAGTGCGGTTCCCGATTTTTCCGTAATCGCGCGGACTTCTTTTAAGAAAGCTTGTGGTTGATGCTCGGGGAACCGACTCTGAACTGGTTCTACCAGTACAGCTGCGAGAAGATGCGCATTTTGACGAATAATTTCGAGAGACTCTGGAGCTCCGTAGTCTAAAACCAAAACGTCTCGAACAAGACCCTGCGTTACGCCAGAAGCAACAGGCGTGGTCACTCCGTCAGCAGAGGTTCTCGCGAGTACACCGTCGAAGTGTCCGTGATAGGAACCATCAAAGAGAACAATCTTTTCTCTCTTCGTCGCTGCTCGCGCAAGGCGAATTGCCGTCATCACGGCCTCAGTACCCGAATTGCAAAATGCAATTCGATCCATGCCCACGAGTTTGGCCATCTTTTCGGCAACCTGTCCTGCAAGGTAGGACTGCGGTCCGAGACACATTCCGAGTTCGGATTGCTTCATGATCGCCGTATGAATGAAATCGGGATTATGACCGAAGAGATTTACTCCAAATCCCATCGTAAAATCGACGTAGGAATTTCCGTCGAAATCTTCGAAGCGGCTTCCTTTCGCTTTGTAACAAATGATCGGATAGACGACTTCTTTTAAATTGGGACGAAATCCCGCACTCGTTCGATTGTCAGCGAGGAGCTTTCTAAACTTTTGCGTATGCTCTTTTGTTTTAGGCGTACGCGCGTTGAATTTTTTGATGAGGTCCTCGAGGTAGCGAGCTTTTTGTTCACTCTCTAATTCGCTTCGCTCACGGTCCGCAAAGTTTTTAAAATTCCCGAGAACGCCGCGTTTTTCGGTCGGCGCGTGTATTCGGATATCGAGTATTCCACCACTGTCGAGAGCAGCTGCTTGGAATTTTTGCGCAGATTCTCGACTGATATGATCGGCAATTTTTCGAAGGGTCGAGAGATCCTGAAAAATATCGGAGATCGAAATGCTCACATGATATTTATCTTTGATCGCTTGAATGGCATTCAAAAGAAGGAGGGAGTCTGCACCTAATTCGATGAGCGCTTCATCCACATTTAAATTTTCACTACTAATCTGAAGAAGTTTTCCAACAATTGAAACCAGCTCCGTGAGAATTTCTTCGTGAGAATATACTTGATGGAGCTCGCTCGGCGGCAGTTTAGCCGTGATGCTTCGAACGGGATTACTCCAATATTTTGTTTTTTGAAAGACGGTAAACGGTAAAGCATCGGACTGCGTTTTATTTTTAGAAGGAGAGGGTTTCCAAAAACCCCAAACCCCAAGTTCAGAAAGTCCCTGATAAAAACTTTCAACCGCATCTTGATTACGGGAGAGCAATTTAAATGAACGCGTTTTCTCAAGATTTTCTTTTGAAATGCAGGCCTGCGCCATCGTGATAAGAGTCGGATGCGCTCCGATTTCTAAAAAGCCGTTACAGCCAAGAGCTTCCAAGGTTTGCATGCCTTTCAAAAATTGTGTGGGTTCGCGGAGATGCTTCGCCCAGTAGGCAGTCGAATAAACATCGGAAGTTGCAATCACGTCTCCCGTAAGACTTGAAACAAGGGGAATCGAAGTATTTGCATACTGAATTTTTTGAATCGCCTTTTCAAAAGGCTGGAGTACGGAATCCATTTGTCTCGAATGAAAGGCTCGATCCGTTCGGAGTTCTGAGACGCGGATATTTTTATTTTTGAGATCATCTTTTAATTTCTGAATTTCAGAGACATTTCCGGAAAGAATAAAAAGTTCCGGGCCATTGACGGCGGCGATTTCAAGTGAGAGTTTTTCTTTGTTGAGAGTCGCCTCAATCACGTCTCGCTTTTCGAAAACAGCGAGCATGGCACCCGCAGAAGTTTCCTGCATGAGTTTTCCGCGCATCGTGACCATGAGGACCGCTTCTTCAAGCTTGATTGCCCCGCTCACGGTAGCGGCAATACATTCTCCAAGAGAGTGACCGAAGACAGCCGCTGGTACGATTCCAAAATCTTCTTTTAAGAGCTGCGCGAGCGAATAACCGACAGAAAAAATGGCAGCCTGTCCGTAATCTGTTTGCGAAAGTGCCTTCGCCTCACTCTCTCCACTTTGACTTACGATCGTATAAAGATCGTTCGGATAATATCGATCAAAAAGTTCGCAGCAATCTTCAAAAGCTTTTCGAAAGGATGGAAACTGCGAATATAGTCCCATCGCCATTCCTGAATATTGCGATCCTTGGCCTGTAAATAAAAAAGCGAGTTTACGCTGCGGCTTTGTTATCGCTCGACCGTGAGCCCATCCATTTGATGGCTCCCTTAATAAAAAGGATCCGATTCGCTCTGAAAGTTCTATTCGAGTTTTTCCGTGAACCATCATTCTCTCTGGCAGATCGAGTCGTTGTTCGATGGAAGCGGCCGCCAATTTTAAAAGTTCCGAATCTTTGATTTCAAGAAGAGATTTTTTTAGAGTCTCAGCACTTTTCCTTAAGCTCTCTTCGTCAGTTGCGGAAAAGGCGAGTAGATTGGAAGGCGTTTTGAGAGTTTTATCTTGAGCCGTCGAATTTTGATATTCCTCTAAAATTAAATGCGCATTCGAGCCGCCAAAGCCAAAGGAGCTAATGCCAGCCATGCGACTTTTTCCGTCCCTTTTATTCCAAGCGCTGCCTTCACTTTCAACTTTTAAATTTGTACAGCCCTCTCCAATTTTGGAATTGAGAGATTTGAAATGAAGAGTTTTAGGAATCCATTCATGCTTTGCTGCGAGAACGGCCTTGATCACTCCAGCGACTCCCGCTGCCGCTTCGAGATGACCAATATTTGATTTCACGGATCCTACTGCACAGGGAAGATTTTTTGGCCGATCGCCAAGAACTCGGCTGAGAGATAAATATTCGATTGGATCGCCAAGCGCCGTTCCTGTGCCATGAGCTTCGATATAGGTAATTTCTTCTGCAGCCACCTTCGCATCCGCCAAGGCGTGCCGAATCACTCTCTCTTGTGCGACTCCGTTAGGAGCAGTAAGTCCGCTGCTCCTACCGTCTTGGTTGATCGCAGAACCGCGAATCACAGCGTGAATTCGGTCGCCGTCACGAACAGCATTCGAAAGTTTTTTCAGTACCAAAACTCCTGCGCCCTCGCTTCTGACGTAACCATTCGCACCTTCTGAAAAACTTTTGCAGCGACCTTCGGGAGATAAAAATCCTCCCTGCGAAAAGGCAGCCGAGATCACGGGGTCGAGAAGAATATTTACTCCACCCGCAAGCGCGAGTTCTGAATCTCCATTTTTAAGACTTCGGCAAGCGAGATGAATGGCGGTAAGTGCGGATGAGCAAGCGGTGTCGACACTCACACTCGGGCCGGTAAAATTAAAAAAGTATGAAAGTCGATTGGGAGAAATACTGTGGGCGTTTCCGGTGACGTCGTAAACATTAACGGCATCGGAATTTTTAACGCCGAGAATCAGATAGTCACTATTACTAATCCCGACAAAAACTCCCGTTCGGCTTTGATCGAGTTGACTGGGAGAATACCCCGCATCTTCAATCGCTTCCCAACTGCACTGAAGAAGAAGCCTCTGCTGCGGATCCATTTTTTCTGCTTCGATTTTTGAAAGTCGAAAAGCTTCGGCATCAAATTCTTCAATGCCCTGAAGAAATCCACCCCATTTTGGAGATAGATCGGAGTTCCAGCGGTCTGCGGGAATTTCACTAATCGCATCCACGCCGTTTTTAAGAAGATTCCAAAATTCATCGACTGAGCGCGCTCCTGGAAATCGGCAGCTCATCCCAATGATGGCGATAGGTTCCGAACTTACTTCTGCCCTCGCAAATGTTTCGGCCGCCTCGTTTGGATTCGCGATATGCTCGGCGAGCTGACGAATCGTCGGGTAGTCAAAAATAATCGTCGGCGCCAGTTTGAGAGTAAGCTTTGAATTCAGATTGGAAACAATATGAACCGCTTGAAGAGATTCAATTCCCATCTCTGCAAAAGGCTGATCAATATCCAT
Source organism: Bacteriovoracaceae bacterium (assembly GCA_028287765.1). Classification (GTDB taxonomy): domain Bacteria; phylum Bdellovibrionota; class UBA2394; order UBA2394; family UBA2394; genus JAQBPA01. The sequence goes on from JAQBPA010000229.1 coordinate 16,965, forward strand.
CTCTGTCGTCGGACGACCAGTGACCACCGAAATCTGAGTGATGATTTCAGAAATAAAGGTGGGAACCGAATCCGACAGAGTTCTGCTCACGATGGCCTTACTTCTTCTTAAGGGTTCGTGCGAGATGCATCGTGTTGTCGGCAAAATCATTCCAGAGATCGAGCCAAATCGTGACTCGCTTCTTCACTTCATCATATCTCTCCGGAACAATCGCTTGCCTAAAAATATACCAAGAATCTTCGGAGTGATCGTCGTCAATCGACTCACCGTGCTCATCGTCTACGTGAATCGCGTGATAACCTTCAGAGGTATCGATATCGGTCGAAAGCGAAACACTTTTTGCCCACGGCCCCGCGTAGAGAGTAAACACAGTTTCTGCACAGGCGAGTACGGCCGTCAAAAGAACGTAGTCATTATAATGATCCGTGAATGTTTTTCGTGCAGCTTTGGATGCAGGCGATGGTTTGTAATTTAAAATTTCTGAAGCGCTGGATCCTAAACTCTCAAGCGTTTTTACAAACTGAATATAGTGAGCAAGAAAAGGTGTCCCCCAGTAGTCGCCCGTCACTTCATCGTTTGGAAAAAAACCAAGCTCATCAAGAAGATTGAGTTGCAAAAGAAATCGTGACGTCACTTTTCCGGCTGGCCCGAGTCGTGGCTCAAGATCTGCCGACTGCGCCATCGCATGAATGAGGGAGTCGGTAAAAATTTGTGCAAAGCCGTGAGCAAATTCTAAGTGAATAGCTTTGGTGACTTCGGGGTTTAGTTTTTCGGTATTGAGAACTCCTTTAACCGGATGGCGAGACATTCGATGGGTCGCGATCAAAGCTTTGAGTTCATCGACATAGGCGACGTTTTTGGCCCAGAGATCGGGAGGAACAGATTGTTCAATTGCGGCACGACAGACTGCTCGAGGTTTGGATTTATCGAAACCAGTGGTTTTAGCCATAAAATCTCTCCTTATATATAGACGGTGAAGCCCTTGTTCAGAACGGTCTTAGCGGCAAAGGAAATCTTAGACAAAGAAATTCTGCGTGAGAGACAAAAAAACAGATTTGGCATGTTCGAAGTGATAAAAATGGCCGCCGGGAAAAATTTGGACATCGTGAAGAATCGTGCCAAAGTCGGCCCATTGTTTGAGTTCTTCGGGTTTCACAGAAGAATCATCTGCTCCGCCAAACACAAGAAGCGGAACAGAGAGAGGTTTTATATCCTCCGTTTCATAAGCTTCCATGAGAGCGATATCGGCTCTCAAAATTTTTAAAAAATAAGTCCGTGCCGCAGAATCTCTTAAAATTTCTGGCGCAACGGGTGCAAATTGGCTGAGCTTTTCGATGAGTTCAGTCTCTGGAAGATGTGCAATTTTTTCTCGCTCTCGAAGATTTTTTTGCGAAGGTGGACGAAAGGAAGAAAGCGCGAGGCCGCGAATTTTTTCTCGAAAAGGCGAGTGCAGCGCTCGATAGAGTTCAAAAGCGATGAGCGACCCCATGCTATGACCAAAAAAAACGGAGGGAGTATCTCCCTCGGATTCGAAGGCTGCTTTTAAATCTTCAATAAGACTTTTGAAATTCATCAAAAGTTTTTCACGATGACGAGCGCCGTGCCCCGGAAGTTCAACCACAATAAGTTCCACATTTTCGGGAGCTAAGTCTCGCCACTTTGAATAAGACAGGGAACTTCCACCGGCGTGCGGAAAAACAAACAATCTCATCTGAGCATGGGGGCGCGGTTTAAGTCGGTAGAACCAAGGAGACTTCATGGACGATAGCATGCCGGAAGGAGAATTATCTCGATAGAAGATAGTTCCGATGATAGTTCTATTTCTTTAAGGGAGTATTTATGACGCATTATGGCGAGCTCAATATCACAACCGGCTGGATCTTTATTTCTCTCGGAATCACGACTGGCTCGATCATCGGGCTTTGGTCGTTTGATGGACCGTTTCCGACTCCTAAGGGACATACAAATTATACAGATCTTCCCCGCCGCTTAAACCGTCTCGCCCATATCGCTTGTTTTATGTTGCCGCTCATTTCTATCGTTTACGGCCAATACCTTGATCAGGCGCTGCTGACAGACGCTCAAAAATTGATCGGCGCTTACAGTATGGTCACTTGTATGATTGGTGTTCCGCTCTTTCTTTTTCTTGCTTCGTTTTATTTGCCTTTCAAATATTTGGAAGTGATCCCGGTAACTGCTGGTTGCGTCGCGCTCTATTTGATGTCGTGGGCACATTTAAAGATTTTATGTTCATTCAACTGAAAGAAGTTCGAAAGATTTACGCTCTCGGCGATACCAAAGTGAATGCGCTGAACGGAATTGATCTCACACTCGGTCGTGGAGAATTTACAGCGCTCGTTGGAACGTCAGGTTCTGGAAAGACCACCCTTCTCAATATGATCGGTTGTATCGATCGACCCACTTCAGGCGATGTCATCATTGATGAGGTAAACGTCGTTAAATTAAATGAGGTTGAGCTCAGTGATTTTAGAAATAAAAAACTTGGATTTATTTTTCAGACTTTTAATCTTCTTCCGGTTTTAAATATTTTCGAAAATATAGAACTTCCACTTCTCATTCAGCGAAATCTTTCGGCTTCAGAGCGAAAAGATCTCGTGATGCAGGCGATTGAGGATGTCGAGCTTACAAAATATATTCATCATATCCCGGACCGCCTAAGTGGTGGGCAGCGGCAGAGAGTCGCCATTGCGCGCGCACTTGTCACGAACCCAAGTCTTATTCTCGCTGACGAGCCCACGGCCAATTTGGATTCCGAGACTGCACATAAAATTTTAGATTTGATGCAATCTCTCAATGAAAAGAGAAAAGTCACTTTTCTCTTTTCGACTCACGATGAAAAGCTGATGAGCCGAGTGAAGCGAATGATAAGAATTGTAGACGGACATTTCGCTTCGGATCACGCGTGAAAAAACCAGATTTTCATTTCTGGAAGCTCGCCTGGCGAAATCTGTGTCGACATTGGAAGAGAAATCTCTCCACCGGCCTAGCCATTGGCGCTGGATTTGCTGGGATTGTGCTCCTTGGCGGCTACCTTCTTCGAATGGAATTTTATTTAATCACTCAAAGTGTTTATTTAAATCATGTCGGGCATGTGGCGATTTATAAACCGAATGGCCTCGATCGGCATTTATCGGATCCTGCTAAATTTAATCTCACGCTCGAAGATCAGTCGAAAATTATGACGGGCATTTCAGAGCTTCGAGAAAAACCGGAATTCATCAGTAAATCTCTTGAAGGGCAGGGACTCGTCTCGAATGGCTGTCAGGTTTTTCCTTTTTTAGCTCTGGCTGTGGATTCGAAAATGGAAAGCCAAATTCGCAATCATCCAGAAGTTCTCGCCAGAGTTCCAGAGCTTGCTCAGCTCAAAATGGGGCGCGGCTTTTGGGAGACGCCGGAGCTGCCAGATGGAATTTTAATTTCAAAAAGACTCGCCGCTCGTTTAAAAAAGCCACTCGTCTCAGGAGGTGCAGGAGAAGTGCCGTCAGCAATGGACGCTCTCATCACCGATTGCGAAAATCCTGAATCCGAAAAAATAATTTCCAGTCACTCGGGGCTTCAGCTGATCGGCAGCACTTTCGAGAAAGGCATAGCGGCTACAGATGCGAGAGTGTCGGGCCATTTCACTACGGGTCTCACACTCTCCGAAGATACCGCCATGCTTATGCCGCTCGCTCTCGCTCAAAAATTTTTTGATACCGATTCGGTGACATTCATTTCGATTTACCTCCAAAAAGGGTCAAGAAGCTTAGCTACAGACGTCTCGGGCGAACTTCAAAATATTTTTTTGAAGCACGGCTGGGATTTTGACGTCTATCCTTTTTACGATGAGCGGGTGAGTCCGTATTACGTGGGTGCCATGACGTTTGTTTATGTGATGGCTCTCTTTTTTCTTATTCTCGTCTGTGGTGTGGCCGCTTTATCGATTTTAAATTCACTACAAATCTCATTTATGGAACGCCGGACAGAAGTGGGAACGCTTCGAGCGATTGGCTACCGACCCGCACAAATTGTCGGCCTGTTCGCGAGAGAGATCGCTCTTCTTACAGGCATCTCGCTCATCGGCGGGGGAATTGCCGCCGCCTTGATAGCCTTCGCCATTAATGCGGCTGAACTGCGCTTTTACGTTCCTGGCCTTGCGGGAAGTTTGCATTTTTTACTCAAACCCGGATTTGTTTTTAGTTTGATCGTGGGTGCCATCTTTTTTTCGGTTTGTATGGGCGCCGTTTTTGTCACGGGAAGACGTTGGTCTAAAATTAAGGTTGTGGATCTGCTGGAGAATAAATGAAAGCCGATCTCCAAATGTTTTCACGAGTGGCTCTTCGAAATATTTCTCGTCATTGGAAGAGAAGCCTCGCGGCCATTTTATCTCTCGCTTCTGGGTTCGCTGCCATCAATCTTTTTGAAGGCTATATCGCGGACGTCGAACATGTTTTTTCTGAGACTTATTCCAAGAGATTAATGTACGGAGATATTTTGATTCAGCGAAAGGAGACACTCACCGATGGTCTTGAAGAGGGCGAGCGACTCATCCGTCAAGAAGATCAACACCAGCTCGAAGAAATTCTTGAGAAATCTAAAATGGTCAATAATTCTGTTCGATTTTTAAATATTACTGGCCTGGTGTCGAATGGATCCGCGACGAGTGTGTTTCGGGGTCTCGGATATGATGTCGACGCCGGTCTTAAAATGCGAGAGCCAAATTGGAGTTGGAATGCACTAGCGGGAATTCCACTCGATCAAGGCGTACGAAATCCGCAAAATATTTTGATTGGTCAGGGCCTGGGAAGAATTCTTGATTGTAGTCCGACATCGCGACCTAAAGAGATGACTTTTTTAAACGGCTATTCGAGGGAATCTCGTCCCATCGTTTGTAAAACTTCCGAACTTGAACTCAATGTGACGAGTGGCACGGGCCAGATGAATGCGACCAATGTGCATGTACACGGAATGATCGACGCCGTTTATCGAGAGTTTGATGCGCGCTATATTGCCATGTCGCTTGAAAAAGCGCAGGCACTTCTCAATACGTCGGGCGTATCGCTTTATAGTGTTCGGCTGAAAGATTCTTCCGATGCAAAAAAATTCATTTCTTATTTGAGCGAAGAGTTCACTCGAAAAAATTTATCGCTTAAGGCCTTTAAGTGGCAGAACCATTCGTTCGGGGGGCTCTATGTTCAGAGTATTGATTTCTTAAACGTCTTTCGGGATTTTACGCTGATTGTCGTTTTAATTATTATTTCACTTTCTGTTCTGAGTCAGTTGATGCGCCTCGTTCAGGAGAGAACACGTGAAATCGGGACTCTTCGTTGTCTCGGATATATGCCACATCAAATCCGTTCACTTTTTCTAATCGAAGCATTCTTTCTTTCTATTTTTGGAAGTGCTCTCGGTGCTCTGCTTACGGTAGTTCTCGCTCCCGCTATGAACTCGCTAGGGATTCTTTATAAGGTAGGGATTCTTTCCGAAAAAATCCCTTTTCGAATTAGTATCGTGGGAGTGAACTTCGGCATGAGCGCTTTCGTTCTTACGGCAATTGCCATGGGTGCCGCCACGATTGCCATTTTAAGAGCACTGCGAAAGAGTATTCCCGACGCTTTAATGCATTAAGGAAGCTGGAAAAAAGACTCGAAATAGTGGCAGATTCAAAGAAATGGGCGATCAAAAAATTTCAAAGGAATTACTTGCTGCCGCGGACCTACTTGAACGGGTAGCGCTTAATCGCGATTTGCTTTCTGAACTTCCGCTCGAGGATCGCACGCGGCTTTTGAAGGCAGCGGGCGATATTTATTCGCCCGATTTAACGGATCGTCGTCGGATGTCTCGCCTTAAAAAAAAGAATCGAAAGCACGAAAAAATAAATCGCGATCAGAATGTTCTTTCAAAAACCGGTATTCGCGTTCTTCGCAGGAAACCCGTTTTTACGACGCCCAATTTGCCACCTCCTCCAAGCTTTGAAATTCGGGAGGTGAATGACGACGCAGAAAGTTTAAAAGTGGGTGAAGCACAAAATTGTTATATTTGTAAAAAAGATTTCTCAAACATCCATCACTTCTACGATCAACTGTGTTCAACTTGTGCAGAATTTAATTTTAAAAAACGGACAGAGCTTGCCGATCTGCACGGACGCGTCGCTCTTTTAACTGGCGGGCGAGTGAAGATCGGCTATCAAGCGGGCATCAAACTTCTTCGAGCTGGCGCAGAGCTGATCGTGACGACCAGATTTCCGCGAGACTCGGCTGCGCGATATGCAGAAGAGCCGGACTTCGAAGAGTGGGGACATCGCTTAGAAATCTTTGGTCTTGATCTTCGTCACACGCCGAGTGTCGAAGCCTTTTGTTGTCATCTCATGAAAACGCGCACACGTTTAGATTTCATCATTAATAATGCGTGCCAAACTGTTCGGCGTCCGCCGGATTTTTATCAACATATGATGGCGAATGAAAATGGTGCGCTAAACGACCGGCCGGAGAAAATTAGAAATCTGCTTGGCGCATACGAAGGCCTTCGTGGATACAATCTCCTTCCAGAAGGCGAAGCGAAACCAAAAGTATTGGAGCATAAAATTTCAGAAATTGCAGGGCTCACGCACGCCGCTGCACTCTCGCAAATTCCTCTACTTCCGGAAGAACTCGCTGCTCAAAAAGATTTATTTCCTGAAGGCCGCCTCGATCAGGATTTGCAGCAAATTGATTTGCGAGAAAGTAATTCATGGCGCCTTCGAATGTCAGAAGTTCCAGCGGTCGAGCTTCTCGAAGTTCATCTTGTAAATGCGGTGGCACCCTTTATTTTGAACGCACGGCTCAAATCGCTGATGCTCAGATCGCCAGAGCGCGACAAACATATTGTAAATGTGTCTGCGGTCGAGGGGCAATTCTATAGAAGATTTAAAACTACACGTCATCCCCATACGAATATGGCAAAAGCTTCACTCAATATGATGACCAGAACTTCTGCTGCCGATTATCATGCCGACGGAATTCATATGAACGCGGTCGATACGGGCTGGGTGACAGACGAAGATCCGGTGCAGCTCGCAGAAAAAAAGATTCTCGAACATCGTTTTCATCCGCCGCTCGACATTGTCGACGGCGCAGCTCGAATCGTTAATCCGATCATCGCAGGCTTTAATAGCGGCGAACATATCTGGGGAAAATTTTTAAAGGACTATGTCCCGACGCATTGGTAAGCGTTCGAGTTAAATGCCTTCGTTTTAGAAATAGCCGCCAAAAAATTCATTAATCGTAATAGTTGCGCCCTCGGGGACTTCGCAGATTAGCGCGAATTCGCCATAGCACTGAAGAGCAGAAGTATGTCCACCCGGTCTTTTTGCTGATTGTCCGGGCTCGCAGTGAGCAGCATTGTGGCGTGGCTTGAGTGTTCCCCGTGCTTTTGAAGGTTTAATAATTTTTCCTACAGCCTTACAAGCAGCCTCTGCGCTCTCTTTGGCGGTTTTCTCAAGAAGCGGCATCGCACGACTAATGGCCTCACTCTCTCCGAGCCTGAGAACAGTTCCATTTTCGATAGCAATTCTGCCCTGTCCCACGATGATAATTTTATTCGTCGAAGATTCGACAGACACTGCCGCATGGACGCTGGCAGAAAGGAATAACCCGCAAATCAAAGCTAATAATTTTTTCATTCGTTGAGCTCCGTAATGTAAAATGTAGTTAATATAAAATGCCGGCTTCGAATACCGTAGTCTGTCCATGCTGTCAAACTTTACGGCAAAGCAGGGTTTCTCTTGGCTTTGGTCTTATTCATGTAATAAAAATCCAAGGAAAGGGGTTTAATGAGCACAAAACAATCGATTCGATTTCTTATAAATGTTTTTTCACTTCTGATTTTGGCGGGTAATGCATTTGATTTCAAATCGAGAAAGGGACAGGTTCCAAAAAGGGTCACACGTAACTTGGTAAATAGCCTTTCCAGTGTACTTTAAAGCGTACATAGGCCCTATTGACACTGTGTACTCTTTAAAGTACATTAATTATGGATATAGAAAATAAAACCGAGAAACGTATCAAAGCTGAATTCTTTCGATCCGCTGCTGGAAACGAATCTGTTCGAGAAGAGCTTCTAAATCTTGGCCGGCCTATAAAGACCGTTGTTGGCGAAGATATTCTGTTCATCGAACAGAACTGGCCATTGGATCGCCCGTATGCAGATCTACTTAAACGGGGGCGCGGTCAAATGGAGCAATCCATTTATGAAGCCCGACATACGGTAGAGAAGTCGGAGTTTAGAACCTTATTTTTTGTATATGAAGATCGGATGGTGCTGACCCACTTCATAAAAAAGAAAAGCAACAAGACTCCAAAGGATGCGATTGAACTGGCCTGGAAACGAATGAAATTGTGGATGCAAGCACAAAGAGAATTGGAGAAAGAAAAATGAAAAAAAATAAATACTCTGGATCTTCTTTTGATTCTTTCCTTAAAGAGGAGGGCTTAGACGCTGAGGTCGCCGCTCGCGCTGCAAAGCGAACTTTCGTTCATCAACTCGAGATGAAAATGGAAAAGCAAAAGAAGAATAAAAACGTTTTTAGAAAAGCTTTAAAAAGCCCGTCAACGACTGAACGAGTTTTCAACGAACATACGGGGATTTCCCTAGACACGATGGCCAAGGCGGCGTCGCTTGTGAATTGTGTTCTCAATATTCGGCTGGTGCCTCAGGGACATTCGAAGGCATAACAATAAAATAAAAACTGTGGCGTCTATGGATAAAAAGGATTCGGTATTAAATTTTCCGCTTGGGCCATTAGGTGGATATGATCCAAAGAAACTTTTCGATAAGACGGAGTTTTCTAAGCTTGATGGTTTTGTCGTATCCCTTGCACTTATCTTCAATGATATGAAGACATTCATTTTGTTGTGGGAGGTCCTCCGAGAAAACTCTCCTGCGCCAGCTAAAGACAAAAAAGGCAGCAAACATCACGGACAATTTTTTGGTTTCAACCAACATCTTTTTAGACTTCAAGCAAGTGCCTTTAAAGAGCTAACGGAACTAATTGCAAAACATCGAGATCTTTTTAAATCTTCTATATGGGAGCGAACTTTAAAAAAATTGAATGCTAAAGATTTGGCACGTTGGGAAAACCTTGTATCTTTAAGTATTGGAAAAGAAGGCTCAGATAAATGGGCAAAGGAGCTTGGAATTTTTTTGACAAAAATTCGAACCCACGGTGGATTTCACTATCATTATATAAAACCTATCAAATCAGCATGGCAGCGTTTTTTTAAGGATTCGGCTCCGCACTCCGAATACGCCTATGTTTGCTATGGAAAGAATTACGAAGAAAGTAGATTCTTCTTCGCGGATGCAGTTTTTCAAGAGATAGCTGTCGAGCTAAAAAAGGACTTATCAAAGAATTTTGATTTGGAATTTGGCCAATACCTAAGAGATCTACATTTTTCTATTAGAGCAGTTGTGGCAAAATATATGAATCGGCGACAAGTTCCGCTAAAGTTTTTCATAACGACTTTTAAGACTTTAAAGCATTCATTTGTGCCAAATTGTGCCATTTTTTGATGCATTTTATGGCACAATGTAGCGCAATTACTCGGACGCGCTTTGAAATTATATGGGTATTTATGGGTAAAAATATGGGTAGACACCGAACTTTTTAAGATCGACCTCCACTCCCCCAGCACCATAAATGTCTCAGTAATCTTTTTGTCTATGGGAACGATTTTAAACAAAGCGGGAGACGAGGCTCGAACTCGCGACCCTCAGCTTGGGAAGCTGATGCTCTACCAACTGAGCTACTCCCGCGTTTATGGAAGCACGATACATGAAATGAAGTTTGGCACCAAGCTGAGGGTCGTCGACCCGCCAGTTTATCTGCGCACTTTGTGCGCTATATTTATCGATAGCTGAAATGCTCCGTCGCGTTCGGCTGAAAGCCGTCCTACAGTCGGACGAGCTTGGGAAGCTGATGCTCTACCATGAAGTGGCCGAAGAGGCGAGTTTGGCCTCAGAAATTTTTTCTTTTGACGTTGTCGGAACTGTATATTTCTGCGGCGCGACCTCCAACTTTAGCATTGCTTCCTGCTTCAGCAGCTTCTTCATGGTATTTCTGGAGGTCTTCGTTAATTTTGCAGCTCTTGAGATATCAAGGGGTTGGAACATTGGTGAGCGAGAATTATTCTGACCTTCTGCTCTTCACACGTCGGAATGAATGCAGTATTGGACTCCAATGAATACGAAAACCTTTATTTGCGCTGTTACCACCCTTTTCTCGATAGTCTGCATTGATTCCGTCAGGGCCGAAGAGCTTCATAGAATGGAACGAAAATATGGTTTATACACAGGAATTCTAAGCGATCCAGTTGGCGCCGTTCCCATTTCTTTAGCCGCAAATCTCACCAGCTTTCTAAGAGCAAACATTGGCTTTGCCTACACCCCTGATGTTTGGGGGAGTAAAGGCGATTTCTTCTCTACTGGTGGGGGAATTAAATTTTTACCAATGAATTCAAATCTCACGCCTGTACTTGGCGGAAACTTCTTCTGGATGCATCAAAAAAGCGATAAAGCATCGAATCCTTGGAAAACCGATTGGTTTGATCGGCCGGAACAAAATCAATATATTTTTTACATAAACGCTGGCGGCGAATATCAATTTGAAAATGGCTTCAATGTCGGCGTCGGTCTAAATTCTTTTTTGATGAAATGGATGCCATTTCCATATCTAAACCTGGGTTGGTTTTTTTAGCAAACTTGCGATCCTAGAATAAAAATTTGCCTGTTGGGGAAATTTAAGCTGCGACATCAATATCGAGCTCGTCTTCAACGTCCGTGACGCCAGCTATTGACCATGCGGCTCTTTCGGCCTCTACGCGTTCTATATAAGAGCTGACTTTTCCACGAAGGATGATTTTGCTACCCTCCGTGCTCACCTCGATATTTTTTGCATCGAGTTCGGCGCGATGCTTGATGGCTTCTTCTACCTTTTCCTTCACTTTGGTGGATGAGACACTCGATCTTATTTCGATCAAATTAATGACGCCCTTTACTCCCGTGAGACTTGCCACGGTTTGTTCAGCCTCATCTTTTTCGAAATTCCAAGTTGTCTCTCCTTCAAGGGTGACCCATCCATTTTCAACTTTGACTTTGATTTTATCTTCTGGAACTAAAATATTCCATTTCAAGGCAGAAATGGCTGCATGAGCAATATCTGTATCGCTTCGTTCATTTTCAAAAGGAAGCCTCACTTCCAGCTCGTTAGCGATGGCTTTAATTCCTGGAACACGTTCAACTACTTTTTCGGCAAGTCGCTTTTCATAATAGCTATCCACTTTTCCCGTAAGCGTGGCCACTCCGTCTTTTACAGAAACCCCAATTTCTCTGTCTCGTAAAATAGGATCGAATTGGAATTCGTCGATCACTTGTTTTGAAATTTCAGCATCTGTTTTCATAAAGCGCCATTTCCGTTATCTGAATTTTTCACGGGCAACAACATATCCGAAACGAAAATGCATTCGAGTTCAGATTCGGCGACAACGCAGCCCTCCATATCTTTTAAAAATTCAGACCGCAGCGCACCCGTCGATAAATTAAGTTTTTTTCCAAGTGCAAAGAGTTTGAATCGATATCGGTGACTCAAGTTTTTTAGTAATAAAAAAGGTCCGTCATAACCAATTTTTCCAAACGAGTTCATGCCTTCAAGACTTGCAAAGCTTGTTCCTGAATCATCGGCATAGAGTTCCATGTCCTCTTCTAATTCACGCACATGCGGCTGAATTTTATAAATGGCCCAGTGGAGAAAAGGTTCACCATCTGAAAGAAGATCAAGATCTTCCATCAAGAGTGCAAATTCCTTCGCTTCTACGGGTGCATCTGTCCACCGAAGAGCAGGCGAAATATTGTCGCCTGTCTTACTGTGACGCAGAGGAATTTTTTTTCCGGACTCAAGAGATGAACTGAAAAGTTTCATGATCATTTTTACTTTTTATTTTTTAAAGATTTACCTTTATTTTCGATATCCTTTGCAAGGAGTTGATATTCGATAACGACCATATCCCCGACTTTGGGATTTCGAACGCCTGTTGTATTTGGATCTGTATCGATCACTATTTTTTCAGGTCCTTCCTGAATGACAAAACCTCTGTCGGTGACTTCGATCACGGGTCCCGAAATTTTGTTGCCTGAGGTTTGAGCTGCGAACACAGTGCCAGTATAAAAAAGTATGAGAGTTGACATTAATTTTATAAGAATTATTTTCATTTTAATTTTTCCTTTATTTTTTTATATTTGATTTCTCGTTGGTTTTTTGAATGTTTTCAATTCCATCAGTGCTTGCACCTGCTCCACTTCAAAGCTTACAGCCGACTAGTTTACGATCTACTAAGTTAACGTGACATATTTGTAGATGGCGAAAAAGAAGCCAGGCTTAAAAGACTTATCCCGTAAACGATGAGATCGATTCCAAGGAACAGCCCCGGAATAAAAATTAAACTCATAGGCCAATGCATGATAATGAGTGCAGCAAGAAAGAGTGAAAGTATTCCGCTAAACAAAGTCCATCCTCGACGCGCGGGCTGCAGCGATACGGCAAAACTAATTCTTGAAAATCCAGAAATAATGAGTAGTACGGTGATTAAGAGGGTCAGCGAGACTAGTCCCGCTCCGGGAAAAATCCACATCGAAACACCTGCTAAAATCCACAAAATTCCGATGATCGCGTGACCAATAACTTCGCGCCATCGAGTGTTCCGAGACGCATGTACTAAAAAGATCACGCCGTCGATCATGAGAATGGCGCCCAGAAACGTTGCAGAAACTAAGCTCGCAAAATAAACATCTGAGAGGAATAAAATCCCGCCTAAAATACTGAGAATGGCCAAAACAACCATTCCCCAGCGCGCGGGCCGGACTATTTGGGTTGTATGCAAATGGGATGCTGCGTTTGCCATAATGAAAATATTCAAACAGGAATTTTTAAACAAGAAATCCGACCTTAGTGCAAGTTCTCATCTAAGTGTGAAAAATGAAGTACGACGAAAGAAAGGTCATAGGAAACATTTGAAGCCTTTAATTTTCGTGAGGAATAACCCCTAGTCATAGTCGTTTTTTTTCGTTTCATCCTCGGCTTCAGCTTTACGTTCATCCTCTTCAGCTTTGCGTCGATCATTGTCGACGGAGGTCTTGTAAGCCGCAATCATTAATAGGACACGGGGATCTAGCTTATCTTTTTGATATATTTCTATCGCCCAATTATCCTTTGGCCAACTCCATGCTCCTCTATGTAAATGGGCCAGATCTTCACCTGAGGAACTGGTCAAATTAAATTCCGTCTCTAACCATTCGGTTTTTTGAGACTCGGCAATGATATTGTCATTTGCATCCAGAATTTTATAGGTCGTATAGGGCTTGAAAATGGATTTGAATATTTCTTCCTGAATAGCACCTATTTTTTTTCCATTCACATCTGTAACGTCAATCTTTACACCCCAGGCGAAGAATTCCTGCTTTGCGTTTGCAATAACTTGCTCGTTTGGATCTTCTAACGAAAACGATTTAGTAAAACTGAAAACTTTTTCTCGAACTGTTCCATAAAGATGCCCGTCATCAACGATTCGCAAAGAGTCTCCCACAGTTAAAATATTTTCTTTCACAAAAAAAGAAGAAGGAAGATCGGGCACTACTGCATCTCCGAAGGTTTCCGCAACCCGCGTTGTTCCGTGTGGGAGTCGATAGTCCTTATATTCTGGACGAATACTAGCTACTCCAGCACCAATGGCGGCGACTAGTCCAAGACAGACAACGGCCTTCACTCTGGTCGGAGTTGTAAACGATCCAGCTTGTACAAGATTTGCATGCAGACAAAATACGATCGAAATAATCCCTAATTTTTGTAAGCCCATCTGCCTCCTATTTCATTTTTTTGATTAAATGTCCAAGCAGCAATATCGAAAGCAATAAATGGGCCAGAATGGGTTACTATGCCTTGCGGAAGGCGTTACTTGAAAGCTGATGCTCTACTGTTTGGGTAACACGCTCGAGTAGCTCTTAGATCAGTGCTACTGAATAACGCACGAGATCTCTTGGTAAAGTCGCCGGACTTTTCGCTCGAGCTGATCGTCGTAAGCTTCAACGCCTTCTTTTTCTCCAAAAACTTTTATCCAGTAGCTCTGATTAATTTTATCATAAGCATCTTGTTCCTGAGTGGTCGGAGTTGGATGCTGTTGAGCCCATTCAAGATAAAGTTGTTTCGCACGATCAATCGCGGGAAATAAATCGGTATTTCGACGACATCCAAGTGCGAGCGGTGAGATATCCGAAAGTGTGGGTCCGTCTGGATCTTGATTGATCACCCACTCTTCGGAGACGATGCCTCCTCCTGGCGCTTCCGAAACTAAACTCGCGAGCATTCCTGAGTCGCCCGGATGTTTTTTAAAACTTGTGCGAAGACTCCAGTAGAGATTTTCGGCGGTCGCACCAAAAAACTCGACAGATGTTTTGTCTAAATGTCCTCCCCAGGGTTTAAGCAAATTTTTTGCAAGTGAGAATGGGACTCTTATTTCGTTTGTTTGGGAATTGATGCTGCAATTAATTTGATTATTTTTTGCAAGTTCTACCAGACGAAGTTCGGCTGATTTTTTTTCTTGAGGAGTGGACTTCTCGGAATATCTTATTTGCATATCGGCACTATCGATAGAGGGTCGAAGAACACTCAAAACACACGAAGCGTCCTTTACGTCGAGAACGTCTTTTAAATTTTGAGCAGCTAACGCTTCGGCCCATTCAATATTTCGTTCTTTATTTTCAAGAATGAGTTTTAGAAGCTCGAGAGAACTGCTCGCTGTCATTTGAATGGCGACAGAGGGGGCTATTTCAGCCGCATCTTCTGCGTATAATGAGAATGAAAAAAGGCAGAACGTTGCTGCTATAAAATTAAAATAAAATTTCATCTATTCCCCCCCTGCTTTTGCACTTTCTGAGTCCCCACTCAGAGCTTTCATTAAAAAGCTTATATGATTTTTTTACCTTAAAATTATTTCGATGTGTAGCCTTTCTTCCAATTGACTCGCTGTTAAGTTTGCATCGACTCTGAAGAGATGAAATTTTTTTTCTTGCCCCTCCTCTCGTTTGTGATTGGCGCGAATTGCCTAACCTACGCTAACGATAACTCCATTCCATCTTGGAAGGCTCTTGGTCCGTTTTTGGCCGCGCCTCAAGAAGGTGGAATAGATCACGTTTTTTTTCAAGGCGGGCAAGAAAATTTGCATCCGACGGATCAGGCTTATAATTCTCAGTTGGCAAAAGGGGGAGTCATCCGTTGGTTCGATGTGCCCGCTAAATCTGGCGATGTAACGGCGGTTTATCCAGGGGTCGATTGGAAGTTCTTAGGGACGATTGGAGGCCAACCGCTCAGTGTGAATCAAGGTTATTTTTACGCAGAAGTTGATCGTGCAGACGATGAAGCGCTTTTGATTGCAACGCGAAGCGTCGGAGAATTTTTTGTGAATGGCAGGCACTTCTTTGGAGAGCCTTACAATTTTACCTTCAATAAGGTGGCGGTGCCTTTTAAAAAGGGCAAAAACAAAATTCTGCTGAAGGTTTCGTCCTATGGTGATCCAGAATTTCATTTTTCATTTGAAAAACCCCCCGCACAAGTTTTGATCCTGGATGACGTTACTGCTCCGGATCTGAGGAGTGATCAAGTTTTGAAAGAAGCATGGCTTGGTCTTCCTTTAATCAATACAACTGAAAACTGGATTCGGAACCTTCGGATTCATATTGTTGGAAATAAATTTTTTGACGAAACGACCGAGCGCATTTCTTTTCCGCTTGCACCACTATCCATCTTAAAAGTGCCGGTTCACCTGATTCAAAAGACCCTTACTTCCGAAGAAAAATCGTCATCTGTTTTGATTGAAGTCTTCTCAGGCACGGTAAAACTCAGTGAACAAAAAATTGAATTGAGAGTGCGAAATATTTCGCATGACGAAAGTATCAAACAAACTTTTAAATCTCGAATCGACGGATCCGCTCAATATTATTCCGTTCTTTTTCCAAAAAAATTCGATCCAGCAAAATCTTACGATGCCATTATTTCTCTTCACGGTGCGAATGTTGAAGCATCGGAGCTCACTAATCATTTTGCTCCAAAAGACTGGGCCTTTGTGATCGGTCCTACCAATCGGCGTCCGCACGGTTTTGCTTATCAGGATACTGGCCGGCTCGACGTTCTTGAAGTGATCGAGGACGCGAAGAAAAAATTTCCACTTCATTCCGAGTCACTTTACCTCGAAGGTCATTCGATGGGCGGCGAGGGGACTTGGCATTTGGGTCTCCATCATCCATCGATGTTTGCGGGACTAGCTCCATCAGCGGGATGGAGTAGCTTCCAACTTTATACGCCTTTTGTTTATCAGAAGGCGAATCTTTCCACTCCACCTCAACTTCTCTCCTTTCGAGATCGCGTTTTAATGGATTCGAATAATCCATATTTTATAGAAAATGCAGAACATCTTCCGATTTACATCACTCAGGCAGAAAAAGATGACAATGTGCCGGCGATTCACGCACGCCTTTTTTTTGAGCTCGCTAGAAATTTAGGATTGAAGGCTGAATATCGTGAAGTCGACACGGACATTCATTGGTTTACTGAGCCGCTCAATGAAGATCGAGGGTTCGATTCAATGGACCATCCTGCTCAATATGAGTTTCTTCAAAAAAACAAAGTGTCTGCATTTCCTAAAGATCTAAAATTCAGACTCATCGATTTGGGAATTGAAAAGAATTTTTATTGGGTGAGAGTAGAAGAGCAAGATAAGATTTTCACTGAAACTGAGCTCGATGTGAATATTAAACAAAATAACGTAAAAATGGTGACCAGCAATGTGAAGGCGCTCACTCTTCATCTTTCTCGTGAACTGATTTCTTCAGACTCAGCCCGAATTGAATGGAACGGACAAGTTGCTGAAGTCCGCATACCTGCTTCAAGAAAAATTTCATTAGAGATGAGCACAGCGGGTCTCGAAGTAAAAACAAATTATCCGGCGTCAAAACAATTAGAGCGGCATTCCATGAAATCGGCTTTCTTTGATCCTTATGTTATTGTTTACGGCACGCTTGGCTCGAAAGAAGAAACTGAAACTCTCTATGAGTCCGCCAGGCTTTTAAACAACCGTGTTTGGAAAACCGCAAACGGATTTGCGCCTATTTTGCCCGACACCGAAGTAAGTTCTGAGATGATGAAGCAAATGAATTTAATTCTTTTAGGATCTCCCGATAGAAATTTAATTTCTAAAAAATTGGCTTCAAAACTCCCGATCAAATTTTCCAAGAAGGACATTCGCTTTGGAGTCGAAAAAATAGAAGCAAGCGATCGTGGCCTTGCGGCTGCGTTTCTTTATCCAAATCCGCTCAGTCCTTCTCATTATATAGCTGTGTTTGGGGGAACGTCAGCTGAGGCCGAAAAATTTTCTACTTGGTTTCAGCCGTTTTTTGAACGACTAGGGTTTGGAACGCCAGACTTTTTAATTTATTCGGAAGCCGTTCGTTATTCTGGATGGGGCGGTGTCAAAGCGGCAGGTCTTTTTTCGAAAGATTGGGATCTTTTGAATCGGGACTACGCTCTTCGTTAAAATAGACAGACTTTTGGACGGGGACCACGATAGCCGAAAGACTCGACAGATCGATGTCGTGAGTGCAGAGTTTTTGCATGCCAACGGAATCAAAACCTATTCAACTAAATACACCTTGTCCGTCATTCAATCTTCCGGGTGTCGACGGAAAGAATCACGATCTAAAATCATACGAGAAATCTAAAATATTGGTCGTCGGCTTTACCTGCAATCATTGTCCTTATGTGCAGGCTTATGAAAGTCGCCTTAAAGATTTAGCTCAGGATTTTCAAACTAAGGGTGTTTCGTTCGTTTGTATTAATTCGAATGATGCGGAGGCCTATCCCGACGACTCCTTTGAAATGATGAAAAAGCGTGCAAAGGAACTCGCATTTAATTTCGATTATTTAAGGGACGAAACCCAGGAAGCCGCGAAAAAATTCAATGCGGCCTGTACGCCTGAATTCTATGTTTACGATGAAAAGAGAAACCTCCGTTATCATGGTAGGCTCGACGATAATTACAAAGATCCACAGGCTGTGAAAACCCGATATTTAAAGGATGCTCTCGAGGATCTGCTATCTAGTAAAGCTCCCCGCGCTCCGCAGACCGCTGCCATCGGTTGCAGCATTAAATGGCGCTGAGGATCATTTTTGGCTCAGTTTCATTGACTGCATTAGAGGCATCGGATAATTCCGTCTGGCTTGGGGCGAAGAATAATAACAATCCTTCTTGGGTCACAAAGAATTTCGTTTCTCGTATGCGCGTTTCTCTATTTAACGACAATTGTTTGTGCTGCTGAAATAGATTCAAGGCAGATCATTGCAAAAACGCTGAGCCCAAGTGGATGCAATAAGGCGATGTTGGCATTGGCCGAGGAGGTTTGGAAAATTTCTCAGACAGATCTTCGGGTTTTAATTTCGGGGGAGACGGGTACCGGAAAGGAAGTCGTCGCACGGCTTCTCATGGATCAGGGCCCCAGAAAGGCTCAGTCGAAAGTTCTTATCAACGTCACAACTATTCCTCCGGAACTCGTTGAATCTGAACTTTTTGGACATATTAAGGGATCATTTACCGGCGCGATTAGGAATCGAGTGGGTAAGTTCGTTGAGGCACATAAAGGAAGTCTTTTCTTCGATGAAATTGGAGATATGCCTCTTGCAATGCAGGCAAAGTTACTACGAGTTTTGCAATTCCAGGAGGTGGTGCCAGTAGGCGGATCAGAAGATCGGTTGAAGAAGGTGAGCGTGCGGATAATCTCGGCCACCAACAAAAATCTTGAAGTAGAAGTTAAAAATCAAAGATTTCGAGAGGATCTTTTTTACCGATTAATTGGCGTGAATATTCATATTCCGCCGCTAAGAGATCACCCAGAGGATATTCTTCCACTTGCTAAAATTCTGCTCGATAAGCACGCGGCTGAATCGAACAAAACGTTACCTGGATTTACGAGAGAGGCGGCGAAGGCTCTTCAAAACTATCCATGGCCGGGAAATATTCGCGAACTGGATAATATGATGGAGGTACTGGCTGCTCTTTCTGCAAATAAGAAAGAGATCCCTGCCGAAAAAATAATCTTTAAGGTGTGGCCAGATGCAGAACCAAAAGGCTTGACGCTTGTGGAGCTCGAAAGGGCACATATTCTAAAAACCTTAAGGAAAAACGATGGACAACGTGAGATAACGGCGCGTCAGTTGGGAATCGATCCGGCCACGCTT
Organism: Bacteriovoracaceae bacterium; assembly: GCA_028287765.1. GTDB lineage: Bacteria > Bdellovibrionota > UBA2394 > UBA2394 > UBA2394 > JAQBPA01. The sequence goes on from JAQBPA010000229.1 coordinate 36,274, forward strand.
TATCGAAAATTGAAAAGATATGAAAGATTGTAGGTTCTGTGCCCATTCGAAATTCGTTTGTGCTCGCATCGGTTTTCGATAAGCTAACGCTATGGATAAAAAGCGGGTTCTATTTCTCATCGGCGGAAGATCGGGAGAACATGAGATTTCTCTCATCTCCGGAAAAAATATATTAGCAGCGCTCGATCGAAAACTCTTTGAACCGATTCTGGTGATCATTCAAAAAAATGGCGAAATGACTTTTGCCGAAGAGAGCGAACTTCAAAAACTTCCTAAGAATCCAAAGGAAATCAAAACTCCCAAGGGAATTCCTATTTCTCTTCGCCCCTATTCTTTGAAAGGGGCTCAACCGTCTATCTTAGTAAATTCAGAAGTTCATGAATTTGATGTCGCCTTCCCGGTTTTGCACGGACCGGGCGGAGAAGATGGAACGATTCAAGGGCTGTTTGAGCTCGCTCAAATTCCAGTTGTGGGCTGCGGCGTGAAAGCATCGGCGATTTGTATGGATAAAGGAATGACCAAGCATCTCTGCATTCAAGCAGGCCTTCCTGTCATTCCCTTTAAAGAAATCCATCGTGGCGAAAAATGGGAAAAATTCCCGTGGGATTTTCCACTCTTCGTAAAACCTGCGAGTCTCGGAAGTAGTCTAGGTGTTTCAAAAGTAAAATCGCAGAGCGAACTTGAGAAGGCGATTAAAGAAGCGCTCTCGATGGATGAAAAAATTTTGGTTGAGCCTGCGATTTCTGGTCGAGAGCTTGAGATCGCGCTTCTTGGAAAAAGAGGCGAGCTCGTCGCAAGTCCTGTGGGCGAGATTAAACCGTGCGCTGAATTTTATTCTTATGATGCGAAATACGTCGATCCGGACGGAGCGGAACTCATTTTGCCAGCGCCTCTTTCATCCGAAGATCTGAAAAAATTCCAGGAGATCGCTAAAAATATTTTTAATGCGCTCGATTGTCGTGGAATGGCACGTATTGATTTTTTTAGAACTGAAAAAGGTGAGTTTTTACTCAATGAAGTGAATACGATTCCTGGATTCACTTCGATCAGTATGTATCCGAAGCTTTTGCAGCTGGCGGGGATTTCTTATTCGGATCTCATCACCAAACTTATTCAGCTCGCACATTAAAAATTACGGAATAAACTCGGCCGCCAAATCGCCTAAATGGGTTAACATTTCTTCGCCGTCCTCTGTGGCTTCAACACTTTTGGATTTCCATCCCGCTTGAAAAAAGTTTTTTAACCAGCGTTTACAATAATCGCGAATATCCTCGTCCGGCGCAGAAGCTGCCAATCTGATTTTCCAAATCACATGAAGGATGGCTAGATAACTCGGGCGCTGAGAATTGGAGTCCGAAGAGTCCTCGGAATAGGCTGAGTCTGCGGAATATTCAGGCTCATTTGAAAATCCAGGAAGTTCAAACCGACGAATATGCATCGCTGCAGAAAGAGAAGGAAAAAACAAACTATCCGTTTCCTGAAAAAGCATTCCATCCCGATGTAACTCTTGAATGTCTTGAAAAAGTTCTCTCAAACCAAAAGCTTGTTTTGCAAACAGAGGTTTTAAATTTTCAAACTCTTCTTTCCACTCTTCGGTTGTAAGTGAATATTCAGATTGTAAAAGGACTACTCCTGGATGAGCTTGCGGCCAGGATTTTTCCATCTTTCGACGAAAGCCCGTGAAGAGAGCGCCAAAGCTAGGGTGAACCTGTGAAGAATCTTCAAGGGAGCTCGGACTTTCGAGAGAGACTCTGTCTAAATTAATACTGGTCGCGTTTGCTGCGAGTTCTGATAATGCACCTCTTGCTTCCATCGCTTCGAGTGTTGCCATTCCATATTTATTGGATCTGGAAGCGCGCTCCATTAAATGAAGTGCCTGTAAAATATTATTGGCAATCATCTTCTCTGAAGAAACTCCACTTTCGATATCGTCATCGAAGGTCGAATGTGAAATGAGTTCGTTGGCATGAAATTCGTTCAAATGATGATAAAGAAATTTTAATCCAGCAACGGTCTGCGTTCTTTTAATGATCTGATTTTCAAGCTCAATACGTTTCTGCGATTGATCAAGGCTCGCCACAATGAGTCTACAAAACTGTTCGTCCTTGGCTAAAAGTCCTGACGATAAAACGGCCAAAACAAAGAGTGAAGTGAGAACTCTCGTAAAGATTGGAATTTTAAAGTGAATCATGCTCTTGCCCTTTACCTCAAAGCTGTCATTAGCATGTCAGAGCCAAATTACCAAGCTAGACCGCTTTAAACGCAGCCTCCCGGGCTTGATTGACATGGCGAGATAGTGATTAGATGAGGCTCGTATGCCAAGGCCTTCTAAACCTCTCAAAGTCTCCGCCGCCGTTCAACAGATGGCAACTTCGGAGCTGAAAAAGCCGGATTGGTTTAAAGTGAAGCTTCAAGAAGGCGATCGTTATAAAAAAATTGAAGGTCTTGTAACCGAGCACGGTTTAGCCACGGTTTGTCGGGAAGCGCGCTGTCCTAATATATACGAGTGTTGGAATTCAGGGACGGCCACTTTTATGCTCATGGGAGAAACTTGCACGCGAGCTTGTAAGTTTTGTCATGTGAAGGGTGGAAAACCTTCCGCTCTTGATCTCTTGGAACCCAAAAAGATTGCTGAGAGTGTTAAAACTCTGGGGCTCTCCTATGTGGTTCTCACAAGTGTAAACCGAGATGAACTTGCCGACGAAGGCGCTCAACATTTTGCGGATACGGTTTCAGAAATAAAAAAAATGAATTCAAATATTTTAGTGGAAGCTCTGACGCCAGATTTTAGACGCACTCGAGAGCTCGGCATTCAGACCATGCTTGATTCGAGTGTTGATGTTCTTGCGCATAATGTGGAGACAGTTCGACGGCTTGTTCCTTCGGTGCGAGATGGCCGCTGTGATCATGATGTTTCTCTGGCCTATCATTCCATTTCAAAAAAATTGAAGCCGTCGATTATTAGTAAGTCTTCGATCATGCTCGGTCTTGGAGAAACTCAGGACGAAGTGATTGAATGCATGAAAGAGCTTCGTTCCGTCGATGTCGATATTTTAACTTTAGGGCAGTATTTACAGCCCACCAAAAATCATTATCCCGTTGTTCGTTACGTGCATCCGGATGAATTTAAATTTTTGGAATTAAAAGGATTGGAACTTGGATTTAAATTTGTAGCTGCCGGCCCAATGGTGAGAAGTAGTTATAGAGCGGCAGAATTTTTTGTTGAACAGATGAAGGTACGAAAGGAAATCGCGTTATGAGTACATTTAAACTTCCTGAACTTGGAGAGGGACTGGCCGAGGGCGAAGTCGTTTCTTGGAAAGTAAAAGAAGGCGATACGATTCGCGCTGACAGCGCCATGGTGGAAGTGATGACCGATAAGGCGACGGTAGAAGTTCCGGCACCAAGGTCCGGTATTGTTAAAAAACTTTATTATAAAGCCGGTGAGATGGCCAAAGTGGGAGCCCCTCTTATTGATATCGAAGAAACGGGCACGGCTTCCGTTGAAACACCCAAGGCTTCTGCGGCAACTCCGCCAGCACCAAAGGCGGCCGCGACCGCTCCCTCTCAGGCACCAACTCCTGTCGCAGCAAAACCAGCTCAATCTTCCTCAGAACGAGTGCTTGCTTCTCCAGCAGTCAGAAGAATGGCGCGAGAACTCAGTATGGATCTCTCAAAAGTTCACGGATCGGGCGAAAGAGGTCGAGTACTTCGAACTGATCTGAGTGTTTCGGGCCAATCCATTCCCAGTCGCGTCACCCAATCAACCGCACTCGAAGAGAGAATTCCTTTTATTGGTATCCGCAGAAAAATTGCAGATCATCTTTCGAAGTCGATGTTTACAGCCGTGCACTTCACTCACTTTGATGAATGCGACTTTACAGAAATTATAAAACTCCGCGAAGAGGCGAATGATTATGCTCAAAAAAATAATTTGGGTGTAAAACTGAGTTATCTTCCGTTCTTTATCAAGGGCTCGATTGCCGCGCTTAAAAAATATCCTATTTTAAATTCGTCACTCGACACCGAAAAAAATGAAGTCGTGATTAAACATTATTATCATTTTGGAATTTCTGTTCAGACGGATAACGGTCTCATGGTCGCGGTCGTTCGCGATTGCGATAAAAAAGACATCTTTGAAATCGGAAGAGAAATTAAAGAAGTTGCGGACCGCGCGAGAACTGGAAAAGCAAGTCTTCAAGATTTAACGGGCTCAACCATTACGATTACGAATCCGGGTAATATCGGCGGTCTTTACGCGACTCCCGTTATTAATTTTCCCGAAAGCGTCATTCTCGGAATGTTTCAGATCAAAAAACGACCGGTCGTAAAAGAAATCAACGGCCACGATTTAATCGTTTCACGTCCGATGATGTATACGAATATCACTTGTGATCATCGAATCGTAGATGGCGCTCTTGCCGCGGGCTATTTAAAAACATTTTGCGAGTATATGGAAAATCCAGCTCGAATGGCATTCATTTAGAAAAGGAAAACTGAAGATGAAAAAATTTGATGCAGTAGTCATTGGTGCGGGACCCGGCGGTTATGTTTGTGCAATTCGCTTGGCGCAACTCGGAAAAAAAACAGCCATCATCGATCGAGATAATCTTGGGGGCACTTGCTTAAATTGGGGATGTATTCCTTCAAAAGCTTTAATTCACGCGGCCCATTTGTTCGATACGATGAACCATTCGGCAAAAGATATGGGATTTTCTTTCAAAGATCTCACTCTCGATTTTAAAAAACTAAATACGTGGAAAAATTCTGTCGTGAATAAACTAACGAGCGGAATCGGTGGACTTTGCAAACGTCACGGCATCGAAGTTTTTATGGGAACAGCCGAATTCAAATCTCCCAAACAACTTGAAGTGACAATGAATGATTCAAAGACAAAAGAACTGATCGAGTTCGATCAAGTGGTTATTGCGACCGGTTCTGAATCTGCGAATTTAAACGGAGTGACTGTGGACGGAAAGCTGATCGTAACCAGTAAAGAAGCTCTCAATTTGCCTGACCTTCCAAAAAGTTTAGTTCTCATCGGCGGCGGTGTGATCGGTCTTGAACTTGGATCTTTTTATTCTATGATTGGAACCTCGGTCACGGTTCTCGAATATGCCGATCAGCTTCTTCCCGGAACGGATTTGGATCTCGTTCGTGTCGTTGAAAAATCCCTCGCGAGTCGAGGCGTCAATATCCAAACCAAATTCAAAGTGAGTGGCGCCGAAGTGAAGGGTAAAAAAGTTTCTGTAAAAGGAACTGACCGCGACGGAAAAGCGGCGAGCTTCGAGGGAGACGTATGTTTAGTGAGCGTTGGAAGACGACCGTTTGTTAAATTTCTTTCACCCGAAAAAGCGGGTGTGCAAGTGGATGCTCGTGGATTTATTCCGGTGAATAAATCACTTCAGACGAATGTGCCACATATTTACGCGATTGGTGATTGTACTCCCGGCCCAGCTCTCGCTCATAGGGCGTCTCACGAAGCCCTGATTGTGGCAGCCCATCTTGCTGGCGATAAAAATTCAGTTGTGGATTATCGCGTGATTCCAGCCGCCATTTTTACAAGTCCTGAAATTGCTTCCGTCGGACTTTCCGAAAGCGAAGCCAAGGCCAAAAATATTGAAGTTAAAGTAGGTAAGTTTCCGTTTGCCGCTCTCGGTCGAGCACTTGCGAATAATTCGGCTGAAGGGTTTTGTAAAATTATTGGAAATCCGAAGACGAATGATCTTCTTGGAATGCATATTGTGGGTCCGGATGCAGGAAATTTAATTGGCGAAGGGGCTCTTGCGATTGAAATGGGAGCTAGTGTTGAAGATCTCGCACTCACGATTCATACGCATCCCACATATCCCGAAGCGATTATGGAAGCGGCTGACGCCTATTTCGACCATGCAATTCATATTTATCAAGCAGGGCATAAGGCAGCACCTGTTGCAAAGGGAAGTACGACTTCACAGGTTGGGCACGCATAGGAATTTTTAACGAATGGCGTTCTCCTCAGAACTAGAATTTATTTCATTCCTCGGAAAGCCAGAGCTTAGCTATTCGGATATTTGGGAATTTCAAAAAGATCGAGTAGATGCCGTATCGAAGGGAATATCTCCCGAAACGATTATTTTTTGTGAGCACGAAAGAGTTTTAACTGCCGGCAGACGTTTTAAATCTGAAAATGTTTTAGATAAGACTTTGCCATTATTTGAAATCGAGCGAGGCGGAGATGTAACTCTTCATGCTCCCGGACAACTCGTCATTTATCCGATTTTAAAATTAAATTCAGGCCGTTTTCCAGGCGGCCTCCATGAATATTTAAGATTTATCGAACAAGTGACGATGGATAATTTAAAGAAATTAGGACTCGAGGCAGGAAGATTCGGCCCAACTGGTGTTTGGATTAAAAACAAAAACGGTGAAGAAAAGAAAATTGCAAGCCTTGGCATCGCAGTCAGACATTGGATTACTTATCATGGCCTTGCGATTAACGTTTCAAATGATCTCGCGGATTTTCAAAAGCTAAGGCCATGCGATTTTGAATCTTCCATCATGACCTCGTTAGCAAACGAAGGAGTGACGATCTCTCTACATGCACTCGCTACTGAAATTCAAAACTTGATGGAGGTCGATTTGAAGAAGCGCTTTGAGATTTTTCAGCCAGCGCTTGATGTGGCTGAAAATTATTATTAAGAAGTTGCGCCATTTTCTGACAAATACTTTCGATAAGCTTTAATGAAATCATAGGAGCCGCACGTTTCATATCTTCCCATTTTTGAAATGGCAGAACCCAAAAAACACAGTCTTTCAAAGCAAACGCACTCACAATTTTATGGGTCGCATGAACAATCGACATTTCAGCAAATGAGTCACCTTCATGCAGATCAACCTCCGTACCTTCAAACGCAAGCCGAACCGCCCCGCTTTCAATAAAGTAGAGCATCCGTTCTCCAGATTTTCCCAAAAACACGGTTTCTTTCTCTTCAACTCGAAGCTCTTTCAAAAAATGCGCAAGCGCCGATTGTTCTTCCAGCGACCAGTTTTTCGTGAGCTGCGCTTTTTCGAGTGCGGTGAATTTACCCATGATTACTTTTTACTAGCATTGAAAGGTTTTGGGCAAGATTTGATGTCCGCGTGGTCGGAGGAGTTCCATCAGGTGGGGAAAATCGGGGCCGACACCCTGACGAATGTCAGCACCGATTTCCCGTTTTGAATTGGGGTGCCAAGAAACTTCGATGGGGTGTTTGCGTGTGGTAGAACCGGTGATGGGCACTGCAGAGGGTGATGAGGTTTTCGATTTGATTTTGTCCGC